>PLZC01000433.1 GCA_003151985.1 Acidobacteriaceae bacterium
GGCCTTCGTCGCTCCTGGGGAGCGCATTTCGGATCGGCAGACGGAGCAGAGTCTTTCGGCGTTCAGCCTGAGGGCACAGGGCAACAAGCCGGCCGGCTCGGATGAGGGCTCGGACGATAAGACCTCAGGTTCGGCTACCGATGCGCTCTCATCACTCAGGGGTACGGCAATGATTCGGGACGGCGTTGCTTCTTCACAACGGCTCAGGTTTCAGGTGGCCGGAGCCGAGACGGATTTGAGAGGCACGTTCAACCTTCACAATAAGAATGTTCGCATGGTCGGGAATCTGAAGATGGATACCGACATTTCGCACACCGCGACGGGGTTCAAGTCGTGGCTGATGAAGCCGCTGGCTCCCTTTTTCAAAAAGAAGAATTTGGGTGCGGTGGTGCCGATCGCGGTCACCGGCGGTCCGGGAAACTATAAGGTGACAGAGGATCTGATGCATACAAAGTGAAATGAATGCGGTCGGACGACGCATCTCCGTTCGCTTAAGGACTACGTCGGTGGGCGCCTTCACCGTTTGCTCATCGTCCTCTGGTCCGCGGTCGGCGTCATCCTTCTCATCGCCTGCGTCAATCTCTCCAACCTGCTGCTCGCCCGCGCCGCCGCGCGCAGCAAGGAGATCGCCGTCCGTGCCGCTCTCGGGGCAAGTCGCTGCCGCATCGTGCCAAAGCTTTTGACAGAGAGCTGGCCGTCTCCTGCGCCGGCGCAGCACTCGGCCTCGGCCTCGCCTTCCTATTGCTGCGATGGCTCGCTCATCAGAGTTCGCTCGCGCTCCCCTTGTTGACCGGTTCGGAAATTGGCTATCTTCTTCCCGCGCCGATTCCAAAACGGCGCCGAAAGCGCGACGGCCGGGCACGGCTTCCTCGATTCCGGAATTGTCCTGTGTGTATTCGCCTGGAAAACCCTTGGCCGGTTTGAGCTTTCTGGCTTTGCTGCCAGCAATGGGTACGAACGCCGCCGTTTTCTTTTAGCAAACTCTCAGGGCAAGCCCGCTGAGCTCCTTGGCCGTCGATTCAAGCAATGTTGCGGGGTAGAGGTGGCAGGCAGTGGATGACGTCTATCGAAGAAGCCCTGAAGGGCGTGCTCGGCCGTTGCTCAACGTTCTCCCAACCACTTCCGACGCCCGCGATTCAACCAGGCTGACCCAGGCGGACCCATGCTGCCCACACTTCCAATTCCTCTTCTTCGTCGCCGATTCTTTGCCAGCTATAGTGGGCGCCGATCGTCTCTGAGCCATTTACCTCAAAAACCGCGACGCGCAATTCCAGGTCGCCCCATGAAGCATGCTCATAGATGAATGGATCTATCAGAGCTTTGCCCCGGATGAGCGTATCCCAGTAGAGGACGACGACGGGCGCGTTCTTGCCCGGATCCTGGGTAGAGACATAACCCGGAAAGCGCGGTAATTGGGGATGCGGTCTGGCATGATCTATTTGTCTTCCAGACATAGACTAGCGCCATCAAGCAGGCTGGCCGCTTCTTCTGGCCGGCTGGAGGTTAAGACAGTGGGCCCGAGTCTGGCGGCGAGTCTGCCCCACGCGCCGCATCGGCGATCGACTCCGGCCACAACAGATTGCGCAACGCTCCGATTGCTGCAAATGCCATTGCTGAATTGGCTGCGCAACAATCCGGCTGCGGCAGACGGCACCGATCTCACCGACTCTTCAATAGGTGCGATCGACGTTGAGCCAACCTCTCGTACTCGTCCAGCGATTGCTCCCGGATGCTAGGGCGTTTTAGGGGACTAATCCGGTAAGGCCCGAAGTCGGCCCGACTGAAAATCAGATGGATGAGCGATTAGGCTTAGATATTGCCAGGTTGTTGGATAATCAACTCCATCGATTCAGGCAAGTTCGCTATCTACTCTGCCCGCCCGCATCTCCGGAGAAACCCTTTTCGATAGCGGGAGTAAGGACAGGCTCTTCCTTCACCTCCAAGAGCTTGCGAGTCATTACCTGGAAGTGATACCCCATCACCGCCAATGTCATCGCTGCGCCAAAGCAGCGGCGATAGCGTATCGCCACGGTCATCAGAAACTTCCAATAGCTCCAGCGCTGGCGGCCGAAGACTCCCTGGCGAAGGATCGACGTGACGAAGGCGCGTGCATTGCCGTGCGTCAGCCACCGCTGCTTCGACGAACGCTCGCCCGGCTTTGGCTGAGTGCGGCTCAGGTAGAGCTTGACGCGCTTGTAGTAAGCATCGCAGTTGTAAATCCTCTGCAACACCGACCTGTACCCCGCTACCAGGCGTGTTGCGTCCATGTGGGGTAGAAAGTTCAGATGGTCCCCGGTGTTGTCGCCGTGACCCGCGTCCAGAATCCGGCCCTCCTTCCACAAGCGCCGGAACAGTTGCGTTCCGGGCATGGCCTGTAGGAGCCCCACCATTGCGATGGGAATGCCGCTCTTCTCAATAAAGTCCACCATGCGATCGAAGATATCTACGTTGTCGGTGTCGAAACCCAGGATGAAGCCGCCCATTACCTGCATCCCAAAACTCTGGATGGTTGCCACGCTTTCAAGCAGGCTTCGGCGCGTGTTTTGCAGCTTGTTGCTGGCTATCAGACCCGATACATCAGGGGTCTCGATACCCAGGAAGACCGATTTGAATCCCGCTTCTTTCATCAGCCGCATCAACTCCGGATCGTCGGCAAGGTTCAGTGAAGCTTCGGTGCTGAAGTCAAAGTTGGTTTTGAACTGCCGGCGCCACTCTGCAAGCGCAACGCATAACTCCTTGGCCCGCGTCTTGTTCCCGATGAAGTTGTCGTCGACGATAAATACCGATTCGCGCCATCCCGCCGCGCGCAACTGGTCCAGCTCGGCGAGCACCTGAGCCACAGCCTTGGTCCGCGGTCGTCGACCGTAGATTTCAATGATGTCGCAGAACTCGCAGTTGAACGGACAGCCACGCGAGTATTGCACGGTCATGGTTGAATAACGATTCATCTTGATCAAGCTTAGATCGGGCAGCGGACTACTTTCCATCTCCGGTCTATCTGCGGCCTGGTATACCGCGCGGGCCGTCCCCTGCTCGAGGTCTCGCGCCAGATCGGCAATCAGGCTCTCCGCCTCGCCGATCACCACATGGTCCACTCTAAGCTCGGCTGCCGCCACGCTGCTGGCAATTGGCCCACCCACAACCGTCCGCAGTCCGCGCGCCCGGCATCGCTCCACGATGGCCAGCAGCGCATCGCGTTGAATGTGCATGCCGCTCAACAGGATCACTTCGGCCCACTCAAGGTCACGGTCGCGAAGTGGCTCTACATTGGTGTCCACCAGGCGTTTCTGCCAGTGATTTGGCAATAGGGCCGCTACTGTCATTAGCCCCAGTGGAGGCTGCGCCGCTCTCTTGCCCAGAAAGGATAACGCGTATTTAAAGCTCCAGTAAGTTTCGGGGAATTGGGGGTAAACCAAGAGGGCGTTCATTTGTGCCTCCGCGGGTGAACGGCTGCACGAGCTCGAATCGGGAGATTCAGGTCGTGCTTCCCCAAAATGGAAGCAAGTGCGGCCACGCTCGGTGCGGTGGAGAGTGCTCTATCTATTGTCCCGCCGTCGCGGAACCTGTAGTGAGCAATTGTGCACTTCTGGGCCTTGGAGAAATCCCCATCTGTGTCGGCGGAGAATAGAAGATTCTCTTCGAATGCCAGTAGGGACTCGATCGTTCAGAAGCGGAAACAGACAAAAAGATGAGGGTAGATAGCACGGATTCGTAACGAAAAACGCCTAGATCCCTAGGTGGGGCTTGTGGTCGAATCAATGGTGCCACCCACTGCAACGTTATGCGGCCAGACATTGACTAACCGAAGGGGATTTAACGCAGGATTCTCGGCGTTGTGCTCGGGCAATTGATCGAGCAGCACAACACTGAGCAGCGACTTGTGCACCTGAATGCGTCCGTTATATCCGTTATAGTCGATGAAGCCGAGCTTGCGAAAGCGATTCATGAAGAAGCTGACACGAGACCGCGTAGTCCCGATCATCTCCGCCAACACCTCGTGCGTAATCGGAGGAATGCAGGTTTCCCGTTCCTCCGGCTTGCCAAAATGCGCCATCAGCAGGAGAATTCTCGTCAAACGCTTCTCGCTGCAGTTGAAAAGCTGATCGACCAGATCGGCCTGCGTTCTCATGCTGCGTTCAAGCAAGAACTTGAAGAAGATGTCCGCGAACGCAGGTTCTTCATGCAACTGGCGGATCATCTCCTCCCTGGTGATCTTGAGAGCCGTGCAGGTGCTCACGGCTATTGCTGTGGACCGCCGCAGTCCAGGCACCGTCGCCAAGGATTCCTCTCCAACAAATTCTCCAGGTGAGAGGAGCGTGATCGTGGCCTCTTTGCCTTCGTGTGACACGACTGTGAGCTTTGCCCGACCACTCTGGAGATAAAAGACGGAGTCTGCTTGGTCCCCCTGGGAGAAGAAGGTCTCCCTCGACTTGAGGACCATCCGTCTTCGACCAATTCCGCTTTGCGCTAGAAGAGCCGCAGGACCAAATCTAGGGTTGCTCTTTTCGGCCGCCAACATAGAACCTCCTTCGAGGGGTTAGAGGCTGGAATATCTTGGCCCGCACCAGTAAGCCCTATGGGCTCGAGGCTGCCATCGAGTCACGTACTGCGCAGCGACAGCAAGCATATGAACAAGGCGTGTCCCTAGCGGCTAGCTGTCCTGCTTAACCCGTCTCTTCAACGACCGGCGGGCCAGGCCAATCTCCTCATTTGGGCTGCCATGCAAAGATGCTCAGCTATCGGGGCTCAGTAGTCCGTGCGCTCCATGAAAGCCCGGACCTTCGCTTCGAGGGCCTCTTGCTTGGCAGGATCATCCAGCGGCCCCAGTTCGTTGTCGATGGCGACCCAGACTTCCCGCTCCACCAAATCGACGATGTCCGGGGCACTGACGTCGCAATTCTGGAAGCCGCCCCATGTAACGCGATAGAGCATGTACTCCTCCAGCTTCTCCGCCCAGTGAAAAGGGTATGGCATGTCAGGCTTCCTCGCACAGAGGGCCTGCTCAATTAGCTTCCTGATATAGCGCTGAGCGGCTTCGATCAATGCATGGCCGCTGAAGTCGAGGCTCCCGTCTGAACTTGCACCGGGTCCATGTCGAACACACATCGGCTATCTCTGACTCGGGGTACCCTGCCTCATGGTTTTCTGTCGCCCTGTACGCCGGGAAATGGGTGCCATTCAAGATTGGCACACCCCCCACCCTTGCCCGGAATCCTTTCAACCTCACTGCACCTGATCAGGGCGCACTCCAGGTCAATGACGCTCGACCGTATGACGATGGTGGTTACTTCGGCGCGAAGGCATAGATCTTGTTGGCTGACTCAACAAAGACATGACCGTTGATAACCGTCGGCACTGACCATTTGCTGGCTGTGGATACGGTTCCGACGAACAGTTCCTTGCTGACGTTGGATGCGTCCGTTGCGCGGAGTGTGCCGCTAGTGGCTTCGTAGGTCCACACAATTCCATTGGAATTGCCATTGGCTGAGATGGTGGTGAATGCGCCAGGCCAGGTGTATGTAAACGTACCTTGCGAGACGGGGGTTGTGGAGAGCTTACCCGTGGTCGCTGTGAGAGAGAACTTTTTCATGACGTCGTGGTTGGAGACGACGTAGAGATTCTGGTTCCAGAATGTGGGTGTCGAAAAGCAGGCATGACCTGAATCTCTCCAAGTACCGGATGTTTGCGATAACTGGCCATCGACGCGCTGGATGATGTTATCCGAGGTGGTTCCAGTTTTGCCGAGATTATCGCGGTTGAGCACATAGATGCTTGTGGGCTTGCCGCAGGTGATCAACTCATGAGCGAACGGGCCTGTCTGGTCTGGAACGACGACCACGCCTCCTGAACCGAGGTCCAGGTCCACCTGCGATTGTGCGACGTTGTTGTAGGGACTGAAGTGGTCGAGCACTCCAAGGGCCGGGGAGAGCTTGATGACACTCTGCCCGAAGTTGTTCATACCATCGGTGATGCCGTTGCCGCTGGTTACGTAGAGATTGCCGCTGGAGTCGACCGATGGAGCCATGGCTGACATCCAGATGCCGCCACCGCCGGTACTGGTTTCGTTGGGCTCATCGTTGAACACCGCGGAGAGCGAGAGAGTGGCGGTGTCGAAGGCGAAGATGAACCCCTGGTAGGGCGCGCGATCTGCGATTCCACCGAAGCAGACGTAGACGCGGCCATTGGCAAGCAATAGTGCAGCGCGATTCATCTGCTTGATGTCGGCGAATCCGGCCGCGTTGAAGGTGACGGGACTATTCGGCTTCTCGGCGCCGGTGGTGATGTCGATGGCGTGGAGACGGTGGATGATGACGGTTACATTGCTTTCAGAGGTGAAAGCGACAACGTACATGGTGTTGGTGGCGGGATCGATGACTGGCGTGCCTACGATGCCAACCGGGTTCATTGAGCTTTGGACCTGAGTGCCGGTCGGCGCGGTTACGCCGGTGGACAGGAAGGACCGTTTCCAGAGCTGAGTACCAGTGTCGACATCGATGGCATAGACACTGTCCTGAGACGTAGTTTCGTAGACAACGTTGTGCCCGGCACCGTTGATGGTGAGCGCGTTCATGTAAAGCGGCTGAGTCCAGATGCCGCCGTCGAGGCTCATGGACCACGCGAGGCCAAAGGTCGTGGAGTTTACATTGGCTGGCGTGAGTACATATTCCTTTGTGTTTGCGCCGGTGTGTGCGTTGCTTCCCTGGAAGGTGGTGTAGTTGAGTCTTGAAACTGTGACGTTGGTGGTGGCGATGAAGGCCGGGGCGGTTGAAGCCGTGGCCTTGATGGTGCAAGTGCCTGCGGTGCTGGGGGAGGTGAACAGTCCGGAGGTAGACACGATGCTGCCGCAAGACGTAGACCAGGTCACGCCCATGTTGGCAGAGAACTGCAATTTACCAAGGGCGTAGAAGTTGGAGTTCGCAGGGGTGATGGTGATGGGTGAAGTGACGGTTGCGGTCGCGGTGGCCGTGCGCGCGGTGCCGTCGGCTGCCGTGGCGGTGATGGTGCAAGAGCCGGGGGTCAGTGGCG
>PLZC01000200.1 GCA_003151985.1 Acidobacteriaceae bacterium
AGCGACTTAGTTCAAACGCCCATGTGGCATCTTTAAGCGGAGTGCCCACTGGTTCCGGACCCCGGGCAGCTTTCACACGGTGATTGCGGTTGTCATCAAGAGTTCGAACAAGGAAGGCTACGTCGACAAACCAGATCCTGGCTGGCATTACGCCTGAGCGCCAGTTCACTCCAATATTGGGTCAATATCGGTCCGCTTGACCCAATACGCGGATTGGGGAATGTTCGGTAGGCCAGAATTTGAGGCAAGTAGCAAAAGAGCGGACTTGGCTTTTGTCGCTAATTTCCGTAGGCCAGCATTTTCAAGTTCTGGAGGCGATTGGACATCGCCGCGGTGCTCACCTGGAACGCCTTCGCCAGAAGGTCAATGGCCTCACTATCGTCCAGATCCAAATCTTGCCTCTGAACCCCCTGCTGAACCAAGCCACGCGGCATCAAAAGCGCCGCGCCGAGTTGGTTGGCTTCGATTTCTTCGCTGTTTACTCCGGCGGACGAGCTTTCGTCGCGGCGGAAGGTTACCTGCTTGTCAATGAACAATTGCGCTTTGCCGCTCCTCCGCGCATGTAGCAGATAATGGGCGATTTCATGTGAAATCGTAAAGCGCTGCCGGACTCGTGGATGCGCCGAGTTATAACCGATCGCTCCCTGGTTTCCTTGTACGACAAGCATCCCCGAAACTTTTTCGCCCAGGGCAGTCGCCTCAAGGGTCAAGTTCAGACGCTGGGCCACGAGATGAATCGGTACTGGCACCCGGTAGCTCTCCGTATCGCGAAGCGTCTTTTCAGCTCTTTCTTCGAGATTGTGTCTTGCCATGTGCCTTCCTCTCGGAAATCGTGGTACTGGCTTTCCCTCTGAGCTTTTTAGTGACGAACCCTGTCAAAACTTTGATGGTGGCCGGATCGCCGTTGGCCACCTCCTCGATCTGCTTCATCATCTCTCTATCGAGCACATTCTGGCTCTGCGGTGCAAGCAGTTCTTCCGGCGAGGGAATCAGCAAAGTCAATTTGGTTTCAAGCAGTTCGGCGATCTGCCAAAGCACGTGAAGCGGAGCACGTTGCCGGCCAGCCTCGATATTGACCATCGATGTGCGGCTAATGCCGAGTCGCTGCGCCAACGATTCCTGGCTCAGACGCTGATTCTGTCTCGTTTGACGGATCTTCCGTCCCACCCCACGATAGATCTCGTCGAAGTCCGTCATTAATACGGAAAGTACAGTTTCGGACCGGGAAAGGTCAACGGCGTCCGTGTACGTGTCTATAGTAAACGTGTTTATGATATCTCACAGTTGACATAATCCAGGAATTGGGTAAGTATGAAAGCCATTCGGGGTGCCTGATGCCATCCGGTCCTGATCGCTGCAAGAGGCCGATTTCTCTGGCCATATGAAACCCGGCTCCCCGCCAGGCACGCGGCAAAAATCCATCTGCAAGAAACAAAAAATAGTGGCTCAGCGATGCCTGGCATTGTCAGACATCGAATCCAAATAGAAATCTTGCGGAGATGTTCGTTTTTGGCGTTTTCCACAGCCTTTATAAGTAGAGAGCCAATTCTGGCCGCTCGCCGATCGACCCGGTTCTGTGAATTCTCTATGAACAGGGCGGCGTTTGCCGCAACAAGGGTCTTTTGAGAATGCCTTTAGTTAGTGCAGGGATATCGATCCTGCGGTTCGGTACAAACCATTTCATCTTGGTGGTGAATTTATGGCTGGTATTCCCCCATTCCGAAAGCTCGAATACCTTCTCGCTGTTGCGCGTGAGCTGCACTTCGGTAAGGCAGCGGAACGTCTTCACGTTGACAAAGCGCATCTCAGCCGGGAGGTGAAAGGGCTCGAAAAGGAATTTGATTTCACTGTCTTCATCCGCGGCAATCACCTTGTCGCCATTAAAGAGGAACAACTGCCGTTCGTTTCGGAGCTCGAACAGCTGCTGGCCAGATTTGCTGCTGAATTCGAGAGAGCGGTGAAACTAGCCCGCCTCAGAGCTAGGCGAAAGGCATCCTCGTTCGTGATTGGCTACACGCCTTTCGTCGTCTCAACGATACCGAACGAAATCCGGTCTGTTCATGGCCGGAGGTGTCCCTCAATGCGCCTTGAAATGCGCCGAGCGTCTGCTCAGGAATTGACCGATTCTCTGATTCCGGAAGCATGTCAGGCTTGTGTGGTGCTGCGGCCGGCCGGCGCGCGTTATTTCGAAGAGATCCAGTTGCGTTCTGAACCGCTCTTTGCGGTGTGGCCTAGCGCGTATCGGGCAAATCTCGGAAGCTCGGTCGCGCTCATTGAGCTGAGAGCGCACCCGCTGATCCTGCCGTGCTCGGACCACACCGACCCAGTGTTAAATCGATGGTTCTTTGATCGGTGCGCTGTTGCCGGATTCAAGCCGAAGGTCGCAGCCGAGGCAAGCACTACGCCCGAAGCATTCAATCTTGTTCAGGATGGTGTCGGGATCGCCGTCGTACCAGGCGGATTCTGTGGGGATGCACCTGGGACTCTCCAATGCTCTCCAATCGGCGGACTCGAGCCTCTGCAACTGGTTATTACCTATCGTCGCGAAGCTTCTTTGCGCGTACAGAAGACAATTGCCGAGATCGCACGGGACCTTGGTCTGGGGAATCTCGCAAAAGCTGGCTGATTTTTCCACAAGCGCGAATTCCGAAGCGCACTGTGCGACTCCGCACGGTTACGACGCGCACCGTATTGATGATTTTTACGCATCAATGCCTGCAAAGAAAGCCTTGGACAAGAGATCGAGTTCGCGCCAATCTCTGTGCATGACCTGCCCTCAACAAGTCGAACCTAAGAAACCGGAGGTACCTATGAATATCTCGTCCGCATGGCGGAGGCATTTTCGACTCCTACCAGTCTCGAAAATCGCCTTTCTGCTTTTTCCGCTTATGCCGGTCGCCGCTCATGCGCTGGCGGTGGGCGGCTCACCCTTTGACACGGGCTTTTCCGCCATGCAGAACCTCTTCACCGGGACTGTTGCCAAGGTGGCGAGCCTCATCGCCATCGTAATTGGCGGCTACCAATTTGCCCACGGTGAACCGGGGGCGAAGAAGACGCTGGCAGGTGTTGCAGCCGGTTCGGGAATTGCCGTGATGGCTGCCAACGTTTTGAGCTGGCTTTGGGGCATCTGAAGAGCCGCTGCTCCCAAACTCATAACCGCAACCAACAACCAACTCCAACCGTGAGGGGCCCGCATGCAGACACACACCACTAGCCGGCGCAGAAACCGAGTCTACAAGAGCCTGCATAAGCCCCTCACGTACCTTGGCGTCGAGCGCACATTGTTTTACTTCGTGTGCGTTGGCGCGGTGGGCGTTTTCAATCTCTTCAACAGCCTGGTCGCCGGTTCCATCTTCTTCATCGGCGGCTACGTCTTCGGTCATTGGGTTACGAACAGCGATCCGGCCTTCCTTCGCATCCTTGCAAGGTCGGAACGCTACAAGCCGCGCTACGACGCGGCCAAGCAGAGCGTTCCGCGCGTGGAGGTGCTTTGATGCTGCGCATTGATAGAGCCATCAAGCCGTGGGGAGACGCCGACTCGTTGAACAGCCATATCAATCTGTATGGCTTTTGGAACGAGACCGCATTTTTGACCAAAAGCGGCGACCTGGGCATGGTCCTGAGCGTCCCCGGCGTGGATTACGAGAGCCTTGACCACGGCAATCAAGAATATGCAGTGAAGCGGCTCGAGTTGGCGTTGAAATCGTTTGGCCCTGGCTTCCNNTCGCCAGCTATGAGGACCCGGTGGTACAGGCGGCCATTGACCAGCGTCGCAGATTCTTCGAGGCAAAGCGCGACCGCCTTTACGAAATCGAAATCTTCTATTGCATCCTGCTTGAAGGCGCTCGGTCGAAGACCGGAGTTGGTCCGGCGCTGGCCCGCCTTTTCAGCGATCCTGCCGGCGCCATCGGCGAATTGAAGGCCCAATTCACGAACAGCAGCATGAAGACTCTGCTTCGGTCGCAAAATGAACGCGACCTCGCGCGACTCGAAGGTCAGGTGCAGGCATTCGTTCGCCAGCTTGCTGACTTCGTGCAGATCGAAGTTCTGAATCAACAGGGTCAGTTCCGCTTTCTTCGCAGACTTCTTAACTACGACGATTGGCGCGTGGCCGGTCGGCCGAAGCATTCCCAGTTTCTCGACTACCAAGTCGTCAATTCGGACATCGAGGCCGAACGCGACCACCTTCGCGTTGGCAATCACTTCGTCCGCATTCTCACGATGAAAGAGGCAATAGCGGAAACGCGGCCCCTTGTCCTTGATTCTCTTTTGAAGATCTCGGGCAATTTCCTTGTCGCCACCGAATGGGCACCGATTACAACGGAGAAAGCGCGGAAGGAAGTAAACAAGCGCCGCCGCCATTTCAATGTCGCGAAGAGTGGCTTCATTTCGCAACTAGGGAACGACCCGGCCAAGACAAATCCGCGCGATGTCCTGATCGATGAATCAAAACAGGCGGACATTGAGAACCTCGGTGACTGCTTGCGTGTGCTCGGGGACGGCCAATGCCTCGGCGATTTCTCCTTATCAATTGTCCTGCATGGACCTGATCGGCACGAGCTCGACCGGCTGGCCGGCGAGTTCACCGGCGTCTTTACCAATGCAGACGGAAATCTCTTCGTCGAAACCTACAACCCGCTCAATGCTTACTTTGCCACCGTGCCCGGCAACTACGCGCTGAACCTGCGGAGAATGTACCTCCTCAACAGTAACTATGCGGATCTTTCGTTCCTGTTTACGATCCTCCCGGGCGAGAAGATCAATGCGCATCTTGGTGCGGAATACCTTGCCGTACTTGAGACTGACAATTGCACGCCGTACTACCTCAACCTCCATGAGGGAGAGGTAGCCCATACGCTGATCCTTGGCATGACCGGCAGCGGCAAATCGTATCTATGCTGCTTCCTGCTTCAGAACGCGCAGAAATATGATCCGCTTACCTTCGTCTTCGATATTGGTGGCAGCTTCGAGTCGATCACGACAATCTTCGGAGGCAGCTACCTGAACGTGGGCCAGGAAGCGCGGGACTTCACGATCAACCCGTTCTCCCTCCCATACGGGAAGGAGAATCTGCAGTTCCTCTTCAGCTTCTTTCGCGTGCTTATCGAAGGCAGCGACGACCGTTACAGGCTCGGTTTCAAGGAAGAGCGCAAGCTGTGGGAGGCCATCGACCGGACCTACTTGCTCGAATCTGACCAGCGCACCGTTTCCAACTTCGCCAATATCATCGGCGACCTGAAAGACCGGCTACATCGCTGGACACGCGCTGGGCAGTATGGTTTCCTTTTCGACAACTCCGAGGACACGCTGTCGTTCAAACGATTCCAGACTTTCAACTTTCACGGATGGAGCGATGCTCCTGAAGTGCTGGAGCCACTCCTGTTCTACGTGCTGCACCGGGCCTCGAACAAGATTTGCGATCCGTCCAATCTCAGAACCTTCAAGACATTCCTGTTGGACGAAGCGTGGCTCTTCATGAAGAACGAGACCATCCGGAATTACGTGGTCCAGGCACAGAAGACATGGCGCAAGCACAATGCGGCCATGATTCTGGCAACCCAGTCCATCAAGGAACTTGAGCAGTCCGGCATGTTGCAGACTGTCGCTGAAAGCTGCCCTACAAAGATATTTCTCGCCAATCCAGAAATGAATCGCGACGTTTACCGCGATGCTTTTCATTTGAATGACACCGAACTTGAACTGATCGCCGGGCTCGTCCCTCCCGGCCAGATGCTCATACGCAAGGCACAAAGCTCGAAGAAGGTGCATCTGAATGTCGATTCCGTCACGCACTGGATGGCGACGAATAATGCACGCGACAACCTGAAGAAGCGCGAGTACTTCGAGCGGTACGGTATTGCCGATGGACTTCGCCAACTTGCCGAAGATTATCCGTTTCAACCTCGACTGGCGGTCATTGCCGCCCCCAACCCTATAGGAGCTGTCGCATGAATCGCCGACTTTTTACCGTTGCCGGGCTGGCCCTGGCACTCGCCTCTGCCGACGCGGCAGCGCAGGATGCGTCGGCTCGTACTGTCCAATACCACTCTCAGGACATCGTTCCTATTCACGCCAAGCTGAAGTACACGACGTTGACTGAGCTGCCCGCAACCGAAAAGATCATGGAGGCTGCCACGGGCGACAAGGAGTTTTGGGTCGTCGATGTGGTGGGCAATTTCTGTTTCGTGCATCCGGCGAAGGCTGGCATCGCCTCCAACCTGAACCTGATCACCGACAAGGGGAACATCTACAGCTTCACGCTCCAGGACGTTTCCGGCACAACCGCGGTCCCGGACCTGAAGGTGCTTATCCAGCCAGCAGACCGGTCAGCCATTGTCGCGGCCAGCGGACCTCCTCAGTTTGTGCCAGCCGCACAATTTGAGGAGTCGAAACAAACGCTCGCCGCCGTGCAGTCCCACGTCGAGCAGGTCGTCGATGAATACAGGAGCGCCTATCCCCTTCAACTGAAGTTCGACTATTCCTTCAAGGCCAACGAGTCGCCATTCAATATCCAGTCCATCTATCACGACGACAAGTTCACGTACATCAAGACCAATGCACCGGAGAAGTTCAGTGTCTACGAGATGAAGGATGGCAAGCCGAATCTAGTCACCTACGATCTCCGCGATGGAACGTACATTATTCCGAAGGTCATGGATTCCGGGTATGTGGAGCTGGGCAAGAAGCGCATGGACTTTTCACGCAAGGGTTAATCGCTCATTGACTGGGGTACAGAGGTGCAGCATGGAAGAGGTT
>PLZC01000197.1 GCA_003151985.1 Acidobacteriaceae bacterium
CGCACAGCGCCAGCGCGTTGCGCACAAAATGCACCTGGCAGCGCTGCCACACCGCGCCTTGAAAATGCCGCTCGATAGCCTTCACCATGCCCTTATGATCGTCGCTCACGATATAACTCACGCCGCTAAGTCCGCGCTGCTTCAACTCAATGAAGACCGCGCCCCAACTGGCTTCTGACTCACTCTCGGCCACCCAGCAGCCTATATCCGCAAGATCCACGTCGATATCGGCGACCGCGTTCATGCCGGGCAACTGCTGGCCGAGCTTGAGGTCCCTGAGATGACCGCGCAGGTGGAAGGGGCGCAGGCCGTAGTGCAACGAAGCCAGGAGGACATCCTGGGCGCGCGGAGCGCGGTGGCACGGGCTGCGGCGGACTACGCTGCTCTTCACGCTGCGTCCGAACGTCTCAAGCAGGCTTCCGACGCGCGGCCGGGACTGATCGCACAGCAGGAACTGGATGACGCGGAGGCCAAGACCTGTCCGCAAAGGCGCAGGTTGAGGCGGCGCGGTCGGAGCTCGCATCCAGGGAGCAGACGCTAGGCGCAGCGCAGGCCGACCATCGCCATTA
The DNA here is from genome assembly GCA_003151985.1 of Acidobacteriaceae bacterium. Classification (GTDB taxonomy): domain Bacteria; phylum Acidobacteriota; class Terriglobia; order Terriglobales; family Acidobacteriaceae; genus Telmatobacter. The sequence goes on from PLZC01000197.1 coordinate 570, forward strand.
TGCATTGCTAGCCGACTACTCGCGCATCACGGCTCCCTTCGACGGCATTGTGACATGGCGTTATGCCGACGCGGGAAGCCTGCTGTAGGCGGGCACATCCAATTCAGGATCGATGCCGGTGATCAAGCTGGCGCAGGTCAACATCCTTCGCCTCCGTCTGCCTGTACCCGAGTCGCTTGCGGGATTTGTACACATAGGCGACGCGGCGCGGATACATGTGCAGGCCACTGGAGAAGAGTTCACCGGACTGGTGGTTCGCACCACCGGCGAGCTGGACCTGGCGACGCGTTCTCTCCAGGTGGAGATCGACTTGGACAACCAGAATGGAAAGCTGACCCCGGGAATGTACGCCGATGTCACGCTCAATATTCAGCGCAACGGCAACGGATTGACGATTCCGGTCGAGGCGGTGGATCGCAGTCAGGCAGCTCCGTATGCGCTGGTGGTCAACGGCCAGGGCCACATCGAAAAGCGGACGCTGCGGTTGAGGATGGAGACGGCGCGCCTGATTGAGGTGACCGACGGCTTGCGCGAAGGAGAGCGCGTAGTGGTGGCAAACCTTTCGAGCTTTTTTGCGGGAGAAGCTGTGGAACCCCGGGAAGTCACGATGCCCAACGGAAAGAACGATGCTGGAAGCGGGGAGGAGGAGGCATGTCGAAGTTCGCGCTCCGCTATCCGTTTTTCATCATCATGCTTTGCATGATTGTGGCAGTGGTGGGCTCGGTGACCGTGGCCCGCATGCCGGTGGATCTATTTCCGGAGATCAAGATTCCGGTGGTCGTGGTGGCCACCTTCTACAACGGGATGCCGCCGGAACAGATTGAAGCCAACATCACCAATCCCTTCGAGCGGTTCTTCACGCTGGGCAGCGGCATCGATCATATCGAGTCGCGCTCGCTGACCGGCGTGAGCCTGATCCGCGTCTATTTCCAGCCGGGCACCGATGCCGACGCGGCGGTCACCACCATCTCCAATCTGGCCATGGCGCAGTTGCGCCGCCTGCCTCCCGGCACGCTGCCGCCGGTGGTGCTCAAGTTCGATGCCTCCAGCTTGCCGGTTTGCCTGATCACGCTCAAGGGCGAAGGACTGAACGAAACGCAGTTGCACGACCAGGGGCAGTTCAACGTTCGCAACCAGATTGCCGGCGTGCCGGGTGCGTCGGTCCCGCAGCCATTTGGCGGCAAGTATCGGCAGATTCAAATCTATGTGGACCCGGTCAAGCTGGAGGGACACCAGCTCAGCCCCATGGATGTGGTGCNNATGGAGGAGATTGACCGGCTGCCGCTGCGATCGGTTGGCAATGGACAACTGCTCATCTCAGACATCGGCAAGGCAAAGGGCGATGCCGCAATTTAGACCAACATCGTGCGCGTCGACGGTCAGAAATCTGTCTATCTGGCCATCCTCAAGCAAGGCGGCGGAAGCAATACGATTGCCGTGGTGGATGGAATTCGCGAGGCCCTCAAACATCTGCTGGACGTGCCTAAAACACTGGTGAGCAGGGTGGTCTTCGATCAGTCGGTCTTCGTGAAGACAGCCATCTCGAACCTGGGCAGCGAAGGCGGCATCGGCCTGGTGCTTACCGCGCTGATGATTCTTGTCTTTCTGGGCAGCGGGCGGGCAACCGTGGCTGTCATGCTCTCGATTCCGCTCTCCGCGTTGGCGGCGTTTCTTGTTCTCAATATCCTTGGACAGACGATCAACTCCATGGTGCTTGGCGGCCTGGCGCTGGCCTTTTCCCGCCTCATCGATAACTCGGTCGTGGTTCTGGAAAACATCTTTCGCCATCTCGAGATGGGCGAGCCACCCGAAGAGGCCGCAGAGAAAGGCGGCTGCGAGGTGGCGCTTCCGGTGCTTGCCGCCACCTTCACCACCGCCATCGTCTTCTTTCCGGTGGTCTTTCTCTACGGAGTCAGTCGCTTTCTGTTCACGGCGCTGGCGCTCTCGGTGGTGCTCTCGCTCTTCGCTTCCTATGCAGTGGCTCTCACAGTGGTTCCCCTCTTCTGCGCGCGCTTTCTTCGCGGCACGCACTTGCAGAATGTGCATCACAACGGCGGAAACTGGTTCACGAACTTTGTACACGGGTTCAATCGTCGCTACGACCGAATGTTGATGCGCTACGACATTGCGGTACGAAAGAGCCTGCTGAAGCATGTCGCAACTGTCTCCTGCATTCTGGGCATCTTTCTCTTGAGCCTATGCCTGTTTCCCCTTATGGGGCTTTCCTTCTTTCCCAGAACAGACCCTGGGCAATTTGTCGTAAATGTGAAGGCCCCAAGCGGCACGCGGCTCGAAGTTACCGACCAATACATCGCCAGAACCGAGGCAGATATCCGCGCAGTGATTCCCGCAGGGGACCTGGGCATGATCGTTTCGAACATCGGCATCACGCCCGACTTTTCGGGCAATCTATACCGGCAACTCCGGCCAGCACACGGCCTTCGTACAGGTAAGCCTGAAGAAGAGCCACAGCAAGAGCAGCTTTGCCTACATGGACATGGTGCGCGCCAAGCTGCGCGACGACCTGCCAGAACTGACCACCTATTTTCAGACTGGCGGCCTCGTGGATGCGGTGGTGAACCTTGGCCTTCCCGCTCCCATCGACATCCAGGTGGAAGGTAACAACATGAAAGAGGCCTACGCCACCGCCAGCAGACTCGCTGCGCAGATGCGCAATCTCAAGGGGGTGAGTGACGTTCTGATTCCACAGGATCTGGATTATCCCGGTCTCGAACTGGATGTGAATCGCGAGATGGCGGGGCGGCTGGGACCGGATTCGAGCGAGATCGTAGATAACGTGATCACCGCACTGACCTCAAACGGCATGATTGCGCCGAGCTTTTACGTGGACCCCAAGAACGGGAACAACTACCTGCTGACCGTGCAGTTCCCCTCAGCCGACATCAAGTCTCTCACCGAATTTGCGCAGATTCCACTCCGCGCCCGCAACGGCACGGTGGCCACCAACCTGGGCGCGGTGACCAGCATCCGGCCCATTCAAACCCCCACCGAAGTGGACCATTTCCAGATCCAACGGGAGATCGATGTGTATGTCTCGCCTTCGGGAGAAGACCTGGGCGGTCTTGCCCGGCGGGTCGATGGCGTCCTCGCCGGCGCGAAGGTTCCCGGCGATGAGCGTGTCACCCTGCGCGGGTCGATGGAAGGAATGCGTAGATCATTTTCCAGCTTCGGCATTGGTCTCATCCTCTCAGTGATTCTGGTCTATCTGATTCTGATGGCCCAGTTCGCCTCGTTCAAGGACCCGTTCATCATCCTGCTGGCCATACCGCCGGGCATCATGGGAGTCATTCTCTTCCTGCTCGTCACCAACACCACACTGAATGTGATGTCGCTGATGGGCGTTGTGATGATGACCGGGATCGTGGTTTCGAACTCGATTTTGATTGTCGAGTTCACCCGCACCTTGCGCAAGGAAGGCATGCCGGTTGAAGAGGCCGTTGCCATGGCCTGCCGGGTGCGGCTGCGCCCTGTTCTCATGACTTCATTGGCAACGATCCTGGGCATGGTTCCCATGGCGCTGGCGCTGGAAGAAGGCAGCGAACTCTATGCTCCGCTGGCGCGCGCCGTGATCGGCGGACTCTCAGTATCCGTGGTCCTGACGGTCTTCGTGGTTCCCGCCGCGTACCTAATCGTGCATCGCAGTCGTGCAAAGCAGCAGGAAGGAGAACAGGCATGAACGGAATCATGAGAACCTGTATGGCCCGCATCGCAATCGCGGCAACCTGCACAACCATCGGGGCGCAGCAAGCAACGCCGACTGCTCCAGAATTGACGCTTGCCGAAGCGGAGCATCTTGCCATCGAGCACAATCCGCGCATCAATATTGCCCGGCTATTGCAGCTTGCACAGGCGCAGGTGGTGCGGGAGGTGCGTTCAAGCGAGTTGCCTGGCGCCTCTGCCAACCTGACCGCTGTCGATTCGCACAACGGCAGCCGGATCACCGCGGGCGGCTTGAACAACCCCATCGTCTACGAGCGAGCGGCGGGCGGCGTAACCATCAGGCCAACTGATCACCGACTTTGGGCGCACTCACAACCTGGCTTTGAGCGCGCAGGCACAGGCCAAGGCACAACTTCAGGCGCAGCGCGCCACCACCGCGGACATCATGCTGGCCGTCGACCAGGCTTTCTACAATGCCCTGGCCAGCCAGGCGGTCCTCAAGGTTGCGGAGCAGACGGTGGCCGCGCGCCAGGCCACGGCCGACGAGATTAGCGCTCTCGCCGCATCCAAACTCAGGTCGTCGCTGGATTTGAGCTTCGCAAATGTTGAGCTTTCCCAGGCCAAGCTTTTGTTGCTCGACGCGCAGAATGCGGAACAGAACAGCATGGCCAATCTCAATGCCCTGCTCGGGTCCGAAAACGACGAACGATATACTCTGACCGACCAGACGCCGGTCAGCGCGCAGCCGCCTCCGGAACAGATCGAGCCCCTGGTCAATATGGCGTTCGGTTCCCGTCCCGATCTGGCCGCCCTCAACGAAAGCTACAATGCCGCCAATCAATTCAGTAGAGCCGAACATGCCCTGAGCCGGCCTACAGTCTCTGCCCTGGCGACTGCAGGCGGAACTCCCGTTCGGCCGGACCAGATCACCTCGTCCTGGTACGGAGCCGTTGGCGCCAACGTGAGCATTCCAATCTTCAACGGCTTTCTTTACTCCGCACGCGCCCGCGAAGCGGACCTTCGCGCCACGGCCGCGCAAGAAGAGGTGCGGCATCTCCGCGATTTGATCGCCCGCGACGTCCGTACCTCGGCGCTGTCGGCGCATGCCTCCTTTCATCTCATCGATGTGACTAAGCAGTTGCTCGACCAATCGAACCTTGCGTTGGATCTTGCTCAGACGCGGTACAAGCTGGGGCTGAGCGGGATTGTCGAGTTGAGTCAGGCTCAACTGGCGCAAACGCAGGCCGAGATTGCCTATGCAAACGCGCGCTATGCCTACCAAGCAGCCTTGGCTATCCTCAGTTTCCAAACCGGCCAGTAGAGCCACCCTCATTCCGGAGCAAAAGCAGAGTGTGTGCGGTTTGCCGGTTGCTGCCACACGGAAGTCTATTGGTAGATGGTGCGCGCGCTCTCCCATCGCGAGTGAGCAAGCCGGAAGTGGGTGGAACAGCCTTGAGGATACGTGAAATATCGTCAAGGCTCGCAATTCAGGTCGGATCGACCAAAGATCTTGGTGAAGCGCAATCAAGTTTGCCGCCAACCTGGCTCCCTGTTCGGCACATGGAATCCGAGGATGATTGGCCACAATTCGTCTTTTCAGATCTCTTCGTTTCGTGATAATGTTCTGGCGTGCAACGTTCGGCGCGCATGCACCACGAGACACCTGCTCGTTCCCAGTCTCGTGGAGATTTGCTCGAAGCGATTCCCCTCCGCCACTCCGCTTCGGCGCGACCGGTTGCATTCGAGGTCAAAATTATGGCAACTCTTGTTTCCGACCCCCTTGTCAGCCGCAGGACCGCTGACTTCGTCTCACAGGATCACCGCATCTACATTGACGGCCGCTTTGTCGCGGCAGCGTCAGGCAAGACATTTCCTGTCTACAATCCCGCTACTGGCGATGTGATCACCCATGTGCCGGAAGCGGAAGAAGAAGACGTCAATCGCGCAGTTCTAGCCGCGCGGCGCGCTTTCGACGACGGCCCGTGGACTCGCATGTCGCCATCAGGTCGCGGCCGCTTGCTTTGGAAACTGGGCGACTTGCTGGAACAACACCTGGAAGAATTCGCGGAAATTGAGTCTCTAGACAACGGCAAGCCTTTCTCCGTCGCTCGCGTTGCAGATGTGCCTCTCGCCGTCGATATGTTTCGTTACATGGCCGGCTGGGCCACCAAGATATCCGGAAAGACGCTGCCACTTTCATCGGGGTACGATTTCCATTCGTACACGCTGCGCGAACCTATTGGTGTCGTTGCGCAGATTATTCCGTGGAACTTCCCCCTGCTGATGGCCGCCTGGAAGTTGGCTCCCGCACTGGCCTGCGGCTGTACGGTCATTCTGAAGCTCGCCGAGCAAACTCCGCTCTCCGGACTCCGGCTCGCGCAGTTGATCGATGAAGCCGGGTTCCCGCCGGGCGTCGTGAATATCCTTACCGGTTATGGCGAAGGTGTGGGGGCGCCCCTTGCTGCCCACAATCTTGTCGACAAGGTCGCATTCACCGGTTCAACCGAAGTCGGAAAGCTAATCATCCGCGCAGCCGCCGGGAATCTCAAGAAGGTCTCCCTTGAGCTCGGTGGAAAATCACCTGTACTCGTCTTCCCCGACGCAAATATCGACGAGGCGATTTCCGGCACCTCAAGCGCCATCTTTTTCAATCATGGCCAGTGCTGCTGTGCCGGCTCACGCCTTTACGTGCATGAGAAGGTGTTTGACCGGGTTGTCGAAGGCGTCAGCCATGTCGCTTCCGACATCCGGCTTGCGCCGGGTCTCGATCCCTCGTGCCAGATGGGTCCACTGGTCAGCGAAGAGCAGTACCAGAAAGTCGTGAGCTATATCGAATCCGGCATCGCGGAGGGTGCGAACATCGCCGCGGGCGGCCCTGTATCTGGCGTGGAGCGCGGCTATTTTGTGAGGCCAACGGTTTTGACCAATACCAACCCCCGCATGAAAGTGGTTCAGGAGGAGATCTTTGGTCCAGTGGTTTGTGCCGTGCCATTCACGGACGAGGATCTGGAGCGAATTATCAAGCGGGCGAATGACACGGTTTATGGATTGGCCGCTTCGGTCTGGACGCAAAATGTGAGCCTGGCTCACAAGGTGGCCCGCGGCCTGCGCGCCGGCACGGTCTGGGTGAATTGCCACAACGTCTTTGACGCCTCGTTGCCGTTTGGCGGCTACAAGCAATCGGGCTGGGGCCGCGAAATGGGCGAGGAGGTTCTCCACAACTACACCGAATTGAAAGCGGTCACGGTTGCTCTTTGAGCTTCGACTCGAAACGACGGCGGGTGGAGTTGCCTCCGCCTGCCCGACCAAGTGCGTCTGATTCATCGTCTTTTGCAGGATGCCTTTCGAGTACACTATGGAAGCGGAAATGCTACCGTTGAATGGTATATGAGCTCACCAACTGCCACCGTAATGGGTGAATTGGGGCTGCCCGCACCCATCCGCGAACTCGCCGCCAAAACCTGGGACACGATTGTTGTGGGCGCCGGCCATAATGGGCTGGCTTGCGCGGCCTACCTTGCGCGTGCGGATCAGCGCGTCCTGGTGATCGAAAGCCGTACACGCGTAGGTGGGGCCTGCACCATCGAGGAGCCGTTTCCAGGCGTACGCATGTCTCCTTGCGCTTATCTCGCCGGACTTCTGCATCCGCTGGTCGTGGACGAGTTGGACCTGCCGCGACGAGGCTTCAACTGGACGCCCGCGGTCAACGGTCTCTTCGTGCCATTTCTTGATGGTTCCAGCATTCAGCTTTGGGACGATGACGATCGCTGCGAAGCCGAGGTGCGCCGATTGGCTCCCGGCGATGTGGCCGGCTGGCGCGCAATGAGCGATGTGATCCGCCGGCTGCGCGATGCGCTTCGTCCCACCGGCACCGGCGATTTGTGGATTGGCGAAGCTCCAACACCAGCCCAAATCGAAGTGCGGCTCAGCGCCGACAACGAGGCGCTTTCCGTACTTTTTGATTGGTCGATGGCGGAGTATGTCGAGCATTATCTTCGGGACGAACGGCTGCAGATCGCCTATCTCGGGCAGGGTGTTATCGGCACCAACGCCAGCCCCTTCGATCCCGGCACCGCATCCATCCGGTTCCATCACGCCTCGGGCCGATTGGGTGGAATACCCGGCATGTGGGGCTACGTGCGCGGCGGCATGGGGATGGCAGATCTGGTCATACTTATGGCGCAACACTTTGGCGGCATGTGGGGCTACGTGCGCGGCGGCATGGGGATGGTCTCTTTCTATTTCTGCGATGCCGCTCTGGAGTCGGGCGCGACTGTAGTATCGGTGTGCCGATTTCGCAAATTCTGCCCGGCGAAGGAGTGGTCCTCGAATGCGGCGAGCGCATCGCCGCAAGAACCATCGTCTCCAACGCCGCCTGTTTGCGGAGTAGGCTTGCCATGACGGAAGTTTGTCTTTGGCAGTGGGTTCGGTTGCTTTCCCGGCAACAGAGTCATATGCACCGAAGTCTCTTTATACGCCGGAGTGTGCGTGGCGCGGTCCACGTTCGGCCCCGTAAGTCGGTTGACCGGCTGCAGTACTGAATTCAAAAGCATGTAAAGTTGCGAACCTTCCACTCGGTCCGTAACCAAGACCGGGACCTCCGCCTCGCCATATTGGCTGCGCAATCTAACCATGCTGCCATCTTCCAGTCCTTTGTCCCGTGCCAACTCCGGCGACACTTCCACAAAGTTCGTAGGAGTCATTTGCTGAATGCCCTTGGTGCGGTAAGTCATGGCGCCCTGTTCAAAGTGCTCAAGCAGACGGCCGTTGTTTAAATGGTGAGGAAACTCGCTGGAAACTACCTCACAGGGTTCCACCCACTCCACGGGGTAGAAGATTGAGTCCGTAAAGTTCTGTAGAAGCCATTGAGTGGCGAGCGTTAGCGAGCCACCGGTTCGATTCCTTAGGATGTTGTTTACCAAGACGACATTCGTCAGGAGGAGACCGAAATGGCTCGCAAGGGACAGGGTATTGAGATTTTGACGGGATGGCAAGCGGGTATCGGCGGCGAGGATTTTCTTC
>PLZC01000342.1:0-11067 GCA_003151985.1 Acidobacteriaceae bacterium
GGGAACCATCGTGACCACGGACGGCGATCCTGTGCTGCCCAATATCACCATTCCCTCCAATGCGACGTCGGTGACGATTACGCAGTACGGGGTGGTCAACGCGACCTTGGCAGGGCAGCAGAATCCTTCACAACTAGGGCAGCTTCAACTGGCCACATTCCCCAATCCTGGAGGCCTGGAGAGCATGGGAGCGAACCTGTTGCAGGCCACGCTCTCCTCGGGCGACCCGGTGCTGGGAAACCCGGGCGGTTCGGAAGGATTGGGAACACTACAGCAGGGCTACCTGGAGAACTCGAACGTCGATGTGGTGACCGAGTTTGTGCAAATGGTGCTCGCCCAGCGAGCCTACGAATCGAATTCCAAGGTAATCAAGGCCGCGGACGATATGTATTCCCAAGTCAACAACATGACTCACTAAAGACGAAGTGATAGATGAAGAACTGGAAGAGTGAAAACAGGATGCGGCTGCGAATCGCGATTGGACTGGGAGTGATGCTTCCAGTCTCGGGAGCGGGAATCTGCTGCCATGCCCAATCTACTGAAGCGGGGCCGGCAAATACGCTTGACTCCGGTCCCCGAACAGTTCGGACGGCGGGAACAGCCTCGGCAACAGACGCCGCTCAGGGGCAGGTGGTCCGCGTCATCGACGATCCGCACTCCGGGGAGCGGTGGTTTCTATTGCGTAACTTGACCGCTCCTGCCGGGCCGGGCCGCATGGTGCTTGAATCCAACCGGCAAGGAGAAATGAGGCAAAGTCAGCCAGGGGTTGGCGTTTCAGGGACCAGGCCGGTTTCAATTCCTCCCGTCATTCGCGCCGGGGACAGGCTGGTTGTGGAAGAAGACTCGGCACGAGTCGAGGTGCGCCTCGAAGCGGTAGCGTTGGGCCCTGCTGCTTCCGGATCGAATCTTGATGTGCGGCTGAAGATCGGCGGCAAAGTGGTGCGGGCGGTGGCGCTGGGACCGGGACGAGCGGCCTTTGCGCCGGAAGGCGGGGCGAGGCCATGAGGAAAAACCTGTTTAGTCCCCCACCGGCGTCGCCGACCCGCGATGGAAGAAACCAGCGGTTCAGGGAGGACGGAGGGAGCAGGGGCCTTCAGGCCCCTGAATACCGCCTTAATGGAGTGGCCTTTAGGCCCGGGCCTTACAGGACTGCGCCTTTGCTGACAGCGCAGTTTCTTATCAGGGCGATGCTTTTGATTCTCCTGGCCGCAACATGCACGATGCGTTCCGGGTACGGGTCGGACAAGAAGAAGCAGATTTTGGGGACAGCGAAGACCAGCCCGCCGGAGGCAGCGCTGCGTGCTTACGTCGACCGGGTACGTGCGCAGCAGGCTGCCGAAGTGCGGTCCCCGGGTTCGATCTGGAGCCCCGAGGGCCGGCTGGTTCGGCTGGGCACCGACGCCAAGGCTGTGCGGGTGCATGACGTGGTTTCGATTGTGGTGACCGAGAGCCTGGCAGCGTCAACCGATGGGCAGGTAAAGAACTCGAGGGCCTCGAATGCAAACTCCGCGATTACTTCACTGTTCGGTAAACTGAAAGCCTCGAATGCTATGCAAAACCTGCTGGGCATGAATGCCAGTTCGGGATTGACGGCGCAAGGGCAGAGCACGACTAATTCCAGCCTTTCCACCACGTTCGGAGGCGAGGTTGTGGACGTCATGCCCAACGGAATTCTGGTGGTCCAAGCGACCCGGCAATTGACCTTCTCGCAGCAGACGCAGTTGATCAAGTTGCGCGGCCTGGTGCGCCCCGAGGATGTGAGCGCGCAGAACCAGGTGATGTCGACGGCCATGACCGATCTTGAACTTGAAGTCACCGGCAAAGGGATCGTCACCGACTCAACTTACAGGCAGAACCCGATCGTGCGCCTCCTCGAGAAGTTGCTGGTGTTTTGAAGGCAGGGAACAAGGGAACAGGGATCAGAGAGCAGGGAGCAGGGAGCTATGAACAACCGGGGCTGGGACAACAATCCGACGAAGCGGCGATTGACGACATTCTCCTGCGCTCCGGCGGTTCTGGCGGCAGTTCTGGCGCTTTCCTCCTCAGCGCTTGTTTGCGCTGAAACCACCATGCACCTGGCCCGGGTAAAAGATGTGGCCACGATCGAGGGGATTCGCGACAACCAACTGGTGGGCTATGGGCTGGTGGTCGGGTTGCGCGGCACCGGAGACAGTTCGCAAACGGTCTTCCCGGCACAGACCCTGATTTCGGCGCTGGAGCGGATGGGCATCACCGTTCCGCAGACCGGATCCAACAGCGCCTCCAACATGCAGGTTAAGAATATGGCCGCGGTCTTCGCGGTTGCCACTTTGCCGCCGTTTACCCGGCCCGGATACAAGATGGACATCACGGTATCGTCTGCCGGAGATGCGCGGTCGCTCGAAGGGGGCATCCTGCTGATGACGCCGCTCTACGGCCCCGACGGACAGATCTACGCGCAGGCGCAGGGTTCGCTGGTTCTTGGCGGATACATGGCATCAGCCGGCGGCAATACGCGGCAGATGAACCATCCCACCACGGCACGCATCCCGGGGGGCGCGCTGGTCGAGCGGGGAGTGCCTTTTGACCTGAAGCAGATGCACACGGTCAACGTGGTATTGAACGATGCCGACTTTCACACCGCCGAACGGATGGCTGCTTCCATTGACCGGGCGCTGGGATCGTCCCGTGCGCACGCCGTCGACAGCCGCCGCGTGGAGATAGCCGCGACGCCGGATGAAGATGTGGCAGCGCTGTTGGATCGGGTCGAGGCGGTGGAAGTGGAGGTCTACCCGCGGGCGCGCGTGGTGGTGAACGAGCGCACCGGAACGGTTGTCATCGGAGGCAAAGTCCGTCTGCAACCGGTTTCCATTCTGCATGGAGGGCTGTCGGTGAACGTGATCACCGAGAACAGGGTTTCCCAGCCTAACGCGCTGTCTTCGGGCACCACACAAGTGGTTCAGCAAACGACAGTCCAGGCCCAGGACAAGCCGGTGAACCGGATTGATCTAAAGGAAGGGGCCACGGTCGAGGATTTGGTTCAGGAATTGCAGCGAACGGGCGCGGGAGCACGGGATGTGATCTCGATTCTGCAAGCCATGAAGGAGGCCGGCGCTCTGGAGGCCGACCTGGAGGTATTGTGATGCAGGCGATCAGTGCGATGCCTGGCGCAACGACGCCTGGAACCGCGCCCCAGCCCCGGCTGGTGCGGGCGGCTCATGAGTTCGAGGCGCAGATGATGAAGGAGTTACTGAAGCCAATGACCGCCGGAAGCTCCCTGAGTGGAGACGATGACGATTCAAGTTCCGGCTCCGGAGGTGCGTTGGGCGAGTTCGCTACGGAGGCCCTGGGAAGGGCTTTGAGCGAACAGGGAGGCCTGGGGATTGCCAACCGCATCTTGCAGGACGTTTCCCATTCCGGTAACAGGCACGAAACAGGAACGGTAACCGGAAATCTGCACGGCAATACCCAGATGAGAGCTTTTAAATGACTAGAGTGATTAGCAGAAGTGCCGATAGAAACAGCAAGGAGCAAAGTGTATGGACATTCGCAACAGCCTTGACGGATTGAAATCCCTGCTGGGTGTGGTCCCTTCCGCCACCGCGGCAACGCAACCACCAAAGAGCGGCGCAGCGGCAGGCGGAAGCGGGCTGAACGCCGACATTGCTACCCTCAGCAGCGCGGGCAGCGAGGTTTCGCTCACAGCCGCCGATTCCAGTGTGCGGACGGAGAAGGTTGCCGGCATTCAAGCGGCGTTGGCAGCGGGAACCTACAATGTTTCGCCGTCGGCAATCGCGTCCAAAGTCGTGGACTCGATGCTGGGCGGCCATTCATAGCCCAGCGCTTCGTGGTTCAGGCCGGGCGAGCGGCGCTGCGAGAGCCTTTCAGAGAAGGCGCGGAGGCCTCTGTGAGCGCGCCTCAAGAAGTCGTTGGTATTCGAGAGAGGGAAGGCAATGCAGAGCAGCCCGGCGGCGGGAGAGGGGAAACGGGAGATGCGCGCGCTCGAAAAGTGCCGGGTTCGCCCGGAACTGAAGGAACTGGTGGTCGAGGCCTCGCGTGCGCTGGCCCGGCTGGATGCCGACCGGCTTGAGGAGATGGCCCTTTCCTGCCAGGCATTGAACAGGGAACTCACTCTGCGGGAACCGGCAGAACGCGCGATACTGGCCCGCCAGGCTCGGGAGGCAGCAAGGGATATGGCGGTATTCTTGCGGGTGCTGGAGGCGACGCGGGCCAATCTGAATGTGATGAACCGGCTGCGCGAGTTGCGCGAAGGGCGCCTGGAATACAGTGAAGTGCGACGCCAGGACTGGTCGCCGGCGGGGTGCGCGCATGGGGACAATTAGCTCAGCCTTCAGCCTGATCACGCAGGCTCTCAATGCCGACCAGTCGGCCCTCAGCATCGTCGCCAACAATGTGGCCAACGCCAACACCACCGGATACACGCGGGAGGTTGCGAACTTTCAGGAGAACCAGCCGATTGTGATTGGTGGGGTTTCCTACGGCGCCGGAGTCACCCAGACAGGCGCTACTACCGTGCGAGATAACGTGCTGGAAAAGCGCTTGATCCAGCAGCAGCAATTGGCTTCCTCGTCAGGCGCCCGGTTGACGGCGCTGAATGCGGTCCAGGCTTTGTTCACGCCTGCCTCCGGGTCTGCCGGTTCAACGGCCGGAGACATCGGCACCGATCTCACCAGTTTCTTCAGCTCCTTTTCGTCGTTGGAAGGCAATCCGTCCGACAACTCACGGCGCCAGCAGGTGCTTTCCTCGGCGGCTACCCTTGCCGGCGATGTTTCCAACGCCGCCGCCGGCTTGAATGTCCAAAGAGCCGCGCTGGGTCAGGATGCGACCGCGGTGACCAGCCAGGTCAATGCCCTGACCAGCGCCATTGCCCAATTGGACCCTCAGATCGAAGCAGCCTCGACAACGCCGGGAGCAGGGACGCTGGAAGACTTGCGCCAGCAGGACATCGGCCAGCTCTCGCAACTGATCGGGATCAACCAGATCACCATCGACGGCACCGGGCTCTCGATTACCACCACCGCCGGGCAGCTGCTGGTTTCCAAAGGTTCCAGTTTCCAGTTGACCAGTGGCACGGTGAGCGGGTCGACGCACTTTTTTGTCGGGACAACGGATGTGACCTCCGAACTGGCCGATGGAGGAGGGCAACTAGGTGGGTATCTGACGGCACGCGACGGGGACATTCCGAACGTTTTGGGATCGCTCGATCAATTGGCTTACAGCGTCTCGACGCAGGTGAATGCCCTGAACAATGCTGGAAGCGACCTGAGCGGCAACAACGTCAACCCAGGCAATATCTTCACCCAGCCCACGCAGGCTGTGGGCAGCGCCGCACAAATGAGCGTGGAAATGACCGACCCAAACCACATTGCCGCCGCGGGAAGCGGGCAGGGCGCGGGCGACAACTCGAACGCCATGGCAATCGCCAACCTGGCCAATCGGCAAATCGTCAATGGCCAGAAGCCGACAGACTTCTTTTCGAACTTTGTCACTTCGCTGGGCGCGACCATTGCCGGCGTGGAAGCCGACAACACAGCGCAGAATGCCTCGGTCACTCAGCTTCAGAGCCAGGAAAGCGCCCTTTCCACTGTCAATTTGAACGACGAAGCCGCGTTCATGCAGCAATTCGAGCGCAGCTACCAGGCGGCCTCGCAGGTTTTCACCATGCTGGACAAGATCATGGCCTCGGCCATGAACCTGGGTCAATCGACAGCGGTCTCCTAAGGCCGCTTCACAATCGCGCAGTGCCGGGGCTAGGTGAGGAGCGCACATCGTTGGAGGAATCAAATGCGTGTCGATCCAAATTTCGTCAGCAATCTGGTTGGGTCCTTGGACCAGACCCAGTTGACCCAGCAACAGTTGACGGCTGAGCTATCGAGCGGTGTGCGCGTGAATTCGCTCAGCCAGGACCCGGTAGCTGCGGGTCAAAACGTGATGTTGCTGAGCCAGATTCAGCAGGACGACTCCTTCACTCAATCCTCAAACCTCGTTCAGGGCCAGTTGAATGTGACCGATTCCGTCCTGGGCAGTGTTGTCTCGCAGCTGAACACGGCTATTTCCCTCGCCATCAGCGCCAACAACGGCACCATGAACCCAAGCAATCTGAAGACGATTTCAAACCAGCTTGACGGCATTCGCAGCGAGGTACTGGCGCTGGCCAATACCAGTTATCAGGGCCAATACATCTTTGCCGGCAGCCAGACCTCCAGTGTTCCCTTTGCTATTTCGAATGCCACGTCGCCGGCTGCGACGATCTACAGCGGCGACCAGGACGTGAATTTCATTCAGACTCCGAACGGCCAGCGCATCGAGTTGAATGTGCCGGGGGACCAAATATTCTCCGGCGCCGGCGCAAACAGCGTCTTTGGCGCCCTGAACAATCTTGTGGCTGACTTCGCCAACGGAACCCCAAGCAGCACCGCCGTCACCGATACCGAAGCCCTAAGCACGGCATTGAACTACGTCTCTCAGCAGCGGGTCGTGATCGATAGCTCCCTGAGCCGCCTGACAGCCGCCTCGGAAGCGGTGACCAATGAGAAGACGCAGCTCAGCGTGGCCCAGACAAACCTGATGCAAGCCGACGTGGCTTCGGTAGCCACGCACCTCAGCCTTGCCGAGAGCCAGCAGACGGCCCTCATGTCCGTGATTTCGCAGCTCGGTTCGACCACGCAGAGCTTGTTCAGCAAGCTGTAACTGACATCGGGCCGCACCGGCCCTTCGCGCTGCTCGGCACCGTCTATACTGGATGCAAAGGACACCTCTTGCTGGCGCCCATCCGTTTTCTCTGGAATGCAACCCGCGGCCATCGGTTCGCTCCCTGGCGGAGCGACTACATGCGATGGCGGGTCGAAACCTACTCCGGCATGAAGGCGGAGACATTGACGGCCAGGGATGTATTGGGCTTTCTCTGGACCTCGCGCTGGGAGTTCCTGAGTTACCTCGGCTGGATTCACCGCCTGGATCGGGAAGTCCACAAGCGGGTCTGATCACAGGTGCGCTCCTCTGCTTCCCAAATGCCGATGCCCTATCATCGACCTGGAGTTATATCTCTGATGAGATTCGGATCGTTCCTGGCGCTTTCGGCATTTCTGTGGACCACCGCTCAAGGGCAGCAGTTGCCTCCAGTCGAGCCTCCGCAGCCGCTTCCGGCCGCTCATCCCGATGCCCCCACTTTGCGTGTGACTGCCAACGAGGTGCTGGTGCCGACGCTGGTGGAGAAGCGGGGCGGCGGCGTTGTCTACGGTCTCAAGCAGGGTGATTTCGTGCTGGAAGACAACGGCGTGCCGCAGAAGATCCGCGTTCAGGAGGAGATGGACACCGCGCCGGTGTCGCTGGTTGTGGCGGTCGAGCTGGGCGGCGTCAGTGTCCTTGAATTTGACAAGCTGGCCAAGCTGGGCCCCTTGCTCGACCTGTTTCTTTCCGATGGCCGGAGCCAGGCTGCGCTGGTGGGATTCGATTCCAAACCCCACCTCATTCGCGACTACACACACACCAGCGAGGATATAAACGAGGCTCTCAAGCACCTGGAGCCAGGCAACGGTGGATCGGCCATTCTCGATACGGTCGGTTACGCCGTCGATCTGCTTGAATCGCAGCCCAAGGAGTATCGCCGCGTATTGCTGTTGATCAGCGAACCGCGCGACCACGGCAGCAAGCACACCAAGCCGGAGCAACTGATCAAGAAGATCGGCGGTTCCGACGTCCTGGTGTTGAGCGTGTCGTTTTCTCCCGCGCGCGCCGAGTTGCTCCACGATATCAAGGACAACAGCGACAACCGCACCATGAACATGGTTTCGGCGCTGGTGATGCTGGTGCAGGCCTTCAAAAAGAACGTGGCCAAAGAGGTTGCCCAGATGAGCGGCGGGGAGTACACCACCTTCACCGGTGACAAGGGCTTCGAGCAGCGCGTGGTGAATTCCGCCAAGCATGCCCGCAACCGGTACCTGCTCACCTTCAGCCCCTCCGATCCCACGCCTGGGTTGCATACCATCCGGGTGCGGACGACCGAAGATTACGGCGCGCGGATTGTGGCCCGGGCTAACTACTGGCGTGAACAGGGGCAGTAGCCGGTTTCGGGGTTGATTTCATCGAATCAGCGCTCTCAGGGACAAAATGCCGCGCATGTTGTGGCATAATGTCCTTATGGGCCAAACTGCCGCCATTCCCGTTCCCTCGCCGCCCCCTTTCTCCTTTGATTGGAGAGAGATTGAGCGCGGTCTTCCGCTTTCAACGCTGGAGGAGTTCTCGGCCTACTCCGGCATCGCCGTCAAGGATTTGCTGGAGGTTGTGATTCCGGCGCGGACGCTGAAACACCGTCGCCAGCGCAAGGAACCGCTGAATCTGGATGAGTCCGACCGGCTGGCTCGCGTGGCCAAGATGTACGAGTTGGCGGTGAAGGTCTACGATGACCGCGAGGATGGCAAGAGCTGGCTGTGTGGCAAGAAGAGCCGCTTCGATGGAAAGACCGCATTAGAGATGCTGAGGACCGAGGTGGGTGAACAGGCAGTTCAGGACTTCCTGATTCAGATTGACGAGGGCTATTTCGCCTAGATGAACGCATGCGAGTACGACCCTTCATGACAACTCTATGGCGAATCGGCAAATACGCCGATTTAAGCGGCGAAGGCGGACGGATCGGGTCCGCACGCTGGCATTCGAGGGGGAGACCGGTCGTCTACTTTACGGAGAGTCCTGCCGGCGCAATGCTCGAGCGTATTGTTCACATGATCGACCTTGACAGCGATGAGGATGGAAATCTTCCGCGTTTCTATCAACTGCTCCAGGTATCGGTTCCTGATGATCTTGCGACAAAACAGTTGAACACGCTTGCTCCCACAGACTGGCGGGAGCATCCAGAGTTTACCCGCAACATTGGCGATGTATGGCTGGCCTCGTTGGAAACGCCGCTAGCCAAGGTGCCTTCCGCGATTGTGCCGCGCACCTGGAATTATCTGATGAATCCCAACCATCCGGACGCAAAGAAGATTGAAATCGCCGAAGTGATCCGCGAGCGTTTCGACAACAGGCTCTTCCGTTTTGGTTCGCGCTGAGCCGACCGGGTTTGCATTCGGGTTCACGCCCGCAGGGCAAATGGCGCCGCACCGCGCGTTCATGTTAGTCTCACAATAGACACTTGAGAGTGGACCTGAGAAAACAAGAGGAGTAACACACGCCGTGCTGGCGACCGCTAAGAAAACTACCCTGATTGAACGCTTCCGCACCCACGATACGGACACCGGCTCGCCGGAGGTTCAGATCGCGATTCTGAGTGAACGGATTGGCGAGTTGACCGAGCATTTCAAGACGCACAAGAAGGATCACGCTTCCAGGCGTGGTCTATTGATGCTGGTCAGCAAGCGCCGCCGCTTGTTGGATTACCTGAAGACGCATGATACCGATCGCTATCGCGACGTTATCGGCAAACTCGGTATCCGCAAGTAACCCGAAAGCCAACCTTGAACTGGAAGCGCCCAGACCGGATATTGGTCACGGCCCCCGTCCCACCCAGAACCTGGGGCCATGGTGTACCTGGCGAACTGCAACCGCAGCCCGGGCCTGTGCATAGCTATCGGCTATGCGAGGCCTTGGCGCGTTGGCTGGCCCGCAGGCGGGGAGAATCCGCTCCCCCGCGCACATCCCACTCTTTTGCGCGCGCCCTGCCCCCTTGCCTGCTTATCTGCCAGCCCCTTCACCACCTCCCCCAAACTCCCGGACGCCTCTCGTCCACAAGATTCCCAAGCGAAGAAAATGAAATGAGGACACAATGTCAACCAAGCATGAAGTAGCTGTCGAGCTTGCCGGTGGCAAGCGGCTGGTTTTTGAGACCGGCCGCATGGCCAAGCAAGCCTCTGGCGCCGCCCTGGTCACCACAGGCGAGACCGTGGTTCTGGCCACAGCCGTGGCTTCTCCAGACCCCAGGGAGGGTATCGACTTTTTCCCCCTTACCGTGGATTACCGCGAATATACCTACGCCGGTGGCCGCATTCCCGGCGGATTCATCAAGCGCGAAGGCCGTCCCAGCGAAAAAGAAGTGCTGACCTGCCGCCAGATTGACCGCCCCATCCGCCCGCTTTTCCCCGATGGCTTCCGCAACGAGACCCAGGTGATCGCGCTGGTTTTCTCCGCTGACAAGGAAAATGACCCTGACGTGGTGGGCATCAACGCCGCCGCATGCGCGCTGGCTCTTTCTGACATTCCATTCAGCGCCACGGTTGGCGCCGTCCGCGTAGGACGCGTAGATGGGCAGTTCGTTATCAACCCGACATATTCTGAGCGCGCCGCCACCACGGTCAACATCATGGTCGTCGGCCACAAAGACGGCATTGTGATGATCGAGTCAGGCGCCAAGGAGGAAACCGAAGAAGTCATCCTGGCGGCCATCGAGTTTGCGCATGTTGAGATCAAGAAGATTGTTGTTGCCATTGACGAGCTGGTGAAACTCGCCGGCAAACCCAAGCGGGCTTTCACCGCGCCGGAATTCGACGAAGCCTACTTTGCCGAGTTGAAGGCCAAGGTTGGCGAGCGCCTTGCGGATGCCCTGGACACCAAGACCCACGCCAAGCTTGACAGCCAGAATATGGTCAAGGCGATCAAGGACGAGTTGGCGGCTGGTTTGCCTGCCGACGATCCGGCGGCCAAGAAGAAACTGGCTCACTACTACGAGCACCTCAGAGAGCGGATCTTCCGCGAGCAGGTGACCAAAGGCCGCGTCCGCCCCGATCGCCGCGCCTTCGACGAGATTCGCGCCATCACCATCGAGCACTCGGTTTTGCCGCGTACCCACGGCTCGGCGCTTTTTACCCGTGGTGAAACGCAGGCACTGGTTACGGCCACGTTGGGCACCGCGGACGACGGGCAACGCCTCGAGTCCTACGAGGGTGAGCAGCGGAAAAACTTCATGCTTCACTACAACTTCCCGCCCTTCTGCGTTGGTGAAACAGGACGTATGGGCGGCACCGGCCGGCGCGAGATTGGCCACGGCGCTCTCGCCGAGCGCGCCATTACCGCGGTTCTGCCCAGCGCGGAGGAGTCGCCTTACAGCATCCGCATTGTCTCCGACATTCTGGAGTC
>PLZC01000342.1:11085-11244 GCA_003151985.1 Acidobacteriaceae bacterium
GAACCCGCAAGGGAATCACCGCGCTCCAAATGGATATCAAAATCGGCGGCTTGACTCGCGAAATCCTCGAGCAAGCCATGGAACAGGCTCGCCGTGGCCGTCTCTTCCTGCTGGACAAAATGGATGCGGTTCTCGACGGACCGCGCACGGAGCGCTCGG
>PLZC01000391.1 GCA_003151985.1 Acidobacteriaceae bacterium
GTGCTGGCCTACTCCACCATCTCGCAACTGGGCTACATGTTTCTCGGCTGCGGTGTCGCCGCCTATTCAGCGGCCATCTTCCACCTGATGACTCACGCCTTCTTCAAGGCCCTGCTCTTTCTTGCTGCGGGCTCGGTGATTCACGCTCTCGGCGGCGAGCAGGACCTGCGCAAGATGGGCGGCCTGCGCAAGAAAATCCCCATCACCTTCTGGACCATGACCGCCGCAGTCTTTGCCATCGGCGGCTTCTTTCCCTTCGCGGGATTCTTCTCGAAAGACGCGATCCTCTACGAGGCCTTCCAGCACGGCGGCTCCGGCAAACTCCTCTGGTTCATCGGCCTCGTTACCGCACTGCTCACCAGCTTCTACATGTTCCGCCTCTGGTACCTGGCCTTCGCGGGCGAGTCTAGAAGCCCCGATGTCCACCCGCATGAAAGTCCCTGGTCCATGCTCGGCCCACTCGTAATCCTTGGCCTGCTTTCCGTCGCAGGCGGCTGGATCGGTATGGACCGCTTTGGCGCCTTTCTCGCCCCGGCCGCAGGCGCGATCGGCGATCCCGCCACATCCCCAGGCGGCATGCAACTCGACATTCTCCTGAGCATTGCAGCCGTGGCCGTTGCGCTGTTGGGATGGTATGTCGCAGACCGTTTCTACCGGCAGAAGCCCGACAGCCCGGCGCAGCTTGCAGCCGCTCTTCCCAGCGGCTACAAGCTTCTCGCCAACAAATATTTCGTAGACGAGTTCTATGGCGCAACGGTGGTCAAGCCGCTTCTTGACACGTCCAGGTACGTGCTTGAATGGACTATCGATGTCGCGATACTCGGCGGACTGGCGTGGTTTCTGGGAGGCGCTGCCACCATGGCTGGAGCACTTTTGCAGCGCTGGCAGTCGGGCAACCTGCGCTCCTATGCCGCGTGGCTCGCCGCAGGCGCGGCGGCGCTGCTGCTCTTTCTACTGGTTCCATGGGCCACAGTGCTGGCCAGTCTTTCTGCAATTCACCTTGGCGCGGCGGGGCATTGAGAATGAACGCGATAAGCCAATCGATTCTCACGTTGATCATCCTCGCGCCGCTGGCCGGAGCGGTGCTGGTCGCCCTCGTTCCCGATCGCGCCAAGCTGCCCAACTGGATCGCCCTGCTCACCTCGCTGGTGACTTTCGGCCTCGCGCTGCACCTGCCCACGCATTTTGTTCTCGGCCAAAGCGGCTTTCAGTTCGAGATCAATCGCCCCTGGATCGAGAATCCCGCGATCTTTTACCACGTCGGCGTGGACGGTCTGAGTGTTTGGCTCGTAGTCCTCACCGGGTTGCTCGCCCCCATCGGCGTCATCGCCAGTTGGAGCGCCATCAAGGAGCGGCGCAAGGTCTTCTACTCGCTCTTCCTCGTGCAGCAGACGGCCATGTTCGGCGTCTTTATTTCGCTCGACCTGATGCTCTACTACGGCTTCTGGGAGCTTTCTCTTGTGCCCATGGCAATTCTCATCGCCATGTACGGCCGCAAGGATGGACCGAAAGCCGCGATGAAGTTCTTCCTCTTCACATTCATCCCGTCCGCGCCCTTGCTGGTGGCAATTCTGTGGCTTTACGCGCAAACCGGCAGCTTTGACTTTGCCACGCTGCAGATTCTCATTACGCACGGATCGCTCCCCGCCGGCCCTCTCTGTTGGGCAGCTTTCGCATTTCTGTTAGCCTTCGCCGTCAAGGTGCCTGTCTTCCCGCTGCACGGCTGGCTTGCGGACACCTTCAGCGAAGCACCCGTAGCCATGGCCATGATTGTGGCCGGCAAGCTGGGCCTTTACTCCATGCTTCGCTTCCACGTGGGGCTCTTCCCCGTTCAGGCCCGGGCGCTGGCTCCGTATTTGGTTGCTCTCGCCGTCATCGGCATCTTATACGGCGCATGCCTGGCACTGGTGCAGCGCGATTTCTGGCGGCTGCTGGCCTTTGCCGCTCTAAGCCACCTGAGCCTCATCACGCTCGGCATCTATGGCCTGGCATTTACCGGCTGGAACGGCGCGGTGTATCAGATACTCAGTCACGGCGTAGTGGACGGGGCATTATTCCTCCTGCTCGGCGTACTGGAGACCCGTTACGCCACCAGCCAGATCAATCTATACGGCGGTCTTGCGACCCGGTTGCCGCGCACCGCCACTCTCTTCGTCATCACCACCCTGGCAATGATCGGCCTACCCATGTTGAGCGGATTCGTGGGCGAGTTCCTCATTCTCTCCAGCACCTTCTCGAGCGTGAGCCGCGGGTTTGCTGTCGCCGCCGCGTTGGGCGTTATCCTGGGCGCTGCCTACATGCTTTGGCTGGTGCAGCGTCTCTTCTACGGCCCGGAGAGCCAACTGGCCACGTCCCGCCCCGGCGACGATTTGCACTTCCGCGAGTTGGCCGTGCTTTGGCCGCTGGCCGTACTTATGCTGGTCATGGGACTGGCCCCATCGCTCTGGCTCTCAGCCATCGGGCAAGGCGCAGCCCCGCCCCGGCTCAAAACACAATATGCGCCAGGCTATGTAACGGGAACAGTCATCCCTTCGGGAGGCCAGCGGTGAATCCAGTGCCAGACATCTTCCGCATCCTCCCCGAAGTCATCCTCACGCTGACCGGCGTGGCCGTGATGCTCATAGACGCCTCGCTGCCACCAGGATGGGCGCGCCGTCCATTAGGCTGGGTGGCCGCGCTGGGAACCACGCTGGCTCTGTGGGCCAGCCTGTGGCAGCTTTCCCTACCCGTTGGAACCGCCTTCTACTCCACGGTCGAGAGCAGCCCTTTCACCGTTTTCTTCCACGTGCTTGTCTGCGGCATTGTGCTCGTATCCCTTCTGCTCTCGCTGGACACGCTACCTGAAGACAGCCATCACCAGGGCGAGTTCTACGCCTTGATCGTATTTGGCGCCGTGGGGATGTGCCTGCTCACCGCGGCGGTCGAACTGCTGGTGGTCTTCATTGCTCTCGAAATCTCTTCCATCGCCACCTACATTCTCGCTGGGTACCGCAAGGAAACCGGACGCGGCCCTGAAGCGGCCATCAAGTACTTTCTGCTCGGATCCTTCGCCACCGCGTTCCTGCTCTACGGCGTTGCCCTGATCTTCGGCGCCACCGGCACCACGCAAATTTACGAAGTCGCCCGCCGCGCCGCCTCCGCCGAGAATCACTCGCTGTTGCTGGCGGCCCTGGCGCTGATGCTGGTCGGTATTCTGTTCAAAGTATCTGCCGCACCCTTCCATGTGTGGACGCCTGACGTCTACGAGGGTGCCCCTTCGCCGGTCGTGGCTCTCATGTCCACCGCGCCCAAGGCCGCTACCTTCGCACTTCTGCTGCGTGTGACCTACGAGATGCTTCCCTCGCTGCGCCCCATCTGGTTGCCACTCCTCTGGGTCGTGGCCGTCCTCTCCATGACCGTGGGCAACCTGGCCGCACTGCGCCAGGAAAACGTCAAGCGCATGCTGGCCTACTCCTCGATTGCCCACGCCGGATATCTGCTGGCGGCCTTCGCGGGCCTCGGTTCGAGCGGAATTGCAGCGGCCAGCTTTTACACCGCGGCCTACGCGGCCATGAATGTCGGCATCTTTGCGGTGATCACCGTGGCCAGCGGCTACGAAGAAAAACTGCCTTTTGTGCAGGATTTTCGCGGGCTTATCTATCGCTCGCCATTGCTGGGCAGCCTGTTGATCTTTTTTCTGGTGTCCCTGGTGGGAATTCCCTTCACCGGCGGATTCTTCGGCAAGTTCTATTCCTTTTCGGCTGCGGTGGGCGGCGGTGCAGTGTGGCTGGCCATCATCGGCTTGCTCAACTCAGGTTTGGCTGCGGCTTATTATCTACGCCTGGCCCTGGCAGCGGCTCAGCATCCAGCCAGGAATGGCGACGACGCCGTTGTTTACACCCCGCAAGTCGGCGTCGCGGTGGGCGCGGCCTTGCTTCTCGCCGTGGCCGCCACCTTGGTCCTCGGCATTGTGCCCAACGAAGTGCTGCGCGCAGCCGAGGCCGGCGCGCATACACTACAGGCTCCGCCTGTTCCCGCCGGCTCATCTTTAATCACCAATACGCTACCGCCAACTCCTTGATGCGCAGAGTCGGTCTCTCCTCCGGCCGCTCGCGCCAAAAGGCTTCTGTAGTATGCGGCGGTGAGGCCCAGGACGCGGTCATTCGCAAAGTGTTCGCAAACCCAGGCGCGCGCCGCTTTGCCCATCGTTCGGCGCCGCTCCGGGTTGCGCAATAGCTTGAGAACCGCCTCAGAAATCGCTGCCGGGTAACCGGGAGGGATAAGCAGTCCGGTAACTTCGGGGACCACTGAATCGCGGGAACCTGTGCAAAGAGTTGTAATCACCGGAATTCCCGTGGCCGCAGCCTCCAGCACGACATTGGGAAAACCCTCGCGCCAGGTCGGCAAAACCATCAGGTCCATCGCCCGATAGTAGGGAGCGGCGTCGGCCACAAACCCCGTATAGTGAATGCGCGGATGGCTCCTGATCCGGGCACATAACTCATCGCCAAGCGCGTCTTCGGAGTTATCGAACCAACCCACCAGCAGCAAGTGCGTCTCCGGCATCACCGCCAGGATGGTGTCAAATGCCTCGATCAATTCCGGTAGACCTTTGTCGCGGGTCAGTCGTCCTGCAAAGCCCACCAGAGGAGTGTCATAAGAAAGGCCAAGCCAGTTCCGCACATCGCTCTCGCCCGGCGAAAACCGCTCCACGTCCACACCGTTGCTGCTGCCGTCTCCCAGCAGATGCAGTTTCGCAGCGGGCGCCAGGTTCAGGGCCAATGCCTCGGAGCGCAAGCTGTCGCTGTTGCACAGTACAACATGCGCACACCTTGCGGCCACCCGCTCCGCCGCCAGCAAAATGCGGCGTTTGATTCCGGTCGAGGTTTCCAGCTTTAGCCCGCGAAGAACGTAGACGCGAACCGGTACTCCGCATAGCAAGGCTGCCAAATTGCCCAGCAGGCCCGCCTTTGGGGTGCTGAATTCGGTGAGAACCGGCTTGAGCCTGCGCAAAAGCCGCCACAGCCTGGCCACTGTCAGCAAGTCCGCAAATGGCGCGGTCTCCCGCCGGATTGGGATCGCACAAGTTTCCACACCTTGTGCTGCAGCCGTTCGTCGAAGCAGTTCCCCCGGACCCGCAACCAGGGTGACGCGAAATCCTGCCTCGCGCAAGGCGCGGAGTCGCCCATTAAGAACCAGACAAGCCTGCGCACCGGTAACACCCACCACAACATTGCACGACGCAGGCGCGGAACGACGCTCTACCGGCGAAACGAGATGAGGCTCCTCGGAGACCAACATGGATTGGCGTACACCCCTGCAAGCCCTTTGGGCAGTGCCCTCGGAGCCATTCCAGATGACTGCAACAACGTCGGGGTAAGGGCGTTCTTGGCGTTAGCCTTGTCGCCGAATACATGCAAATCAACGGGGCTATAGCCCACTGTGGAAATACACCAAAGGATTGGAGATCTTTGGTTTGGTTATTAAGGAAATCTCAGATAATGTACCATTTCCGTACAGGTAAAGTTTGTGAGATGCGACACTTCTAAAAGGATACTTTTCCCTATACTCTCTTCCTTCGCAATATACCCATGACCCAGCGGCCCAGGATACTCTTGCTCATCCCGCATCTCGGGGGTGGTGGAGCGGAGCAAGTGATTGCTCTGCTGGCGCGGGGCCTCGCCGCCGGCAAGTACGAGGTGCACCTGGGGTTGGTGACCGGATCGGCTCCCGCTGCGCAAGACCTTCCGCCGGAACTTATAGTTCACGAGCTGCGCGCCACGCGCGTTCGCGCCAGCCTGTTCCGGCTGCTCAGGCTGGTTGGAAGACTCAAGCCCGCACTCATCTTGTCCGGCATGGCGCACCTCAACTTTTTGGTACTCATGCTCCGGCCTTTTTTCCCGCGACACACGCGTGTACTGGTACGGCAAAACGGAACAGTTTCGTCAGCCTTGGCGTTTGGAGGATTGCCGGGATATACGCGGCTTTTATACCGGCTGCTTTACCCCCGCGCCGACGGAATCGTTTGCCAAACCCGCGCCATGGCCGAGGACCTTGGCCGGGAAGTTGGAATCCGCGAAAAGCAAATCACAGTCTTGCCGAACCCGGTGGATCTGGACGAGATTCGCGCGGCCGTTTCCAGTAGCCCAAGTGTGTGGAGAGGTCCCGGTCCGCATCTGCTTGCCGTAGGCAGGCTCTCGCGAGAAAAAGGCTTCGACTTGTTGATGCAGGCGCTGGCAAAAGTGCGCGAACGGTTTGCGCATGCAGATCTTGTCATCGCCGGGTCAGGGCCGGAAGAGATGGACCTGAAAGCCCTGCGCCATGAACTTTCGCTCGAAAACGCCGTGCAATTTGCCGGCCGGGTCGATTTTCCCCATGCGTACTTTCCCGGCGCTTCGCTCTACGTGCTTTCCTCGCGCCACGAAGGCATGCCTAACTCTCTGTTGGAGGCGGCGGCCGGCGGACTTCCCATTGTCGCATTGCCAGCGTCTTTAGGCATTGTCGAGCTGTTGCGCAGGGAGCCGGGGGCCTGGCTTGCGCCGGAGATATCGGCGGAAGCCCTTGCCGCCTGCCTCGTCTCGGCATTGCAAGCTCTGCGCCCAGGCGAACGCTTTGCACACCCGTTTGTCGAAGCGTTCAGGATGCAGCAGGCCATTCAAGGCTATGAGAAGTTGATCGACGTAGTGATCGAGGGCCCAACCCTCAGAGAAGGCCGGCCATGAGCCACGTCGCCCTGGTTATACCGGGCCTTGACCGCATCGGTGGCGCCGAGCGGCAAGTCGTGCTGCTGGCAAAAGGCCTCGTCCAACGTGGATGGCGGGTAACCGTGGTGGCATTGTCGGGCACAGGTGGCAACGCAGCCGGCGAACTGGCCGCTGCGGGAGTTGGATTCCGGAGCCTCGAAATGCGCAAGGGCCTTGCCGATCCTCGCGGATGGTTGCGCTTCCGCCGCTGGCTCCGCCAGGAATCGCCGGAGGTGGTTCACGCACATCTGCCGCACGCGGCGTGGATGGTCCGCTGGTCGCGGTTGTGTGCGCCAGTTCGGGTAGTCGTGGATACTCTGCACAGTTCTTCAACCGGGACCTTCGGCCGGTGCCTGGGCTATCGTTGGAGCGACTGGCTTTGCGACAAAGTGACTGCTGTAAGCCAGGCCGTCGCTGCTTCGCACATTTCCGCCGGCATGGTCGATGAGAAAAGCCTTGTTGTGCTCCCCAATGGGGTGGATGTGGCGCTTTGGAACCCGAACGAGGCTGTCCGGGAAGCAATGCGCCACGAACTTGGTCTCGGTGAAGAATTTCTTTGGTTAGCGGCCGGCCGTCTGGAAGCAGTGAAGGACTACGCTACCCTGCTTCGCGCAATGGCGGAGGTCCCCGAGTCCGCGCGGCTTGTCATCGCCGGTGCAGGGCCGCTTGAGAATGAGCTGCGCCTGCTTTCACGACAACTCGGATTGGAGCATCGGGTCAGTTTTCTGGGCTTTGAGCCGAATGTGCGCCGTTGGATGCAGGCAGCGGACGGTTTTGTGCTTTCTTCCCGCTGGGAAGGTCTGCCGATGGGCCTCCTGGAGGCTGCTGCGTGTGCATTGCCCGCCGTGGCCACAGACGTGCGGGGTACCCGCGAGGTCATCCTCCATGAGAAGACAGGCCGCCTTGCCCCTGTCTCGAATCCCACCGCCTTGGCTGAGGCGATGGCTTGCATGATGCACGCCTCTTCAGAGGAGCGCATGGCAATGGGTGAGCGGGCACGAAATCTGGTTGTTGCGCAATTCAGCTTGGGAGCCGTGTTGGACAAATGGGAAGCACTCTATCGCGACCTGCTGGAGAAGAATCCCAGGCCCAGGCGTTGGAGCGGATCGAACTAATACTACAGTTGTAGATGGTTCCTGCCGGAGGAAGAAGACAAATGCCCGGGCCTAAAGGCCGTGCAAATTCGCATCTTTTCCAGGGGTTGAAACCCCCGGCTCCCTCCGAATTCGGCGATCTACAACTGTAGTACTAAGCAGCCTGTTGGGAGGGCGGATTCAAGCTCCAAGTGCAACAACGCATCTTCAAGACCAGCCATGAGATACCTTGGAAGAAGCCATGGAAAAGATGGAAAACAAAGAACGTTTCCCACTTTCCCACGGCACTGCTACGACGATCTCTATAAATCGATTCACGAAATTCGTTGCACTTCGAATTTGAATGTGCCGAGTCCCATCCTTGCCGCGTCTTTTGCGGAAAGGGTGGGATACCTCAAAGCTCCACAGAACTCGTTTATCTGAAGGCGCGACTACCCTCGAGCGAATAATCGCTTCCTGCGCCGGCTGGTCTGGATGCGCAACAGCATAGCCATTCCGTACAACCATTCAGAAGCGCTCAGGCGGGTTGGCACAGTTTCCGCCAGCACACGTTCCACTGAAGTGAACTCCGCCGCATGATGGCGAAGGAAATCCTCCACTTGTCCCACCAGCGAGTCGGTTGCCGTGTTGCTATGGAGACAGATTGTCCAAAGGCCATTCGACTTTTCAACCGGCGCCCAAAGCTGCTGCGGAATCCAGGTGAGTCCGCCGCGCACGAAGGGGAGGCGGGCAAAGCCGTCCGAAAGCAGACCGATGCCCTCTTCGCGAAGTACGGCAAGGGTGTTTCGGTCGAAACCATGCCGCGGTGCAACCCATACCTGCGGGTTGAGCCCATGGCCGTGAAGAATCGCTAACCCCGAGCGAATCCACTCTCGCTGAATCTTGCGGCTCACCCCCGCGAACTCCGTCTCCCGGTGCAGAGGCAGCAAGCTCCTGCCCCGGCCGCCTGACAGGTGACGATAACCATGCAGGCCAATCATGGCCCCCGCAGCCTCCATTTGGCGCATCTGGCCCCAGAATGCCGGGTCTGGCTCGATAACCTTCAGGTCGGGATCCAGGTTGTCAGGAACTACGGCCAGTATCGGGCAGATTCCGAATTCCCTGATCATCGGCGCGAATCTCTGCCACCGCACGCGATCCATGGTGGGGCAAAGGTCGTCGAAGCGAAGAAGGTATTGCGCAGGCCTGGGTTTCACGCCGCTGCCTCCTTCGAAGAGGATGCGGGCAGAAGCCTCCACGCCCAATACCAAAGAAAAATGAATGTGCTTACGGTCCACAATGAGGTCGCAAGTGCGATGCCGGCCACGCCAAACCAGCGCATCAGCACGAGGTTCAGAACAATATCGAGCCCAAGATTGATAACGCCGCAATAAAGGATCAGGTCAGTCCGTCGCATGGCCACAATGAATCGATAAAACACCCGGCTGCAGACAAAGAACGGAATCTGCAGGGCGTACATGGCAAGCACCGGTGTAACCACGGCCGTATCGTGGGCCGAAAATGCGCCATGCTGGAAGGTAATCCGAATCAGCAGATGCGCTCCCACTATGAGCCCCACCGCAATAGGCGCGGACACCAAAGCCGTGAGCCGTACCCATGTGCGCATTGTGTGTCTGCATCCGGCCCAGTCGCAAACGGCAATCATGCGGGAGAAATAAGGCACCACGGCCGTTGAAACCGCACCGGCCAGCAATGTAATTACGACGCTCACAAAACGGTTGGCATACACCAGCGCCGAAACGCTCCCGGCGGGCAGCATGGCGGCCATCGATTGGTCCACCAGCAAACCGCCCGAAGCCACCACGCTGCTCAGCAGCACGGGACCGTACTGGTACGCAACCTCGCGGGTGGCCTCGTTCATCCCATGCCAGCGCAGACGGAAGCGATAGCCGTGGGAGTCCATCATCCACACCATCATTCCCGCATGAATCAATGCCCCAGCCAGGGTGGCGTAAACCAACGCCCAGATGCCCACCCGAGCGCCAAGCAGCAGCGCCGCCAGAATAATTGCCGCCGGCGTAACAATGGGCGCCAGTGCGGGCAGCGCAAAGCGGTCAAAGGTGTTCACAACGGCGGTGCAGTTGCTTGCGATGCCAGTGACGATGACGACAGGCAAGAGCGCATAGAAAAGCCGCACCGAGAGATCCAGCTTAGCTGCAGGAAAGTGCGAAGCAATCAGCGGAAAGAAAGCGCGCGCCCCCAACGCCATCGACACGCAAACCGCCGCCAGAAAAATGCACAGCCACAGCATGGAGCTCGAGAGCAGTTGTTGTGCGCGCTCGTGGCCTTCCCGCTCTCTTACTCGAATCAAAGTCGGCACCAGCGCCTGATTCATCGATTCAGAGATCAGGTTGATGAGCAAACCCGGAATGAGAGCCGCCGCAAGAAAGGCGTCCATCTCGTCGGATCGACCATAGACACCTGCAACCGCCGCCTCCTTGAACGTGGCAACGATCTTAACCAAAACCCCAACCGCGGTAACCAAGACCGCGGCGCGAAAGATCCTCCGATTGACGCTGGTCCCTTTAAAGAGCTGCGCGATTTGGGCAATGGGAAACGCTGTGGAGGGTGGGATGAGCAATCAATCCGCCAGTCTGCAACCAGGCTCGGCCGCCAAAGTTGCTCCGGGAGGCGATGCATTGTACGGGAAGCAAGCGGCCAGGTTTTCGGGCTCCTCCGCGGCCAGCCGCCCCGCCAGCGAAATCAGCGCCAACAGCAGCCAAGTCGTCCGGTTCTGCTCCACCGTGGCCACCAGCGAAGTGATGCCCCACACAAGCAAACCGGTTCCCAGTCCCAAACGCAACGCACCGCGGGTTTGCAGCACCGACCAGGCCGCCACAACAACAATCGCCAGAGCCAGTGAAAGTGCGACCAGTCCCCCGTCGACGAGAATGGCAAGAGCGGTGTTGTGAGCCGTATCGTAGGAGGCCAGACCCGCCGCGCTCACAAACGAGCCCGCTCCGCTGCCAAATGCCGGCGCCCGCACAAAGGCCTGCCAACCGGCTCCCCAAATGTTCCACCGCTGGTTTAGATCCCCGCCATGAAGTTGCTCCGAAATTGTGGCCAGGCGTTCCAACGTTCCACGAGGCACGGCAAACCACACGGCAGCCGCAACGGCCGGCAAGGCGAACGCCCCGCCAACCACCCTCCGCACATGGCCCCGAGCCAGCAAGATGGCGCAACCTGCCAGCGCCGTCAGCGCCGCCAGGAACCCTCCGCGAGATGCCGTCAGCAGCACCGCAACCAGGCCCAGCGGCAGGTAACCGGCAGCCAGCAGCCTGCCCCGCCAACTGGATTCACCTTCGAATAGCACAGCCGCCATGGGAAAGCCCAGGTCGAGAAAGCGGGCCACGTCGTTCGGATCCTGCCCCCCGGCTGCAAACCGAATCTGTCCCGCGGCAATCGCCTCCGGTGAAACAAAGTTCGCCAGTGTCAGGGCGGCCAGAACCCATGAGCCTGCCACATAGGCGCGCATCAAATCGCGCAAGTTGCGCGGACTTTCGGCGAACTCCCACACCAGCCAGACGGCCATCATCTCCTGAAAGAAGGCGCGCATCCTGCTTAGGGTCGCCAGTGGCTCGATCGTCCAGAAATAGGAGCAGCAAAACCATAGATAGAGGGCCAGAACCAGCCACTGTATAACTCCGGGAGTGCGCAGCCGGCCTGTTTCGAGAACTGCCGGAACAGCCACAAGCAATGCCAGCAAGCCTGCGATCCGAGCCACGTTGCCGAAGGGTTCGCCCAAATCCAGGGAGTACTCCCAAGGAATTGTGAAAGCGAACAACAGCAACAGGGCCCAGGCATGGCGTCTCATATTCTCGGGGACCTCTTCTTAGAACCTCTGCGAATAGACCAACCCCGCATAGATGGTTACTCCCACCGCCGACTGGATTGCCGATTCCATCGTCCTGTTCAACAGGTTCTTGGCCATCGAGTCCGGTATGAACAGAATGTCCCGGTCAAAGACGGGCTGGTCGGGATCCTGGCCGTGCAAAAGGCGCTTCACGTTGAGAGTAGTCAGGGTGCGGCCGCCCTTTTGCTCTCGGATCAGCAAGGCCCTGCCCGTGGCTGCGTTCTGGGTTGGACCCCACGCCAGCGAAAGCGCCTGCACCACCGTTAGCCCTTGCGCGGGATCTACCGGGAATCCTCCCGGACGCACCACGTCGCCAATCACAAAAACCAACCCCGCGCGGCTCACTTGCACCGTGTCGCCTGGCTTCAGTTCCGGGTTATGGTCTGTACCCGTATCGGTTCCGCCTGGGTCCAGCACCACCGGATGAGGTGTCTTTGCATCGTCGCGGTGAAAGATGTTCACCAGGCGTCCGGCGCTTGGCGCCAGCCCGGATGCTGCCGAAATCAGGTCGAGTAATCTGTGGTGCAGCGTGTAGGGATAGACCCCGGGGCGAGCCACCTCACCGAGCACGCTAACGTCCTGGCCGACGTAAGCGGTCACCAGCACTGAAACCTGTGGGTGCAAAAGCATTCCCTGGGCCAGGAGCGCCGCCTCGATGGCGCGAGCCGCGCCTTGTTCGTCCAGTCCCCCAACTTCAACTTCCTTCACCATCGGCAGCATCACTTTACCGGCAGCGGAAACCCGCACCACTGAATGAAACTCCGGAGTGTGGTACTCCGTGACGTCCAGAAAATCACCCGGGCCTATCGGCGCGGGCAAGGTCGGCTCCGACAATGATTGCTGCGCCATTCCCGGCAAAGCCGGCCCCGTTGCATTGTTCCAGACGGTGGGGGCGTCCTTGGGGTTCGGCGAGTTCTTCACCTGCGGCGTCTGGGGATATCGGGCCACACCTGTGGGCAGACCGCTGGTGCTTGGCGTGGGCGCCTGTGCATGGCCCGCGGCCCCAGCCAACAACAAAACCAGCAGCGCCACGGTCGTGCGGGCGGCGGGGAACTTAAGCGAATCCAACAACAGTGCGCCTCCTGCCGCCAGCCAAAGCCCCACAAAGAGCGTGATCGCCATATAAAGCGGCAAGTCCGGCGCCACCGGCTTTGCAGGCGGGCGAGCATAGTCCACGATCGAAATGTTCGAGCCATGTATCCCCGCGGCAAGCCCGGCTTCTTCCACCTTTCCTGCCACCAACACATACAGGTCGTGGCTGGAGTTGGCTTCCTGCCGCATGACCATATACTCCGTGGCGGCCTGGCTCAGCTTCATGCCTTCGCTCGTTTGCTGCTCCAGGCTCTTGCGAACCATTTGCTCTCGATCCTGGGCCGTCTTCCAAGCGCCGCGGAATCGATCCACCAGCTTCGCATCTTCGCTCTGAATCTGACGATCAAGGTCCTGCAACTGGCCGCGAATCTCCGCTACACGAGGGAAGTTCCCGCCGTGTTCGATGCTCAACTGGGCTTGCTCCTGTTCCAATTCGCTATGGTGACCGTGAAGCTGTTGCAGCAAGGCCGTTGCAAAGCTGCCCATCTCCGTCTGCAGCCTGGGATCGGAGGCTACAACCAGTTCAGGATTGCCTTGTAACGCGGCACGGAATTGGGCCTCTCGCAGGATCCGGTCCGTGGTGGCTGCCACTTGCTGGCGGCCCAGCTCGTCGATTTCCAACAAGGCGGAGATGTGCTGAACTTCGCCCGGCTGCCCGTTTGCCAGCATCTCCGGAGTGCTCAAGATGCCGTGCTCGCGCTGGAAGGCGGCCAGACGCAGTTGATCGCGGCCCACGCGGGCCTTCAAATCCTTGAGTTGGCTATCCAGCCAGTCCGACGCCTGCCTCGTGGCCTGCACCCTGGATTCGCTCTCCTGTTGTCCGTAGGCTCGAATCAGGCCGTTTACCACGGCAGCCGACAGCGCCGCATCCTTCGACCGGAACCGGATCTGAACAAGAAGCGTGCGGGGAAGAGTCTGCACAAGGAGCCGCCGTTGAAATCTTTCCAGCAGATATGCCTCGGCTTGGGAAGATGGCGCCTCGGGGCGAAAGCCCGGGAAACGGTGGCCGAAATTGCCCATGAAGCCCGGCGCTTGGTAGAGCTTGAGATCGTTGATCACTCTCCAGGCCAGTTGGTCGCTGCGAAAAACGTTGGCCAGGGTCTCCTGCTGCACGGGGGCCGAAAGAATCGATGCAGCGTTAAATGTCTCTCCGCCCTCCAGGCTCAGCGAGGAAGCGGATGAAGTCCTGACCGCGACCTTGGCGCTGGCCTCGTATTGATTGGGAGCCACAAGGCAATACACGAGGCAAAGCAGCAGCAAGCCCCCCAAAACGGAGCCAACGAAGCGGCGCCGGCGAACCAGTACGCCGGCAAGGCCGCGCAGGGAGGCGGAAGATTTCTGTTGGCCGTTGCCCGGGCTGACTCGAGCTTCAGCCCCAGGGGGCGAATCGTTTTGCAAGGCGGGATTTTCCGGCAAGGGCTTGCAACCTCAGTCCCAAAAGCTCTCCGGCAGAGAAATCCCCACATTCGAGGTCGAAAAACACTGCGGAGGAAGGTACCCGCAGTGTCCTTGATTGGAAGCATTTCGTCAAGAGTGCCGATCACTGAAGAAAGTGAACTGTGGAAAACTTCTGCATTAAGAATCGCGATCAGGCTCCGCCGCAACTCCGGTACCATTCCACCGTGCGGCGCAAACCCTCGCGGAAATCAACTTGCGGTTCGTATCCCAGCAACTCCCGCGCAAGGTCAATGTCGGCAAGCGAGTCTCGAATGTCGCCTGCCCGCGCAGGAGCGTATTCCGGCTTGCCGCTGTAACCGGTCAGTTCGCGAAGGATCTCGAACGTCTCGTTCAGCGTGATCCGTGTCGCTGTCGCCAAATTCATCATTTGCCCCGATACTTTTTCCGCCGGCGCCGCGGCGGCCAGAAGATTGGCGTAGACCACGTTGTCAATGTAGGTAAAATCGCGGCTCTGTCCGCCGTCGCCGTAGATGGTCGTCTGCTCTCCGGCCAGCATGCGGCGGCAAAAAATGGCCAGCACGCCCGAATAGTGCGAAGTCGGGTCCTGGTATGGACCAAATACGTTGAAGTAGCGCAGAACGACCGTCTCCAACCCATAGACGCGGGCAAAGACGCGCATGTAATGTTCCCCGGCAAGCTTGGCTGCCGCATATGGAGAAATTGGATTGGGCAGCATATCCTCCCGCTTGGGGAGGGTCGGCGCATCGCCGTAAGCGGAGGAAGACCCAGCGTAAATCACGCGGCGAACCCCGGCCGCGCGAGCCGCCACCAGCACGTTCAGCGTAGCGTCCACGCAATTCACATTCGTGCCCACTGGATCGGCTACAGAACGCGGAACCGAGGCCAGCGCCGCCTCATGGAAAACAATCTCAACCCCGGCGCACGCTTGCGCGCAGGCAGCCGGATCGGCCAGATCGCCCTCGATGAATTCCATCGCTTCCAGGCCAATCAGATTCGAGCGCTTGCCGGTAATGAAACTGTCAATGCCGCGAACCGTTTCACCGCGAGCCAAAAGAGCCGCGGCGATGGAGCGCCCGATAAAACCGGCGGCCCCGGTGACAAGATATTTGGCCAAAATCACACTCCCAGACTGCATCGTACGAGTTAGCGCCGCAGTCCCAACCACCAAGGATACTATCGCGCGCTGGATGAGATGCGGAGCCCCGTCACAGCAACAGGTCTTACAATCGACAGCATGACTAAAGTGGCCGTGAGCCGCCTGCCAGAACTCAAGCAAAAGATGGAGACGCGCGACGCGCGCATCGGAATCATCGGAATGGGCTATGTGGGTCTGCCACTGGCGCTCTTGTTCAGCGATGAACGCTTCCGCGTCACCGGCTTCGATATCGAACAGGAAAAGGTGGATACTCTCAACGCCGGTGGGTCTTACATTGTGCGCATTTTGCCTGGCGCGGTTCAGCAGATGCAGCAGGCCGACTTTCGCGCGACGGCGGATTACTCTCAAATCGCCGAAATGGACGCGGTTATTATTTGCGTTCCCACTCCGCTCAACCAACACCACGAGCCCGACCTCAGCTACGTCACCGGGACGGTGGAATCGATTGCTCCCTACATCCATGAAGGCCAACTGATCGTGCTCGAAAGCACCACTTATCCTGGCACGACGGAAGAAGTTGTGCTGCCGCTTCTCGAAGCCGGCAACCCGCACGGCCTGAAGGTTGCGCGGGCACAGGACGAAGCCGGCGTTTACCTGGCTTTTTCACCCGAGCGGGAGGACCCCGGAAATGAAACCGTAGCCCGCCAGGACATTCCCAAGGTGATCGGCGGCTATGGGCCCGCTGCGACGGAATTGGCATCGGCAATGTATGAGAATGTCTTTCGCCGCGTTGTCCCTGTGAGCAGCCCTTCTGCCGCCGAGATGACCAAGTTGCTTGAGAACATCTACCGCTGCGTAAACATAGCGCTCGTCAACGAGCTCAAGCAGCTCTGCATGAGGATGGGAATCGACATCCACGAAGTTATCGATGCGGCCAAAACCAAGCCCTTCGGGTTCCAGGCATTCTATCCGGGACCTGGTTTGGGCGGCCACTGTATCCCCATCGANNCCCGTTTTATCTCTCCTGGAAGGCCAAGCAATTCGACTTCCGTACCCGCTTCATCGAGCTTGCGGGCGAAGTCAATACCGCCATGCCCTACTTCGTCATTGCACAGATCGCGTCGGGACTTAACCAGCATTGTAAGTCCATCAACGGCTCCAAACTGCTGGTGCTGGGCCTGGCCTATAAACGCGATGTCGACGATCTGCGCGAGTCGCCCTCGCTCACCATCATCGAAATCTTGCGTGAGAAGGGCGCGACAGTGGCGTACAACGATCCTTACTTCCCCAAAGTCGGTCGAGGACGCCACTACGATCTCAACATGACAAGCGCCTCGCTCGACAATTTAGGACAGTATGACGCCGTGGTCATCGTCACCGATCACTCCTCATACGACTACACGGCCATTGTCGACCAGTCCAGGATGGTGGTAGACACCCGCAACGCCACCAAAGGAATCGAGTCACCAAAAATCCTTCGTTGCTAGCCCTCAAAAGGTCAGCGAGGAACAAAAATCATGGCACTCAAGGTCCAGGGACTATGCCCCCTTATCCAGGTCTTCGATATGCCCACCTCTGTCCGCTTCTATCGCGACCTGTTGGGATTCGAAATCTTCAATTCCTCTCCGTCCCGCTCTGCGGACGACTTCGATTGGTGCAGGCTCCATCACGGCGACGCCGCTCTCATGCTCAACACGGCCTATGAATTCGACAGCCGTCCCCCGATGCCGGACTCAACTCGAGCCACCGCGCACGAAGACACTTGCTTCTACATCGGCTGCCCCGATGTTGACGAGGCTTACAAATATTTCCGCGCAAAGGGCCTCAATTTAGATGAACCGAAGGTCGCTCCTTACGGCATGAAGCAACTCTATCTCAAAGACCCCGACGGCTTCGAAATATGCTTCCAATGGCCGGCATAAAGCTTCTTTCTCACCGGCTGCTTCCCTTGCCAAGAGCAATACGAACGCCGGCGCGGAAGTTAGTGGGCAGGCTTATATAGCCAATCGGCGCGATGTGTTCGTTGCCGGTCAGATTCTCCATTTGTACATAAACATCAAGCCACGACAGTAACTTGTAACTGCCGCCAATATCTGCCTTGGCGTATCCGAAATCCAAGTTACGATTAGGCAACACAAGCGAGTTACCTTGCTGAAGGTCCGCGTAGCCTAAAAACGTGGAATCATCGCTGCGGCTGGCGAACGATGCTGTGAACACGCCGGTAATCCTTGGGCCGGTGTAACTTGCCGTAAAAAATCCCGTATGCGGCGGACGCCGGAAAGGCCGCGCACCCTTCAGCGGCGAATAGATTCCCACCGAGATGCCGTCAAAAGTAGGAGCAAAGCCCTCAAGCAGGGCTTGATTGTCACTGGAGAAGGACTTCTTCACCACGGAGTCCAGGTAGGTATAGCCCCCGCGAAAGAAGATGTTCTTGCCGATCCCGGTTTCGACGGTGGTTTCCACGCCTTGCGCACGGAAGGTCAGCGAGTTCAGGTCGAGTGAAAAGGCATTTTCATTCTGGAGAATGCCTTGCAAGGCCTGCTGTTCCGCAGCAGTCAGATTGGGCAGCAACGCCGGCACCAATCCCGCGCCAACCCCCTCGATTGCGCGGCCAAATTCATTGTGAAAATAAGTCGCCCGGAAAATGATCCGCTCGCTCCAGAATGCCTGTTCGCCACCGCCTTCCCAGGTTCGCGTCGTGGGCCCCTCGATGGGTCGAATGTTCAACTGTTGAATCGTCGCCTGGCCGTTGTTCTTTTCGAGGAAGTCGTAAAGCGAGCCAATCTCTTCGGTCATTTTGGGCTCGCGAATGCCTTTTGAAAAGCTGAAGTTCAGCTTTGTTCCGCTAAAGAAGCCGGCCCGCGGGCGCAACGCATAGTAACTCACCCCTGCGCGCGGCGAAAAACTGTTGCCGATTAGCTGGTAGCGCAGCACGTCCCCACCCAGCGTATAAAAGAACCGTCCTTTGAAGTCGCCATGCGCGCCAAAAAGATAGTCGTAATTCGTCCGCTTGATCGACTCGTCAATAAAATACACGGGCTCACGCTCGGCGGCGCGCTCATTCTCGAAGTGAAATCCGGCCAGGATCAACAGATGCGGGGTAAGACGGTAATCTCCCTGGTAGTGAAACTGGTCGCTGTTCGAGATCAAGTCCAACCGGTTCGGATACACGGCAAAATTGGCCTCGCTGTAGTTCAAGAGCGCCGGCCCCAGCGCGCTATACCCGTTCGCGCCCTGAATGACAGTCGGCAGGCCGTAATAGTTGCCGGGAAGTCCCGTTGCTGGAGCCGTTACGCAACTATCGGCAGGTATACACACCCCGGCCGGGTACCACTGCTGCGACTGCTCACGCCTGCGCGTCAGCCCAAATTGAACGCGATTGTGGAAGCTCGCCGTGGTCTGCGAATCCAGCGAGCCTCCGCCATAGAGGTCCTGATCGCCCTGTTTGCGATCGTCGCTGATGCGATAGAAATCCCATGCATTTGGCACCCCCGTGGCATCCACTCCGTAGCGCAACGTAGCGCGAATCTGTGTATTCCCGCTGGGCTGCCAGCCTGCATTGGCTACCGAAGTAGCTACGTGATACTCATCCATGGGCAAATCGTTGGCCGTCTGCAGCCAACTGAATGCGCCCAGGTAATCAAGCTTGTTATGCGCGCCGGCCGCCTCCAACTCTTCGCGCGATGTATTGAAGTTGCCCACCTCACCCTGGAACAGCAGCGACGGAAAGCTGGTGGTCCCGTGCGGAGTCGTCAGGTTCACGACCCCGCTGTCCGCGCCCGCACCGTACAGGCTGGAATTGGGACCACGGTAGATTTCCGCTCTCTCAATGGCTGTGGCAGACAAGGGGCCGTAGTCGAATGTGCCGCCCAGATCGGTAATATTCACCCCGTCCAGCATCACCTTGTTTGCATCCGAGTCGCCGCCGCGGATAAACAGCGAAGTCACTGCGCCAACCTGGCCGCTCTGCACGGCAAAGGTGCCCGGCATCAGCCGCAATGTACTCACCAGGTCATCGCGCAAAGCCAGATCCTGAGGCGCAATCACGCTGGTAGTAGCAGTGGTCTGCGCTTGCGGCGTCGGAGTTCCGGTTGCCGATACAACAATCGACTGGCGTACCCACTCGGGCTCCAGGACGAGGTTGCGCTCAATGCTATCGAACTGCCCGGCGTAGAAACCCGGCGTCTCCAACTGGCGGAAACTCTTTGCCGTAACCACCAGGAAGAAACGCCCATTCAAGCCGGTGAGGATCTGGAAGCTGCCGTCGGCTGTGGATACAGCAGACCCTACAGGCTTCCCGTCGTTGACGAGAATCACATTGGCGCCGGTGACCTTGGCGCCGGAGGCATCGGTAACCACGCCGCGGATGGAGGCTGCATGGCAGAGAGACGCGGAGACGATAAGGAAGAAGGCGGCAAATGCTCGGATCAGGCGCGCACGCAGATATGAAACAGATTCCATTGACATTACTTTTATAGTTGGGCCGCAAGGGGTAAGTCAAAACAGCGGATGGCTACTCGAAGAGCTGTTTTGCTGGCCTGGCCTGTCTGCATAACTGGAGTTTAGAGCAGCACCGCCGAGGCGTGCCGCGCGTAACATATTCTCCATGAGCTGGATTGGATGGGCACTCCTCTCCGCGGTCTTTGCCGCCGCCACCGCCCTGCTGGCCAAGGTGGGCGTGGCGCATGTGGACTCAAACCTGGCCATGGCGCTGCGCACCAGCGTGGTGCTGGTGTTTGCCTGGGGCATTGCGCTGGCGCTGGGCAAGCACGGCGAGATTCGGTCACTCGACCGCCGTACGGTGCTTTTTCTTGCACTCTCGGGACTGGCCACCGGGCTGTCGTGGTTGTGCTACTTCCGGGCGCTGCAACTGGGGCCAGCCTCGCGCGTGGCGCCGCTGGACAAGCTAAGCGTCCCGCTGGTGATGGCGTTTGCCTGGCTGCTGCTGGGCGAAAAACTCACCGTGGTCTCCGTGCTCGGCGGCCTTTTAATCACCGCCGGAGCCGTGGTGATGGTCCTGGGCTGATCACAAAAGTGATCCGTATCACAAATCAGGGCGTCTTTAGCCAATTCTTCCCATTCGCCGGCAAACTCACGCCATCTCGGTAACAACCCTGCTGGTTACCGAAGCCGTCTCTCAGCCCGAAAGTGGTAGACGGCCGAGGAAAAGAGGGATTCCGGCAAGTCTTCCGCAACCCGAGAATCGAAATTGTAGAACTGGTAAGCCGAAGTTGCCGGTTGGCTGCCTTTCAAGTTCTGAAAGTTTTTTGAACGGTACGTGGAAGGGTCATATGCAAGCGCTTTCGATTCGCAATCTCTCCTCTCTTAAAACCCAGGTCAAATTCCCCAAGACTCTGACGACGGCCACGGTTGCCGCACTCGCCACGCTGGCGTTTGTGATGCTCGTCTCCGCTCTTCCGGCTCTTGCCCAGGTGAACGGGGCCATCTACACCACCACATCCAAAGGACAACCGTCAATGGCAATCTGTACGATGCCAAAACCGGCGTGTATCTCAACGGCGGTCCGCAGAACTCAAAGGACGCGGGCCTCGTGCCGGATGGTTCGTATTATTTCCAGATCACCGATCCGAGCGGAGCGGTTCTGCTTTCCGCCGACGATATCTCCTGTCGCCAGATTGTCGTCACGAATGGAAGAATTGTCGGCGTTCCTGCCAAAACGCCAACCGCGTGCAAAAGCGGCTTCCATCTGTTGGGGACCTACAATGCGTCCAACGGCGAGACTCCGATTCAGCTTTGCCCCCCGACATCTTCTTCGAGGACCGACAACCTGAATGCCGGGACTTATTTCGATGCCAAGAATTGGTGTGATTCCACGCCCAACCCGGGAGGCGAATACAAGGCCTGGGTCACTCCGGTAAGCAGTTACAACAACTGCGCGAAATCAAACGCCAACGTCCAGTTTGGCTTTTGCGACAGCGACAGCAAAACCGATAACTTCAAGGTCAAAGGCTCGAACAGCGCTTATATAACAGTGTGCAAATACAACGACCTTGACGGGAACGGAACTCAGGGTGCCAGCGAGCCTCTAATTCCGGGCTGGCCCATTTCCGCAACTGGGGTAGACACGCTAAGCGGACCACTTGGAACGGTCAACGCGCAGACTGACGCCAATGGGTGCATTTCTTTCTCGGTTTC
>PLZC01000073.1 GCA_003151985.1 Acidobacteriaceae bacterium
CCAAGCGACTGGTGGAGCACAAGCGGGATGTGGTGATCCTGCTGGACTCCATTACCCGTCTTGCTCGCGCCTACAACACGATCGTGCCTCCGTCAGGCAAGGTATTGTCGGGCGGCGTTGACTCGAACGCATTGCAGCGGCCCAAGAGGTTCTTTGGAGCGGCGAGAAACATTGAAGAGGGTGGTTCTTTGACGANNTCTTCCCGGCCATCGACATTCAGCGTTCTGGAACCCGCAAGGAAGAACTGCTCATCCCCAAGGAGGATTTGCAGCGCATTTGGATCCTCCGCAAGGTTCTCAATCCGCTGTCACCCGTAGAAGCCATGGAACTTTTAATCAGCCGCCTGGAGAAGGTGCGCAACAATGCAGAATTCCTGGCCAATATGAACCAGTTGTAGTGCGCTTCATCGCGGCCAGGACGCAAGTTGCTCGCAGAGCCCCTCATGAGGCAGAAGGAGAGCGCTTTGCGGATTTGCCGCCCACTGGTAAGATAATGAAGTCGTGGGGCTGTAGCTCAGCTGGGAGAGCGCCTCGTTCGCAACGAGGAGGCCAGCGGTTCGATCCCGCTCAGCTCCACCATTCCCCCCTCCACTCTCACGAGTCTACTTGAGGGTTGCGCGCCGGTTATTGGCTGCGGACCCTGAGGTCGTTCACAATTTTGGTTCTTTATCAAGAATTCAAAGGGTGGATACGTCTGGCGTAGGAGACTGACAATATAATAAGTTAAATTCATGGGCTTAACCGTAAATGCGCCAACTGTGCGGATTACGCGTCCTGCATTTCGTTTCCACTTACATTGAGCCAACAACAACCCTCGACGAGGTGAACTGTTGCCCCAGACAAGCGCCAGCAGACCCGTTCCAGGGGAGGAACAACCGCCGCTCTGTGTTGATCTTGACGGCACGCTGGTCAAGTCAGACACGCTGGTCGACTCACTGCTGGTGATGCTGCGAACGCACCCATCACTGCTTCTGTCTGTGCCCGGTAGCCTCATTCACGGCAAGGCCGCATTCAAAGCATTCATATCCAAATCGATTTCCCTGGATGTTACGCATCTTCCCTACAACAGCATATTGCTTGATTTTCTTCAACAAGAGCGTGCCAGAGGCCGTGTCCTCTACCTGACGACGGGCGCGGACACGAGGCTCGCAAACCGGGTCGCGAACCACTTGGGGATTTTTACCGGAGTGTTGGGCTCAGACGGCGCTACCAACCTGACCGGCCACAAAAAACTCGATGGGCTGCGCAGCCATCTTGG
Organism: Acidobacteriaceae bacterium; assembly: GCA_003151985.1. Taxonomy (GTDB): domain Bacteria; phylum Acidobacteriota; class Terriglobia; order Terriglobales; family Acidobacteriaceae; genus Telmatobacter. The sequence goes on from PLZC01000073.1 coordinate 1,258, forward strand.
CTCCGGGACCTTCGATTATATTGGTAATTCCTGCGCCGATCTGCCGCTGCTGGCGCACGCTACTGAGGCTATGGTAGCCAATCCGAGCCTCGCCCTGCGAATGGAGCTGAAGCGTCGCGGCATACACCCTGCGTGCGAGTTCCAGGAGCGCAGCCGTCCTGTGAAGTCGCTGATCAACGCCGTACGCGTTCACCAATGGGCAAAGAATCTGCTCATATTTGTGCCGCTGTTGTTGTCGCACTCTCTGAATCCAGGGCGAGCGCTCACTGCGTTGATCGCTTTCCTCGCCTTCAGCCTTACCGCCTCGGCCACCTATATTGTCAATGATCTGTTGGACATCGAATCCGATCGCCGCCACTCCCGCAAGCGTTTCCGGCCCTTTGCCTCAGGCGATCTCTCTGCCTTCACTGGGCTTGGAGTCGTGGCAATTTTCCTGCTTCTAGCGGCTTCCGGCGCGCGCCTGCTTCCACTGGCTTTCTCTGCCTGGGTCCTTCTTTATTTGGTCTCGACACTCGCCTACTCCTTCTATTTAAAGCGCGTGGCGCTGGTGGACGTGCTTGTGCTCTCCGGCTTGTATACCCTGCGTCTGCAGGCGGGGAGCGCTGCAACACAAACACCTGTTTCACACTGGCTGGCAGGCTTCTCCATTTTTCTGTTTCTTTCCCTTGCCATCGTCAAGCGGTTCGCCGAACTCCAGAACCTGGGTGCCAGCGGCGCCGCGCCCAGGAATGGTCGCGGCTACCTGGTGGCCGACATCGAACAGATTCGCAGCTTCGGCACCGCCAGCGCTTATGCAGCCGTAGTCATCTTCGCAATTTATATCAGCGGACGCGACGTGACGACGCTCTATCGCCAACCAAGACTGCTATGGCTGATTGTGCCCTTCATGATCCTTTGGCTTAGCCGCGTATGGCTGCTGGCCTCGCGAGGAGAACTCAATGAAGATCCAGTAATCTTCGCCATCACGGACAAGATGAGCCTGCTGATCGGGTTGGCAGTGCTCACTGTAGCCGTGTTTGCCATATGAACATCGCGGGTGCAGCGCGAAATCGACAAAAGAGAATGCACTCCGATTGGGCGCGCAGTTTTTCGCAGGCAGCGCTTGGCGCCGAGATCGAGATATCCATACCCTCTACACAGCGGCTTTCTCGTCCGATCCTGCCGGATGGACGGCACAAGTTGCGGGGACCGCGCATGCTCCGCAGCAGTACCGGGTGGGCGTGGTAAAAACCGCTGACTGGATGTCGCAGCTTCTGCACATCGGCATCCGCCACGCATTGGGGATGATCGATGCGTTCGCTGCGTTGGTGGCCGCTTTTCTGCTTTTCAGTTTGCTCGAGCGAACGGATGTTTACCGCAACGCGAGCATAGCCGCAAAATGGTTTGGTTCAGCGCTACTGGTCCTGCTCGTCCAGTTTTATCTGATTTGGCTTCTGTGGTTTCAGCGCCCTGAGACAATGCCCTCCGCGATGGTCGTTGTGCTCCTCTTATGGTTGTGGACACGAAAAGGTAGCTGGCTCGACTCGACTGCGGCCGGACAACTGCTGACTGCGGGACTCATTCTTCTGCTCTCTCTGGCTCAGGGTTTCGTGCGCGCAGATGTGGCCTTCCTGTTGAATGCCGGCATTTTTCTGGCCTGCTTCACCCCGATAAGCAAAGATCTTGCGCTGCCCAAAACCGCCGCGCTTCTGTCCAGCTTTGTGGGAGCCGGGTTGGCAGCAGCAGTTCAGCTCTACATGATGAAGGTTGTGTACCCGCACGCCAGCTACGGCGATACCCCGCTCGTTCAACTTGCGCTGAACATCACCAGACCGTATCGATGGGCTCCATTCATTCTGTTTCTTGTCCCTTACGCATGGACGCTGGTTCAGGTGGTCCGGCGAAAGTTCATGGGAGACGCCACTGGCGTGGCCTTTGCGGTTGGTTCGGTGTTGTTTGGAGGGGCTTGGCACTTAGTTGGCAAGATGGACGAAGTACGAATCTTCATTCCCTTTGCGTTAGCCATTGCGCCGCTTACCGTTCAGTTGGCGATGCTGAAACTGGAGCCGCTCTCATCCGCTGAAGCCTAGCAGGACGCAACTCCAACCTAGTTGAACAAATCCTTCATCTTTTCCATCAGGCTGGGCGAGGACGGCTTGTTATCTACGGCGAGCGATTCGGCCAGTTTGTTCACAAGTTCGCGCTGCGCGCGGGAGAGTTTCCGGGGAATTTGCACCAGCACCTGTACGATCAGATCGCCACGCCCGTTGTCGTTCAACAAAGGCACACCCTGGCCACGAACGCGCAACTGCTTCCCGCTCTGAGTCCCTTCGGGAACCTTGATCGTTACAGTCCCGCCAATGGCCGGTATTTCAATCTCGGCGCCAAGCGCAGCTTGCGGGAAACTGATCGGGATGACGCAGTGAAGGTCCTGGCCGTCGCGCTCAAAGAAATCATGAGGCCGAATCGAGAGGACAACATAAAGGTCGCCTCTGGGCCCGCCGGAACGACCCGCATCGCCTTCGCCGGCATAGCGGATTCGAGTTCCATTTTCAACACCAGGTGGTACCTTCACGTTGAGCTTCAATTCCTTGCTGACACGCGACTCGCCCCGGCAAGTGGTGCAGGGATCGCCGATCACGGAACCGGTGCCCGAGCACGCGCCGCAGGTGCGGGCCACGGAGAAGAAGCCCTGTTGATAGCGGACCTGTCCCCGTCCCTGGCATTGCCCACAAGTGGTGGGGCCGCGGCCGGAGGCGCTGCCGCGCCCGTTGCATGTGGTGCAGGTTTCAAGGCGGCGAATCTTTACTTCGGTTTCGTATCCGAAGATGGCGCCCTCAAAATCAATGGTCAGATCGAAGCGCAGGTCGTCACCGCGCTGTTGGCGAGAGCCGCGCTGGGAGTGTCCCCCCACGTTGAACATTTCACCGAAAAGATCGCCGAAGATGTCACCGATGTCCACGCTGCCCGCAAACGGACTGCCGCCAAACCCCTGGGCCGCCGCGCCGGCGTGGCCATAGCGGTCGTAAGCGGCGCGTTTGTCTCCGTCGCTCAGTACCTGGTAGGCTTCGCTGGCCTCTTTGAACTTCTCCTCGGCAGCATGATTGCCGGGGTTGCGGTCGGGATGAAATTTGAGCGCAAGTTTGCGATACGCGCTCTTCAACTCCTGGTCGTTCGCCTCGCGCGAGACGCCCAGAACCTCGTAGTAGTCTGCTTTGCTCACTCTTGTATTAGAACCCATTTGTATTAAAACTCATTCGCCTGTCTGTTTTGAATTGGAAGCTACACGCACCAACGCAGGGCGCAAAAGCCGATCCCGCAAGCGGAACCCGCGACGAATCTCTTCGGCCACATGTTGATCGGGAAGGTCAAGGCGCTCTACCGAACCCAGCGCCTCATGGAAGCGCGGATCGAACGGCTCGCCCACGCTGGGAATCGGAGTGACCTGCATCTGGCGCAGGACTTCTTCCATCTGTTTCACGATCAGTTCGACGCCGGAGCGCAACTGTTCGGCCGAGCCGGCGGACTTCAGAGCCAACTCAAAGTTGTCCAGCACCGGGAGAAACTGCTCGACCACGTTGCCGGTGGCATAATCGCGATCCGAGACTCGCTCGCGCTCCGCGCGCTTGCGGGCGTTTTCAAATTCTGCCTGTAGCCGCGCCAGTCGATCCAGCAACTGGTCGCGCTCTGCTTTCACCGCGTCAAATTCCGCCCGGCCTACCGGCGCTTCAGACGACTCGGCAGCAGGCTCCTGAGTGCCTTGACGAGTCCCCGCGGCCGGTTCCACCACGGGGTCTGACGCGCGCTCAGCCGTTTCTTCCGGCTTATCAAGCACAATCAACTCCGATTCTTTTTCTCGCATAGCTCCACGCAATCTCCGAAAATGCGAACGCATATGTTTCAATTGTAAATTCCAAGTCTCCGCCGGACTCTCTCGACTTCATCGGCGAAAACCAGGCTCCAGTTAGTCCGCGGGGACTTCAAGCAGGCGCTCGGAAAGACGCGCTATGTAACGCACGGCCTGAATCATCTCCTGGTATTGGATGCGAGTGGGCGCAATGACAGCGACCGTGCCCAGGCTGGCGCCTCCAAGCCGGGCCGGTGCGCCGATCAGCACAAGGTCCTGCATGGCCGGGGAAGCCTCGTCAAGCCCGACAACTACACGCACTTCCTGTTGACGTCCGTCGACATAGGCTGTCAGCAGCTCCACCAGTCGCTGCTTGGCATCCAAAGCCAGCAGAATCTGGCGGAGCCGTTCTCTGTCCAACTCCGCTGTAATCAGGTTTGCCATTCCGTCCACAAAAAGGGCAGGACCAGCATCGCCGCGCGCCAGGGCGCCCTTGCGGCAAAGCTCCTCGATCGAAGTCAGTAACTGATGATAGGCTTCGCGCTCCACCTCTACGCGCCGTGTTACCTCGGCACGGATGCGCTCGATGGGCCAGCCGCGAAAGTTCTCGTTCAGGTAGCGTGCAGCCGTCTCCAACTCAACACTCGTAAGTTCGCGATCCAAAGCCAGGACTCGATCCTGTACCGCTCCGGCCTGGGTTACAAGCACCGCCAACACACGGCCCGCCGCGAGGCGCGAAAAATGAATGTGCTCCAGCACCTGGCCCGCGGTGGAACTGGCAAGGGCCACGCCTAAACCGCTCGAAATGAGCGCGAGTACATGGGATGTACGTTCCAGATACTCGTTCGTGCTGGTTACTCCAGTGAAACTGTCCTCGATCTGGTCGCGTCGCTGCGCACTCAAAGTCGAAGATCCCTGCGGATTTGCACCCAGGGCCGATTGGGCAACCGAGCTCATACGGCCGGACTGCGTAATCTGTTCAACGTAATAGCGAAAGGCCGCAGCGGTTGGAACCCGGCCCGAAGACGTGTGCGGCTGCTCCAGCAGGCCCGCCTCACCAAGAGTTGCCATCACGTTCCGCAGCGTAGCCGAACTCAGGCCCTCCTTGTTCACAAAGTGGCGGGCAAGGGCCTGCGACGCTATGGGTTCGCCACTCGCAATGTATAACTCGATGATGGCCGTAAGCACCAGCCGCTCCCGCGGACTGATACGCGTTTCAGGCATCTTCCACGCTTTCCCTTGAGGCCCACCGGGTGTCCGGTACCCCATCGCCACCCATTTTCCAAATTTAAGACAGGACTACAAACTATCATTCTTCTTGTTAGATGCAATGGAAAATGGATAGAGTTATCCCTTCTAATTGTAGGAAGACCACAAGGCGCTTGTCAAGCCGAACGAGAGGGCGGCGGCCTGATCGCAGAAGCATCGGCATCAGGCTGATAGATTCTAGACAGCGGCCTCTCGACTTTCGTCTGCCGTGTTTTGTCTGCCGGACTCACTGCCGAGCGGCTCCTCAATTCGATTCTCTGCGGACCCCAGTTGCGCCGCGCCAGGAAAGAGCCATGTTCCACACCACTGAAGACATCCGCATCCAATGGACGAAGGTAGTTCTCCCTCCGGTGTTTCTTGAAGAGGAATTCCCGGTCAGCGAAGCCTCCTCAACCACCATCTTCGACGCGCGCACGGAGATTTGCGACATCCTTGGTGGACGCGATCCGCGACTCCTTGTCCTGGTCGGCCCCTGCTCCATTCACGACACCAAAGCTGCGCGCGAATACGCGGGTCTGCTGCGGTCTGCCATTCAAGAGTTTTCCCGTGACCTGTGCATCGTGATGCGTGTTTATTTCGAGAAGCCCCGCACGACGATAGGCTGGAAAGGACTCATCAACGATCCCTATCTCGATCAGTCCTACAAGATCAACGATGGCCTGCGCCAGGCGCGACACCTGTTGCTCGATCTAGCCGAAATGGGAGTGCCTACCGGGACCGAGTTCCTTGACATGATTTCGCCTCAGTACATTGCCGGCCTGGTAAGTTGGGGCGCCATTGGTGCACGAACGACAGAGAGTCAGGTGCATCGGCAACTTGTATCCGGCGTTTCCTGCCCGGTAGGCTTCAAGAACGGGACCTCCGGCAACGTTCAGATCGCCATTGATGCGATCCTCTCCGCGGCTCATTCGCACACCTTTTTGGGGCACACAAAACATGGTCAATCCGCGATCTTCGTCACGACGGGGAACCCGGACTGCCATATCATTCTTCGCGGCGGCAGAAACACGGTGAATTACACGGCACAAAGCGTTGCCGAAACCGCGGCAAAAATGGAAGAGGCCAGCGTGGCGACGCGCATCATGATCGACTTTAGCCACGCCAACAGCAACAAGGACTACCGGCGCCAGGCGCTGGTGTGCCACGATGTCGCCGGGCAGATTGCTGCAGGCGACCGCCGCATTATCGGCGTCATGATCGAGAGCAATCTTGTGGCCGGAGCCCAGCGGCTTGTCCCCGGCAAGCCGCTGGTCTATGGACAAAGCATCACCGATGGCTGCATTGACTGGGCCGAAACCTACTCGCTGCTCAAGGAACTGGCGGCCGCCGTGAAAGCTCGCCGAGGCTAAGTTCACCACTGACAATTCGCCCGATTGGGAAATCAATAAGAAACCTGTCGTGTCGGTCTCAAAGCAAATAGAATAATCACCACTGAGCAGTTTCAATATACGGTAAGGGTGATTCAATGAGCACCAATGTGGAGAGCGTTAGTCAACCGAAGCAGCTAAGCAACGTTATTGAAACCGTTGAAAAGCAGCAGCAGCGGAACATCGCTGTCGATGCTTATCGCGGCTTTGTCATGCTGCTGATGATGGGCGAAGTCCTTCAATTTTCTCGCGTCGCTCATTCCTTTCCGAACAATCCCATCTGGCAATTTCTGTCTTTCAACCAGTCCCATGTCGAGTGGGCCGGCATGAGCCTGCACGATACCATCCAGCCGGGCTTCACATTCCTGGTCGGCGTTGCGCTTCCTTATTCGTTGAGAAGCCGCCAGCGAAAAGGTGAAGGCTTTAACCGCATGCTTGGCCATACTATCTGGCGGAGTTTTGTCTTGGTCGCGCTCGGGTTCTTCCTTCGTTCCATGAACAGCCCCATGACTAACTTCACCTTCGAAGACACTCTGACCCAGATTGGTCTCGGCTACACCCTCGCATTTCTGCTGACATTCGCGCGCCCGCGCTGGCAATGGATCTCATTTGCAGGTCTCCTGTTCGCCTATTGGCTGGCATGGGCGTTGTATCCGGCGCCCGGCGCCGACTTCCCCTGGGCTTCAGTCGGAGTGCCCGCAAATTGGCATCACCTCTACACCGGCTTCGCGTCGCACTGGAACAAGAACAGCAATCTCGGCCAGGCATTCGATGTCCGGTTCCTGAATATTCTTCCCCGCCCAAGCCGTTTCCTCTTTAACGACGGGGGCTACTTGACACTTAGCTTCATTCCAACGCTCGGCACCATGCTGCTTGGCTTGGCCGCGGGCCGCTGGTCCCTTGAGTCTGCGCCGAACATCCCGATGCGCAAATTCCTGCTGGCTGGGACCGCACTTGTCGCCGCCGGCTTGCTGTTTCACTTCACCGGAATCTGCCCCATTGTGAAAAGAATCTGGACACCGTCGTGGACCCTGTTCAGCGGCGGCGTGTGCTTCTTCTTTCTCGCCGCATTTTCATGGGTCATCGATGTCAGAAAGCATCGAGGCTTCGCGTTTCCTCTGGTCGTGGTCGGCATGAATTCCATAGCCGCATACCTCATCGCGCATCTCTTTGAAGAATTCGTTCAGAGCAGCTTCCGCATCCATCTCGGGGCATCCGCTCTCAACATCCTCGGCCCGGCCCTGGAACCCCTGCTTCTCGGTGCTCTTACTTTGATTTCTTACTGGCTCATCCTCTACTGGATGTTCAAAAAGAGAATCTTCGTTCGGATATAGCCTTGGCCAGGCTTATGTGAGTTTCCATTTGCCGATTGATGAAAGGAAACTCACAGGCCCTGACCTACTACCTCGACCAGGTCGTAGCGCCGCAAAGCGCACTACAGGCGACGTTGAGTTCTTCATATTCGCGAGCGTCCAGCCCAGGTTCAATGCGAGCCGCGCACAATGCCGGGAAACCACCGCACCGCATTGTCGTGATAAAGCTTTCGCAAAACCGAATTGGGTAACGCCAGACCTTGCACCTTGCGGCCGCCGTAGTCAACTGTTTCGTTGGTCGCAAGGAATCGCCAGTCGCGCGCGTAAGTTCCCTCCCATTCGTCGAGTGCTTTTTGCACTTTGTCGCTTGGAGAGAACTCGTTGTCCGTGGCATAGATCAGCTTGTCCTGATATTTCGTAATGAAAGCGATGATGTCGGCATGTGGTTGCAGCATCATGTAAGGCATGCGGGCGGCAAGATCCACTGCAAAGTTGGGGTATCGATCGAGATGCTGAGCCAGTTGATTGAAATCGGCCTCCATGCTGCCTAAGTGCGCTCCCACCACACGCAGATCCGGGTTCTGTTCAAGCACATGATCGCGCGCTTGCAGGATCTGTTCCTTGGAAGCAGGATGCGGCTTGTCGTACATATACCAAACAGGATTGTCTTTGTAGTAGGAATAATCTGGCGAAGCAGGGTCCATTGGAGCCCATGCTGAACTGGGATCCGCCACGTGAGCGATCAAAGTCTTATGGTGGGAAGCTATATCTTTGTAAATGGGTGCAAAGACCGAGTTATCGGGAAGGATGTAGTTACCCTTTGCATCCTTGATTTCCATCCCGATGTTCTTCCATATCTTTACTGCGATAGCGCCTTGATCGAACTCCTTGTTGAGCCACCGCTTCGAGCTTTCGGCGAACCCGCGATCATTGAGCTTGTAGGGATCGAATGTCGTGCATAAGATCCCGCGGCCATCGCTGCCTCGAACAAACTTCCACGCAGCCTCGCTCAATACCGGCAATTCCTTGGATTGTGGGTTCTGGTCGTCGACAACAATAATGTCCACTATGTGAAGATTCAGCTTCTTGAACAGGGCAAAGAAGGCCGGATCGTTTTGGAAGGCGTGCGCGTGGGCATCAATCGGGTCGAGCGCGGTGAAATCTTTCAATTCCTGGATCGAGAAAGGTCCACTGACAACTTGCGCTGCGTTTGTTGGGCCCGATGCGGCGGGAGGTTTCTCTTGTGGATGTTTGTCGCATGCAACTACCCCGAGCATAAGCACCACTGACATCACGAGTATCTTCATCGTTGACTCCATTGAACGTGCAAAACGCTGCAATTTGACACCGGTGAAACTTCGAACAAGCCGGCAACGAAGTATAACGCCTCTGCTCACTAGCAACGAAACGCGTCATAAGTCTGATCCTCTTGAAACCGCTATGATGTGGGTAACCGCCTGGAATAGCGGCGCGGCACACGTATGGCATACACCATATTTATCTCGGCCGGCGAGGCCAGCGGCGAACATTACGGGGCGCTGCTGGTTGGCGCGCTTCAGCAAAGGCTCGCTGCCGTCGGGCAGCAGGCCCGCTTCTTCGGAATGGGCGGGGAACGCATGGCCTCCGCAGGTCTTGAAGTTGTCGTGCGATCGGAAGATATGGCGGTGATGGGGCTGACCGAAGTCCTGCACCACCTGCCGCGGATCTACCGCGAATATCGCCGATTAAAAAAAGCCATTCGCGAGCGGCGCCCGGATGTAGCCATACTGATCGACTTTCCCGAAATCCACTTCCGGTTAGCCAGGGAGTTAAAGCGGCTTGGGGTTCCCGTTATTTTCTTTGTAAGTCCTCAGTTATGGGCATGGAAGAAGAAACGCATCACGTTGGTGCAAGATTTTGTCGATAAGATGCTGGTGATCTTCCCCTTCGAGCAGCCCTTCTACCGCGAGCGGGGCGTGGCCGCAGAGTTTGTCGGCCATCCGCTGGCAGACTTGCCGGCGCCAACCATCAGCCGCGCGCAATTTTCCCACGAAAATCAGTTGGACCCTTTCGAGATTTGGATCGGCCTGTTGCCAGGTAGCCGCCCCAGGGAAATCCGAGACCACCTGCCCGAGATGCTCAAGGCGGCGCGGGATCTGATTCCTCTCCCCGACCAATCCGGCCGCTTCGCATTCCTTGTTCCCTTGGCTCCGACCCTCAACGCAGATCATCGCATTCAGGTCCGAAGGATGGTCGACAAGTATGGCGCCGGTCTCAATATTCGCCTGGTGGACGATGCGCGTGCAGCGCTCTTCCACGCTCGGGCGTCTGTCGTGGCCAGTGGCACAGCCACCGTCGAAGCGGCGCTTATCGGAAACCCCTTTGTCGTGGTATACCGGGTTTCGCCGGTCACGTATGCCATCGCCAAACGAGTGGTCAAAGTGCCGCATGTAGCCATGGCGAACTTGATTGCCGGCAAACGGGTGGTGGCAGAATTGATTCAAGATGACTTCACAGCGGCAAATATCATCCAAGAAATCAGGCCTTTGCTACCCGATGGAGGCCCTCGGCAGTCCATGATGCAGGAGTTGGCTTCGATACGCGGCTTGTTGAGTACAGGGCCGGCCGACCATGAACAAGGCGCCATTGGCCGGGTGGCGTCGATTACCTTGGAAGTGCTGGCTGTAAGTTCAGCGGCGGCCGAGGCCACGGTGCATTCTTGATTTGGACCACCTGGCATTTAGGGAGATGGAAGACCAATGATTGCGATGCTGAAAAAAAACCGGATATTGCCAGTTGTCTGCGGGCTGGCATTCACTCTGATCATGGCGGGTCCTCTGGCTGCCCAAAAGGCGGAGCGGCCCGCGATGGCTGTCGCCGGTTACGTGATTGACGCTGAGCTGGACCCGGCTACGCACCATCTTGCGGCCAAGGCGGTGGTGAGTTTTACCGCCCCTGAAAACGCCGAGCTAGTGAGTTTTGGCTTTCACCCAGCGCTGAAAGTAAACAAGATCTCCGACGAAAGCGGCAAAGTACTCACAGGAGATCGGTCCGCGGACGGGACAATTCGCGTAACCCCCGCCACCCCCTTCGTCAAAGGCCAGGTTGCGCATTGGACCTTCGCGTACGAGGGCACCATCACCGGCAGCGAGGACGGCCCGGTGGAAGGCCTCAAGCTGGCCGCCATCCAGGAGCCCATCACCTACCTGCTCTATGCAGCGCGCTGGTTTCCCTCGAACGGCTTTCTTACCAATCGGTTCACCGCCGAGATGCATATCCGCGTACCGCAAGGCATGAAGGTATTTGCCAGCGGTAGCCAAGGGGCGTCAAAATCTGTGACTCTGGCCAACGGCAAGCCCGGCGACCAATACGACTTTAATTGGACCAAGCCCGGCTTTCCCGGAACGGTGATCGCAGGCCGCTATGTAGGCCCGGTCTCGGTGGGCGAAGGCAATGTGAAGGTGTATCTCACGGTCAGCCACCAGCAGGCCGGAAACGAACTGGCGCAAACCGCAGCCAAGGAGTACGACTTTTTTACCGAGAAATTCGGCGCGCTTGAGTCTTCCCGCCTCAACGTTGTGGAACTGCCGGACGACACCATCCCCGCCGTGTACGCGCCGGAGTTGGCCGGGATTTTGGGTTCCCGAGTGGGAGACAAGAGCGGCGTTCGGTTGCTGGCCAACACGATTGCCCATCAGTGGTGGGGTTCCGAGGTTAGCCCGCGCACCCTGAACGATGCCTGGATTACCAACGGCATGGCCCGCTATGGCGAATTGATGTACGTGGAAGAAGAGAGCGGCAAGAACGCCATGAAAACCGCCCTCCAGGATGTTTCCGCGGGCGCCTTGGCGTACGACACCATTCCTCTATCAAGTGCTGGGCGCATGAACCCGTTTTCGCCCGAATTCCAATCGATGACGCTCGAAAAGGGCGCCATGATCTTTCATATGTTGCGCTGGGACATCGGCGACAAAGCATTTCTGGACACTCTGAAAGGTGCGCTGGGCCAGTACACCGATAACTCGATGCGCGCCCAGGACTTTGAGAAAGTGGCCGAGGCGCAGAGTCAGCAGCAGCTTACCGCGTTCTTTGCGCAGTGGATTGACGGCACCGGCGCGCCGCAATTCACCAATAAGTATGCCGTTTACCGGTTAGGGAACAACAAGGGCTTCCGTACAATCGGAGAGATTGGTCAGGACCTTGACCTGTTCCGCATGCCGGTGGAATTGCGGGTTGAGACCGACGGCAAAACGGAAATCCAAAAGGTGGATGTGGTAGGCACCCAGACACAATTCGTGGTGGACACCTTCGGCAGGCCGCGGCGGATCGCCATCGATCCCGGCAATTGGCTGCTCAAATCCACTCCGGATCTGCAGGTGCGGATTTCCATCCTGAAAGGGCAGCAAATGGTGGCGCAAGGCGACCTGGCCGCCGCAGTGGCTGAGTACCAGAAGGCGCTTGAGGCCAACTCGCAGAGTTCGTTAGCCAATTACCGCATCGGAGAGGTCCTCTTCTCGCAGCGCAACTACCAGGCAAGCGTGAATGCCTACCGGGACGCGCTTCGTGGCGACGGCGAACCGCGCTGGACCGAGGTCTGGAGCCACATCCAACTTGGCAAGATCTTCGATATCACCGGGCAGCGCGATCGGGCAGTGAATGAGTACCGGCTCGCGGTGCAGACAAACGACAACACACAGGGCGCAGTCAACGAGGCGCGGCTGTACCTGCAAAAACCGTATCTGCGGCCGGAGAACGACTAGGCCTGTCAGAGCGGCTCTGTTTGCCGCCGCGATTCACTCCTGAAGTGAAACATACTCCGCGTTCGCGACTCCGGACGTGCCAACATTTCGCTTCATTCTCTTGGCATCACGGGTATGCGCCGATAAACCCGGCATGTGCCTATTTCGCACCATTGCCCGGGTTGCAGTATTCCTCTTTCTCGGCGCAGCCTTGTCGGCAGCGGCGCAAGACCCGTCAGGCTCACCCTCCCTTTCGCGGATTGCCCCGCGTGTCAACGGTCCCGTGGATGAATCCGACAGGGTAGTCCTGCGTGGCGGCGTGCATCCCGTGGCCCAGGCCAGGTTCGATCAGGGCGCCGTGGAAGACTCCCTGCCCACCGGCCGTATGCTCCTGCTGCTCCAGCGCTCGGAGGCTCAGGAGGCGGAACTCAGGGATTTCATTGAAGCTGCGAACACGCCGGGAAGCCCCTCTTTTCACAAATGGCTCAAGCCGGAGGAATTCGGGCGCCGCTTCGGCCCGGCCGACTCGGATGTGGCTGCGGTAGCCGCGTGGCTGGAGTCGCACAACTTCACCGTCAGAAAGGTTCACGCCGGGCGCGGATCAATCGAGTTCTCGGGAACGGCCAGCCAGTTCCGCAAAGCGTTCCAAACGGAGATTCACCGCTACGCGCTCAACGGTCAGGCGCATCTGGCAAGCGCCGCAGATGTCGCGGTGCCTGCCGCGTTGGCACCGGTCGTCGCCGGCCTGGCCCCAATGGGGGATTTTCACCCGAAGCCGTACTCCAAGGTGCTTGGCAGCGCCAGATTCGATTCCAAAACCCACCAGGCCTCTCCACAATGGTCCTATTCGTCCGCGGTTGGAGTCAGTTACGTGGTGTCGCCGGGCGATTTCGTCAGGCAATACAACATCACCCCGGTTTACAACAACAAAATCAAAGGTGCCGGGCAGTCCATTGCCATTATCAGTGCCTCGAACGTTGACCTGAGTCTAGTTCAGTCTTATCGGACGCTCTTTGGGTTGCGTGCAAACCTGCCACAGGTGGTGGTGGACGGGACCGATCCCGGAGAGAATTACGCAGCAACGGAAGCCTATCTTGACGTCGAGATTGCGGGTTCGGTTGCGCCGGATGCCACCATCATGCTTTACACCTCGGGCGGAACGGCCTTGACCAATGGTCTTGCCCTCGCGGCCCTGCGCGCCGTGGAAGACGACCTTGCCAGTGTAATCAGCACCAGCTACGGCGAGTGCGAAGCGCAACTGGGCCCCAGCGGCAACGCCTTCTGGAATGCGCTGTGGCAACAGGCTGCTGCACAGGGGGAGACTTCGTTCGTATCGGCTGGCGACGGCGGATCGGCCGGGTGCGATGATTTCGATGTCCAGAACGTCGCCTATGGAGGTCTCCAGGTCAATGGCATCGCATCCACGCCCTATAACGTAGCCGTCGGCGGAACCGATTTCTACTACAGTCAGTATGCCGGCACTTCTTCCGCCATCAATGCGCAGTTAGCCAGCTACTGGACAAGCCCGACACCGTCCGCAGTCCTCTCGCTTAAGCAGCCTGTCCCGGAGCAGGCTTGGAACGAATTCTTTGGCTTCAACCTGGCGGATGGCGGCAAGCCCGCGAACCTCTCCTCCCAAACCATCATGGCCGGTGGCGGAGGCGCCAGCAGGGCTGCGCTTTACCCCGCCGGAAGTGCGCCCCAAGGATATCCCAAGCCTGCATGGCAGCTTGGTCCGGGTGTTCCCGCCGATAAGGTCCGCGATCTTCCCGATGTCTCCCTGTTCGCGGCCACTGGAGATAATTCCAGTTTCTATCCCATCTGTGCCCAGCCCGGCGATTGCAGCAGTGCCAACTTGAACGCGAGTGGCGCGGTCATCATCACTGCTGTCGGCGGAACATCCGCATCCTCTCCGGCCATGGCCGCCATCCAGGCCCTGGTCAACCAGAGCACCGGCAGTTGGGCAGGACAGGCGAACTTCATCTACTACTCCCTCGCTGCCCGGCAACCAGGGGTTTTCCGCGATGTGACTGTTGGCAGCAACCAGGTGCTCTGCTATCCGGGAACGGCCAATTGTGTTTCGGGTAGGGCCGGGACCATCGCTGCCGGATACCAGGTTGAAAGCGGGTATGCCTCCGCCGCCGGTTATGACCTGGCTACAGGCTTGGGTAGCGTGGATGTTGCCAACCTGGTCAAATACTGGAGTTCGATTTCCCTGCGACCCACAACCGCTACCCTCAGCGTGAGCCCGGCCAGTATTGTCCATGGCAAGACGGCCACCATCAGGGGCACCATCGCACCCGCTGCAGGTTCAGGGACTCCGTCCGGCTCCGTCAGCCTCATCGGACTCGACGGAATCACCCATTACGCCGGCCTCGATGCCTTGCCGCTCACCGGCGGCAGTTTCTATGCATTGGTGGACAACCTGCCCGGCGGAAACTACCAGTTGATGGCGGTCTATGGGGGCGATGGAGCCTTCGCTGCCAGCAAGTCATCGCCCGTAATCGTCACGGTGAGCCAGGAGACCCCCTCGCTGGTGGCGGCCAATTGGGCATGGAACCCCTATGACTTGTATCTCTATCCTCTTTCGCTCGGCATCACGGTCCCATACGGGGCGGAAATCTTCCTCGACGCGCAACCGGTCGGCAGGAACGCGACATTGCCCAACCAGCCAGCAACCGCAACGGGCGCCGTTGCCTTCACCGACAAGATCGGCGCGGCAGTCACCACTTCGTTACAGACACTCAATGCCGGCGGTGTAGCGGAGTGGTCTACCGGGGTATTCGCGCCGGGGAACCACATTGTCAGTGAGTCCTATTCCGGTGATCCAAGCTACGCCTCCTCATTCAACGCCGTTGCCGCGGCATTCACAGTCATTCCGGGTAGCACCAGCTTGGCCATCGTCCCCTTGGTGCGCACGGTTTCCGCCGGAGCCAACGTTGCAGTGGACGTGAAATTGTCCACCGGCTATATGCCCCTTTACGGCACGCCTCCCACTGGCGCCGTCACCGTCAAGCTGGGAAGCCAATCGCAGTCCGTTCCGTGGCAAGCCTTTGGCGTCTCGGGTAACGCCAGCCTTGAAGCCGTCGTCACCTTCAGCAAAGTAGCGCAGGCATTCTGCCCTTGACTGCACCTTATGGCGGAGATACGAACTGGCTGGGAAGCTCTTCCAACGGCGGCACGGTCATCGCTTTGTCAAGCAAGCTCACACCGGCCGTAGTGTTGACTTCGAGTTTAGCCGAGCCATTGCCTGGCCAGAATTCTACCTTGACCGCGACAGTCACTGGCCCTGCGGGAAAGCCGGCGCCCACAGGCGGCGTGGCCTTCATCGGCGATAGCCAGGCCCTATATCAGATCGCAAACCTTAGCCAGGGAAAGGCCGTCATCACCATCCCCGGCTACTCCGGCGCCAATGGCGTAAACATCGTCACCGCCGTGTACCAAGGCGACGCCAACTACAATCCGGGAACCTCAAATCCGTTGAACGTCACCGTTTCGAAGGCCGATTTCTCCATCACAACCTTGAACCCAGAAGTGCCGATCGCTCTCGCCCAATTTGGCTCCAGCACCCTGGTACTGAAATCGATCAATGGGTTCAACGGACCCTTGACTCTGACTGCGTCCGCGCCTAACGGCCTTGCCGCTACCCTGGCGACGGCATCGCCAGTCTTGAGCACAAGCGCCACGGATGCGATCACCATCAAAGTCGCATCTGCCCTGGCGTCCGGAGTTTATGCGGTGGTCGTGACCGCAAGCGGCGGCGGACATGTGCATACTGTTCAAATCCTGGTTGCGGTGGTGGCCGCCGGTGCCCCGGTGTTTAACGTGCCATCCGGAACCTATACCCGGGTCTTTGCTCTCGCCATTTCGGATGGCACGTATGGAGCTTCAATTTTCTACACCACCGACGGGACTACCCCGACCACCGCTTCGACAAAGTACACGGGTGCGCTCACTGTATCCACCAATCAAACCTTCAAAGCCATAGCCGTGGTTGCAGGCTATATGCCGAGCGCGGTGGCCACCGCGGCCTACGTCGTCGCGCTGCCCGCGCCAAAGCCATATTTCTCCGTGAATGCATGGTTCCCCTTCAACGTCATTCAGTATGTCGCCATCCTCGATGCGATTCCCAACGCGGCCATCTATTACACCGAAGATGGGTCTACACCAACGGTCAACTCGACTCGATTCACGACGCAACTCGCGATATCCAAGTCGGAAACTGTCAAGGCCATCGCAATCCCCCCGGGTTACTCGGTGTCCGCCGTGGCCACGATAGCCTATACCGTCCTATTACCTGCGGCCTTGCCGGTGATTACCCCACCGGCAGGCGCCTACAGTTCGGCACAGTCTGTGACCATCACCGATGCCACTCCCGGGGCAGTAATCTATTACATGAGAAACGGGATCACGCCGACGGCCAATTCACTCAGGTACACAGGACCCATAGCGGTGTCGTCCTCGGACACCATCAAGGCCACGGCGATCGCCGCCGGCGGAAGTCTGTCCCCGGTGGCGGCGGCGGCCTATGTTATCGAGCCTCAAACGGCTACACCCGCGTTCTCTCTGCCCGCGGGCCAATATGCCGTAAAGCTATCTGTCACTCTCGCTTGTCCGACGGTTGGCGCCACCATCTACTACACCACCNNACCACTTCTTCGACCCGGTACACCGGCGCGATTACAGTGTCATCCACGCAGACGCTTAAAGCGATTGCCACGGCCACTGGCTATACCACCAGCGCCGTGGCCACAGCCGCTTACACCATCACGTCCCCGGCGGCAACGCCCACATTCTCTCCTATGGGAGGGACCTACACCACGCAGCAAACGGTCACCATTAGCGACGCGACGGCTGGCNNTGGCGCCACCATCTACTACACCACCAACGGAAGTACGCCGACCACTTCTTCGACCCGGTACACCGCCGCGATCCCGGTGTCATCCACGCAGACGCTGAAAGCGATTGCTACGGCCACTGGCTACACCGCAAGCGCCGTGGCCACAGCCGCTTACACCATCACGCCCCCGGCAGCGACGCCGACCTTCTCTCCGTCGGCGGGCACCTACACTTCGGCACAGACGGTGACCATCAGCGACGCGACGACTGGCTCCACCATCTACTACACCACCAACGGAAGTACGCCGACGACGAGTTCAACCAAATACACCGGAACGATCACGATATCGGCGACGGAGACCCTGAGGGCCGTTGCCATCGCTCCTGGATACACGCTATCGAAGGAAGCGACTGTGGTCTACAAATTGCCTTCCAATTGAATTGCTCCATAGAATGGCAACGGCCAGCCCCCAGGGCTGGCCGTTGCCAACATATCGAGTGACAAGTTGATTATTGGGCGCGATGAGGCCTTCCAAGGGAGATCACCTGCAAATCGACCTTCGCTATTCCCGCATCGGTCATTGCAAGCTGCTGGGCAGCCCCATAGGAAAGGTCGATGATTCGTCCTCCGTAAAGGTACCCGCGATCGGTAATGCGGACCACTACCGACCGATGGTTTTTGCGATTGATAACCCGCACTACTGAACCGAATGGAAGTGTAGGGTGACAGGCCGTCATCGCCTTCATATCGAAGCGTTCGCCGCTTGCGGTACGCCTTCCGTTGAACACATCGCCATACCAGGAGGCTACCCCGTGACTCGTCAAGCGGGCATGTTTGCCTTCAGGTTTTCTTGGCGCAAGCAAAGCCGGAGTTGCGCTCTGGACCGGATCCGCGAAGGTCGCGGTTGCCACTGGCTGGGAAAGGTGCGCATCTGCTTGCACAATCCGCGTGGAAAGTGAAATCACCAGCGCGGTCAGTGCAACCGAGGAAGCGCAAGCCAGCAGCCATATCCGGAGTGGAGGAGTAGGGCTCGTGTTGCTTGATTTTTGTTTTCTAACCATCTGCCAATTTTACTAAATCGATACTGGTTCACTCAACCTGTTGGCGAGAAAAGCACTAACTTGGCGAGAAAATCCCAGATTTCGTGGCCCAAATCGGGAATAATACTCTTCCAGCTACCGGTTTGTGGGCTTTGTAACAGGGTACGACTTCTAGCGTGTCCTGAGCGGAGCCGAAGGATGCCGATAAAGCCAATAAAATCAATGGGCTTTAGCCCCGGAGGGAATGTCGGCTGCTCAAGACGAGCCTGTTCGAAGTTTCCTGGCACTACTTTGCATCGAATTACGGTCCTTTGGCGCACAATATCTATGGAAGGTCGAGGAGGACGGCGGAAGCTTGGCGTGGTCGAATCCAACCCCCGCCACGGCGACCCTCATCGCGATACGAAAGAATAAATTTGGGCGTTTTTACTACTTTATTCACCCATTGAAGTCCATAAGCATCAATGAATGAATAACCTACAAATCTACCCTATTAACTTACCAGTAAACAAAATCCTGCAATTCAGGCCAGTTTAAGCCAAAAAACTCACCTTTTACCTCAGTCAGTGACGATTTAACGGCCCCTGGATGCTGTCTCAGGCCAGAGGACAATTACCGCCTTGGTGACCCCCCGGACATCCTGTCAACCTCGGATCCCGCCAGCAGAAAAGCGCCGACCCCATAGACATAACTCCCTCCGGGACTGAGACTTCCCGGCGCAGCCCCGATCTTCTGGATCGAGCCCAGGCGCCCGTCAGCATAGATGTGGGTCAGCAAGCCCCGCCAGGCTTTGGCAACCACGGGCTGGTAAGTCTGCCTGTCGAGCAGACCCTCGTTGATGCCCCAGGCCAGCGCGAACGTGAAGAACGCCGATCCGGAAACCTCGGGGTACTCATAGTCCCCTGCATCCAGCAACCCGCTGCGCCACAAGCCGTCTGTGCCCTGAATGGCTGCAACCGCCTGCGCCATCTGGCGAAACTGCGTCGTGTACCGCTCCCGAGTGGGGTGATTGGCGGGCAAGTAAGGCAGAACCCTGGCCAGGCCGCCCAACACCCAGCCGTTGCCCCGTGACCAAAACAGCTTGGCGCCGTTCCTTTCGTGCTGTCCGAGATAGCTTGCGTCGCGGAAGTAGAGATGCGCTGCCGGATCGTAAAGGTGGGCCGAAGTCAGGGTCCATTCGCGATCCATATAGTCCAGGTAACGCGCGTCTCCCGTGGCTTTGGCGAGCCGGGCCAGTGTGGGCGGGGCCATGAACAGCGCATCGCACCACCACCAAAGGTCCTTTCCTTTGTCATCGGGCCGCTCAAGGAGTTTGTCGGCTTCCGTCTTGATGGCTGCAATCCGTTCCGGCGCCTGGTGCTCGAAATACAAATCGAGATACGACTGCGCGACCGCTTCATCGTCGGCGTTGGCAAAGACCGGCCCCAGCTTCCAGCCAGTTCGCTCTGCAAAATTGAGCACCGCGTCGTGGTAGTGGGCATCGCCGGTTGTCCGCGAAGCTGCCAGTAGGCCGTCGTAGAGCGCTGCAAACGTCCAGTCCGTGCTGAAGCGGTTTTCGCCGCTGCGCAATTGCCAGTCTCCAACTTTGCGCATGGCCTTGCGGATCGCGCGCCTGTTCAGGGCAGGGGAAACGTCGTGCGCCAGCGGACCGGGATTGGCGGCCACATCTCCCGCAGGGTCCTCTTGAGTCGTTGCTTGCGCTTGTAAGCAATTTCGGGCCGCAAAAAGAATCAGTCCCAGCGCGGCCGCTTCAACTGCAACAACCTTTATTCCAAACCACACTCGCTGCCTCGATTCCACGCCGCGAACACGCGTGAGAATTACGCAGCCAAGCCTACCGCATCCCACGTAGCAGGCACAATTCGGTTGGAATGATCCTTTTATGCGTCAGCGTTACGATTTAAGATTTCGATCTCCAGCACCTCAAGTCCTTCCTCGGGCCTAAGGTACCCGCTCCGCCGGAACCAGTTATCGATCCAATGGATGGGGCAAAGGTATCGCCCGCCCGAAGAATCGATTCGCGATATGGAAAGCTTGCGCGCGTACTTGCACCCACTCCAATTGACTTGCTTGCTGCCGTCACGCAGGCTACTGTTTTGTCTCTGGCATGGCCTTCGCATCCTTCGCCTGCTGCGCCTCGACTCGGAAGCGCTTGAAGTCGAAGTCGCGCTCGGAAAAGTGCTGGCGAAAATTTTTGAGCAACAGGACGCGGGCTTGTATGCTGCCTTCGCCTCCGGTCGGAAGCCACAACTCGCCATTGACGGGCGCCTGGTCGAAATGGAAGTTGGACCCCTTTCCGATGCTTGCCACCAGGCCTCCGGCAACACGAAAGTTGTCGTTGAAGCTTACTTGAAGATGCGCAACCTGCCGGTCGGCTTCGTCAATCCACACCGTCCCCTGGAGCTTCTTTGAAGCGTCTTCGGCCAGGCCGTGGGTCTTGGCGTCTTTGCGGCCAATAAAATCGAAGACAATCGCCAGTCGGCCACGGTAGCTCTCGCGGCGGGGATTGCGAACGTCCATAATCTCCAGCACGCGGCTCACACTGATGCTCTGGCCTTCCAACGACTGATCCGGGGGGGTCTTCTCCGCCTTCTCCACCAGTTTGGTAACGCGTTCAGTTTCCTTTTGCTGGTCGTGATCGCTCAGAGGTCTACCCTCTTTCTTCACCAGGCGCTCAATCACGTGCCGGTTGACAAAGAAATCCTCGTACTCCTGCGTCTCGGTCTTCTTCACCTGCCCGTCGGAGTCGATGTCGTCGGTAGTCCGCAATGAGGTGTAAGTGTAGCTCTCGCGTACCTTGTCAAGCTGCCTCTGGTGCTCAATTACCTCGCGCATAAGCTGTCGAATTTCGGGCAGAGGAGGATTGACCGCCGGTTGCGTCTGCGCGGTCATGAGCGAAATAAAGCTCACAAAGCCAAGGGCAAAGAGAGCGCGCATGAAGGAATCTCCTCTGAATTGAGCTTTCGAGACAACATCAATTGTTGGACCCATCGTTTCACGAAAGGTCGCACAAGATTGAACTCGTTGATTTAGTGCAGCTTGGCTCTTCATCATGCTATAACGGTCCTGATGGTTCGCATCGGACCCGAACCCAAGGCCCGAGCAGAAGCGACAAGGAGAATGACGGAATGATCAGACTGCTGATTCATTGGCTGTTAAGTGCGGTAGCCCTGCTGGTTGTTTCTCAACTGGTGCCGGGTTTCAATGTTGCAGGACTGGTACCGGCGCTGGTGGCGGCGCTGGTTATCGGCCTGCTGAATGCGACACTCGGCCTGCTGTTGAAGATCATCACTTTTCCCATCAGCATTCTCACCCTGGGGCTGTTTCTGCTGGTCATCAACGGAATGATGATCCTGTTGGCGTCCAACCTGGTGCGTGGCTTCCATGTCACCGGAATGCTCGCCGCATTTTGGGGAGCGGTGGTGCTTGCCCTGCTGGGTATGGTGATCCGGGCGCTCACCAAAAACGCCTGAGCAGCCCTGAAAAGGTCGCGGAATAAACCGCTTAGCGTCGCCTCTGGACAACCATCATTGCTGGATGAAATGCTTAGGTGGATTGGTTATCAGGGACGCTCCCGCTTCCCCTGCGTCTGGCTGGCTATCAATCACTTGAAACCGTGCCGGGGACCCGAAAAACAGATCGGGAGAACTGAACCCAACCACGCCCGAGACCATCACAGGCGAAGCAAGAGGATCGGTACACCCGATTGACGAAGATCGACCATAAACCATTCATTTCACGGATGTTAGTTCGATACAATCCAGCACTCTTCGCCGCCGCCGCGGTGCTGCTGGTGGCGGCGGCGGTGCTGGGGCCGGCAGTGGGCTGTCGCAACCGCCCTGCGCGCGTAGCAAATGCACAGCATCTTGATTTCAATCAGGACGTGCAGCCGATTCTCGCCAGCCACTGCTTCAGTTGTCATGGCCCGGACCCTGAAATGCGCAAGGCCGGGCTGAGGCTTGATCTCGAAGAAGCGGCAATGAAGAAGCGACCGGGGCATCCCGACGCGATTGTGCCCGGATATCCGGAGAAGAGCGAACTCGTCAAGCGCATTGAATCCAAAGATCCCCATCACCTCATGCCGCAGACGTCGCTCGGCGAAGCCAAGCCGATGAAGCCCGAAGAAATTGCCATCCTGAGGGAATGGGTGAAGGAGGGTGGCGCCTATCGGCCGCATTGGGCCTTCGAAAAGCCCAGCAAAGCGCCGCTCCCTGTTGCCGCCCAGCAGGATGGTTGGGCGAAGACGCCGATTGATGCGTTTATCCTTGCGCGATTGAAGAAGGAAGGCCTGCATCCATCGCCCGAGGCGGACAAGGAAACGTTGATTCGCCGAGTAACACTGGATCTCACGGGATTGCTGCCTGCTCCCGCGGAAGTAAGCGGATTCGTGAAAGATAACTCGCCCCAGGCCTATGAGCGTCTTGTCGATGGACTACTGGCACGACCAAGTTATGGCGAGGCGCGCGCGCGTTACTGGCTGGATTACGCTCGCTACGCCGATACTTATGGCTTGCACTTCGACAACAGCCGCGACATCTGGCCTTATCGTGACTATCTGATTCGCGCCTTCAATAAAAACAAGCCGTTCGACCAATTCGCCATGGAGCAGATCGCCGGGGATCTTCTTCCCGCCAAAAATCTTGACCCACTTATTGCCAGCGGGTATGTGCGCCTCGGAGTAAGCAGCAACGAAGGCGGCACCATCCCGGAAGAACTGCGTGTGAACATTGCCCGGGAGCGAGCGGAGGCCTTCGGTGCCACGTTCATGGGTCTAACTGTAGGTTGCGCGGTCTGTCACGACCATAAGTACGATCCCACCACCCAGAAGGACTTCTACGCGCTCACCGCGTTCTTCAACAACATTGACGAGCGGCCTTTCAATGGCGACAGGCCGGTTTGGGAGCCGGTAACTCGCATCCCCAAGGCGCAGAATCTGGAACCATACAACAGTGTGTTGGCAAAGCGATCTGACCTTGCCGCGCAACTGAACACTATGCGTTTGCACTCCCACACACTCGTCGAGCACTGGATCGAGTCGCGGCAGAATCCGGCAAAACCCGTCGTCGCCGACAAGCTGATCCTGCGTCTGCGCCTTGACGAGGGCGGAGGCGAAGTGCTCAAGAACAGCGCACCGAATGCTCAGCCGGCCAGTTTTCCCATCGGCAAGTCGAAGCCGCAATGGGGCGAGACAACCTGGTTGTGGCCAGACTTCCGCATGGATACCAGCTCCCGCGTGATGTTGGGACAAACCGGTGATTTTGAATCGAGTCAGGCATTTTCCTCGGGTGGGTGGTTCATGTTGCGTTCCGCCCCGCATGTTGCGGTGGACAACACCGGCACAATGATTTCCAAGATGGATGCGACCCAGCACAACCGCGGCTGGGATCTCTTCATCGACAATGGCATACTCAGCGTCGACCTTGTAAATCAAGCGCCAAAGGAACAGCCTCTTCCCAAAGCAGCGGCAAAGAAGAAACAGGCTCCCGTCAAAGACAAGTTCCGCTATCCAACGCCGGAAGACTTAACGGTCAAGGATCTTGCGCCCGACAAGGATGGAACAAAGAAGCAACCCCCCGAGAAGCCTGAGGCCAAGCCGAAGGAACCCCCGCAAGCCAAAGACACCACGCCGCTCGTTGCCATCAAGGTCTCCGCTGTCGATCCCGTGCCTGCGGACGGCCGCTGGAATCATGTGTTCTTTACCTACGACGGATCGGGCAAAGCCTCCGGAGTCAAGATCTATGTGAATGGCGCACCGGTCGCCACTCGCGTAGTTTTCGATGCACTCGGACGGGCGTCGATACGGACCCAGGCCCCGATGCAGCTAGGTTGGAGATATCCCGACTCAACTCCCGCGCAGGACACTCGCTACCAGGACATTCGTCTCTATGCCCGTGCGCTCACCGCGGAAGAATCGAAGCGGCTGCCCGTTGAAGACTATGTCGCGGAACTAACTTCCAGACCCATCGCTCAATGGAATCAGGACCAATGGCATGTGGTGAGCGAGTTCTATCTAAACGACGTGGATAACTCCTCCAGGGCGATCCAGAGTCAGATCAAGCAACTGGATGCACAATTGGAAAAGCTCTCCGCCGGAGGTGACTTGTCCATCGTGGCCTGGGAGAGGAATTCGATTGCGTATGCAAATGTCTTGACGCGCGGGGTGTATACGGCCCGCACAGAAAGGGTCGAGGCAAACACACCGCATTATCTCCCCCCATTACCGGCGGGCGAGCCCCACAACAGGCTGGCCCTCGCCAAGTGGACGGTCAGCGATCAGAATCCTTTGACGGCGCGAGTCACCATGAATCGCATGTGGAACGAGCTGTTTGGCGCCGGGCTGGTAGAGACAACAGAAGACTTCGGCATCATGGGCCAGCGGCCTTCGCATCCCGAATTGCTTGATTGGCTCGCCGTCGAATTCCGTGAGAGCGGATGGAACATCAAGCACATGTATAAGCTGATGGTGATGTCGACAGCTTATAGGCAGAGTGCGAAGTCGACGCCCGAGCAACTCACCAAGGATCCTAAAAACCTCCTCCTGGCTCACGGCCCGCGCTTCCGCATGGATGCAGAGATGCTGCGGGATATCGCGCTGCAGTCCGGCGGGCTGCTGACAAATAAGATCGGCGGCCCCAGCGTGAGACCTTATCAGCCCGCGAACATATGGGAGCAGGTGAGCTATCCCACCAGCGATACCGTCAAGTACACGCAGGGACAAGGGGAGGCGCTCTATCGAAGAAGTATGTATACCTACTGGAAGCGTATGGCGACGATGCCGGACATGGATGCATTCGACGCACCCATGCGCGACGCCGTATGCACCCGACGCCAGCGAACGGATACGCCCTTGCAGGCACTTGTCACTATGAACGGTGTGCAATGGGTCGAGGCTGCGCGAGCGCTTGCCGAGCGAGTAATCCAGCAAGGCGGTCAGCAGCCGGACCAGCGAATCAAGTTATTGGGCGAAATCCTGCAATCGCGTGATCCATCCCCTCGCATGGCTTCCGTGCTAAAAGGTTCACTGGCACAAATGGAGAAGCACTATTTGGCTGACCCCAAGGCCGCTCATGATCTCGTAGCAGTAGGCGAAAAGCCGAGCAAAGCGTCGATCCCAGAGCCGGAACTGGCGGCATGGACGATGGTGGCCAGCGAGATGATGAATCTGGACGAGACAGTAACCAAGTAAGTGGAGGTCCTTTATGAAGCAGCATCCTCTTTGTACCGATACCGAGTGCGGCCCCAGTGTTCTGGATTTTCCCATTCCCGAGGGATTGAAGCAGGAATGGGCGGCGATCGAGACGCGTCGGCGTTTCCTGGGACGCACAGGCAAGGTGCTTGGTTGGGCGGCGCTGGCGAATCTGCTCGGCGGCCGCGCCCTCATCGGCGATGCGCATGCTGCGGATACCAAGGGAGCGCAAGGGCTTCCTTCGGGAGAATACCTCAGGCTGCCTCATTTTGCTCCCAAGGCAAAGCGCGCAATCTACCTTTTCATGTCAGGCGGTCCACCCCAGATCGACATGTTGGATTACAAACCAAATCTGGCCGCCCTCTACGACAAGGATATCCCCGACTCGGTGCGAGGAGGGCAGCAGTTGACGGGAATGACCGCAGGACAGGCCCGCTTTCCGATTGCGCCGTCGCATTGGGCATTCAAGCGGTACGGCAAGACGGGCACGTGGGTAAGCGATCTGTTGCCCTATACCGCACGCATGGTCGATGACCTGGCCATCATAAAATCGACCAACACTGAAGCCATCAATCACGAGCCGGCTATCATGCTTATGAACACGGGGAACATGAACGCAGGCAAGCCCTGCATGGGTTCGTGGCTTGCTTATGGGTTGGGCAGCATGAATGACAACCTTCCCACTTTCATGGTGCTCCAGACCAAGGTCAATCCCAAGGAGAACAACCAGCCGGTGTCGTCGCGACTGTGGGGCAGCGGTTTTCTTTCGTCGGAATACGCCGGGGTAGGGTTGCGATCCGGCGGCGATCCGGTGCTCTATCTAAGCGATCCGAACGGAGTCGACCGCGAGGTGCGCCGCAAAATGCTCGATGCAGTCGAGGAAATCAATCGGCAAACACTGGAGGAGTTAGGCGACCCCGAGACGAATGCGCGCATTGCCCAGTATGAGATGGCGTACCGCATGCAAGCATCGGTGCCGGAGCTTGCCGATCTGAGCAAGGAACCGCCGTCCACATGGGACCTTTATGGGTCCGATGCCAAGGAGCCGGGCACATTCGCATATAACTGCCTGTTAGCGCGGCGAATGGCTGAGCGTGGGGTTAGGTTTACCCAGATATACAAACGTGGATGGGATGTTCATGGCGATGTTACTGGAGTGCTGCCGACGCTTTGCCAGGAAACAGATCGCGCATCCTATGCGCTGGTAACCGATCTGAAGCAGCGCGGGTTGCTGGATGACACGCTCGTGGTCTGGGCCGGAGAGTTCGGCCGCACCGTCTATAGCCAGGGCGGACTGACCAAGGATAACTATGGCCGTGATCACCATCCGCGATGCTTCACCACTTGGATGACAGGTGGCGGCGTGCGCACGGGGATCACTTATGGCGAAACAGATGAGTACAGCTATAACGTGGTCAAGGACCCGGTCACAGTTCGGGACTTCAACGCAACCATCCTGCACTGCCTGGGCATCGACCACAACAAGCTGGCTTACAAGTTCCAGGGACTGGATCAGAAGCTCACCGGACCAACCCCGGCAAGTGTCGTACCGGGGTTACTTGCGTGAAGAGAATGAAAGAGATGGCCGTGCTCGCGGATCGGCTGCTTCCGAAGAACAAGTTGACAAGGGCGATTTGGTTCGGCTCGCTGTTGATGAGCGTGGCGCTGCTGATGCTGCCATTACTCTTCAAGTTGGATGGCAGGCCGCACACGGACTGGGAGCAATTTCTGGGACGATTCCATCCGCTGATGGTGCATCTTCCCATTGGGCTTATCGTATTGGTACCGCTGCTTGAGATTGCCGGAGCCTTCCGGCCGGCGCTCCGTGAGGCCGCGGGATTTGTACTTGGCTTGGCATTCGTCTTCTGCCTCGGCGCGTTAACGCTTGGCTACCTCCTTGCATACGGCAGCGGAACCGTAGGTGTCGTCATGACGCGGCATATGTGGGGCGGGATCGCATTGTCCATCGCCGTACTGTTATGTGTGCTGGCGCGGCCTTGGTGGTCTATTGGAGCCGTCCCACGAGTGTATCCGGCGATGCTAACTGGCTTGCTGCTGCTGTTGGCTTGGACCGCGGACCAGGGTGGCTCCTTGACGCATGGAAGAAATTACCTCACCGAATACATGCCGGTTTCGCTAGAGAATATCTTCGGGGGCAGAGCCGTTCAGGCAAATGCACCAGGCTCCGGGTCGTTTTACGTCAAGCAAATCAGCCCAATCCTCGACGCAAACTGTTTCGTCTGTCACGGCGAGGGAAAGGTCAAAGGCGGCTTGCGCATGGACTCCTATAACTTGCTGATGAAGGGCGGCAAGGATGGACTTGCCATTGTCCCGGGCAGCCCGGAGAAGAGTCTGTTGCTTCAGCGCGTGACGCTCCCATCGAGTCACAAGCAGTTCATGCCCGCGGAGGGCAAGCCGCCATTGAAGCCGGAAGAGATCGCGCGGATCAAGGCATGGGTTGAGCAGGGAGCTTCGCCCATTGCGACGACCGTTGCGGGGATCTCGACCAGCAACGAGTCGGCGGAATTGCCGCTGCAGCCGGTGGCGGACTATAGCAGCGTACTCTCCGAAATCCAGCAGATAGACAAGGGCCAGGGAGCGAAGCTCGTGCAGGTATCGAGCAAGCCCTCGGATGGATTGATTCTGAATACGGTGGATGTCGCGGCAAGCTTCGGCGATGCGCAACTTGCCCAGTTCCAGAAGTTCGCACCCTATATAGTCGAAGCGGAGTTGGGGCGTACCGCTGTGACGAATGCGAGCTTCGATGCGTTGAGCAGGTTTACTCACCTGCGCGCGCTTCACCTGGAAGGAACCGGAGTAACCGGAGACGGACTTGCGAAGCTTGCTCCTCTATCAGAATTAACTTACTTGAACCTAAGCGGGACGAAGGTAACCGCGGCAGCCGTGGCATCGATTGGATCAATGAAGAATCTTCGTCACGTCTATCTCTATAACACTCCAGCTCAACCGGCGGTAGCGATGCAGACTATCGCGAGGAATACGCAATGAATCGAACTCCCGGTCAAGATAGAACAAGCGGATTGGACAGGCGGCGATTTATCGCTGTGACTGGAGCCACTGCGTTGGCCGCTCTGGCGGGCACGCGCGCCAACGCGCAGGCGGGTAACGCAGCTAATAACTCAAGAGGAGGAATGATGCAGACAGGAAATGGCGAGTGGACTTACCAGGTAGTTCCGGGATGGGGGCAGTTGCCCGCGGCAAAGTCTTTCGGCGGGACGCACGGAGGAATTGCAACCGACAAGGCCGGGCACGTCTACGTCAGCACACAGAGCGAGACAGGGGTCTTAGTCTATAGCCCGGATGGTGTGCTGCTGAAGACGATTGCCGGTGAGTATCCCGAAGTTCATTCGATGGTCTATGCCGAGGAGAATGGCAACGAGTACTTCTACGCCACCGTGCAGAAGGGAACGCCGAAAGAGAACTGGCTGTTCATCAAGATGAAGACGGACGGTACGGTTGTGCAGAAGATTACCGCTCCTGCGGAAGCTGGCTTCAAGGCGCCAAACGAGTGGCGGTTAACGGCGGCGGTCTCCGGGCCAGATGGCTCCATCTTCATCGCCAATGGTTATGGTGACTCGCGACTCTTCAAGTTCGACAAGAAAGGGAATTATCAGGCAAGTTATTCCGGTAAAGGGACCGCGGATGGCTTGATGGATTGCAGCCACGGGTTAGCCGTCGACCGCCGCTATGACCAGCCGCTGCTGCTTGTCTGCGACCGCGAGAACCGTCGCCTCTGCCATTTTGATTTCGATGGAAAATTCGTGCGTACGGTAACCCAGCATTTGCGCCGGCCATGCCAGATCAGTTTTCACGGTGACTATGCGGTAATTTCCGAACTCGAAGGTCGCGTCACCATCATCGACAAAGACAACACCCCGGTCGCTTTCCTCGGCGATAATCCACAAAAGAAACAGTGGGCAAATTACCACCTTCAGCCAGGCGAAATCGCCGCCACCACCTTCAGTGCGGCGCATGGATGTCACATCGACTCGAACGCCAACATCTATGTTTCCGATTGGAATCAAACCGGCAGGGTAACCAAGCTCGCGAGGGTAAGCTCATAGCGGTGTATCCTTAATACCAATTGAAAGGAAACCTACTTGCCGCTTCAAGGCCTCTCGCTCATCGGCTCGCAGAATGGCTCATCGCAAGGGGCTGTCTTTTACGGATTCGATCCCGCCACTGGAGAGACTCTTCAGCCCGGATACTCGACTGCGAGCAGCGAGGATGTGGAACAGGCGGCACAAATGGCGGCTCGAGCTTTTCCCGTTTATGGCAACCTCGCAGGAGTAGCTAAGGCCAAATTTCTCCTCACGATTGCATCGGTCTTAGAGACCATAGCTCCCGAGATTGTTGACCGCGGCCGCCGCGAGACAGGCCTGCCGGAAGCGCGTCTTCGCGGTGAACTGGCCCGCACCACAAATCAACTTCGCCTCTTTGCCGGCGTTCTGGAAGAAGGCTCATGGGTGGATGCGCGTATCGATCCCGCCCAGCCGGAACGGAAGCCCTTCCCACGCGCCGACATTCGGTCGATGCTCAGACCGCTCGGCCCGATCGCTGTCTTTGGCGCCAGTAATTTTCCATTGGCATTTTCCGTCGCCGGTGGAGACACGGTCTCCGCGCTAGCCGCGGGAAACCCCGTAATTGTCAAGGCCCATCCTGCTCATCCTGGAACCAGCGAACTCGTTGGCCAGGCCATTCGCGAATGCGTTCTCGCCTGTGCATTACCCGAAGGAGTTTTTTCGCTCCTCTTTGACGCGCAGATTGAGGTGGGTGCGCAACTGGTTGCGCATCCACTGGTAAAGGCAGTTGGGTTTACAGGCTCGCAGGCGGCGGGCAAAGCGCTCATGAAGCTGGCGGCATCTCGGCCTGTCCCGATTCCATGTTATGCGGAGATGGGCAGCGTGAACCCGTTGTTTGTACTCCCTGGTGCGATGCGTTCCCGCACCTCCGCAATCGCCAGCGGCCTTCTAGGTTCTTTCACGATGGGGTCCGGACAGTTCTGCACCAAGCCCGGATTGGTGTTCGTTCCTCAATCGCCGGAGAGCGAGATATTTTCCGCGGCGCTCAAACAAGGGGTTCTGCAGATGCAGCCGCAAATCATGCTCACCAAAGGGATCGCAGCGAAATATGCTTCAGCACTACAGATGCGATCCGCAGAAAATGACCCCACTCTATCGGCGCAGTCGTTGCGGGCCGAAGGTCCGGGATGTGCCGAGCCGGTCTCACTGTTTCAGTCGAGCGTAGCCTCTCTCTTGCGTGAACCAAACCTTGCCGAAGAGGTATTTGGCCCCACAACATTGTTGCTGACTTATACCTCGCGCGAGGAGTTACTCGCTGCCGCAAACGCGCTGGATGGGCATCTGACCGCCACCATCCATGGCACCGAAGAAGATCTGGCCGAGCATCGCGACTTGATCGCGGTGCTGGAAGAAAAAGTGGGCCGCCTGCTCTTCAACGGCTTCCCAACCGGCGTTGAGGTGTGCCATGCGATGGTGCATGGAGGGCCCTATCCAGCCACCTCGGATGGACGATCAACTTCCGTGGGAACCCAGGCCATCTTGCGCTTTGCCCGCCCTTTTTGCTATCAGGATTTTCCCGAAGCCGTGTTACCTGCAGAGTTACAGAACAACAATCCGCTGGGAATTATGCGCATGGCAAATGGAACCTTGACCCGTGATGAGATCGAGTAGTTGACTGCATCGTGTTCTTCAATCTCTTGGTGCGACTTTGTTAATCAGCGTCCCGATCTGCCCAATCGTGATTCGGATCTCATCTCCGCTCGCAAGGGTAAAGGAGTCCGGCGGCACAATGCCGGTCCCAGTCATGAGAAAACATCCAAAAGGAAAACTGATTTCGCGATAGAGGTATTCGACAAGCTGCGCGGGTTCCCGCTTCAACTCGGCAAGAGTCGTTGCCCCGCTAAACTCCGTATTCCCATCGCGAAGAATTTCCAACCCTATCGAGGTCGAAGCTGGCAAGGCATGGGGGCTGACCAGAACACAAGGTCCCAATGCGCAACTGCCGTCATAAACCTTAGCTTGTGGAAGATAAAGCGGGTTCTCTCCCTCAATGTCGCGCGAACTCATGTCGTTCCCCGCCGTGTAACCAATGATTTTGCCAAATTGATTAGCCAGCAGCGTGAGCTCCGGTTCCGGCACATTCCAGTCGGAGTCCTTGCGAATTCGGACATGACTGCATGTACCGACCACGCGGCTTGCCGTGGATTTGAAGAACAGCTCCGGACGCTCGGCCGCATAGACCCGGTCATAGAAACTGCCGCCGCCCGCGACCTTTGACTCCTCCATCCGTGCGCTGCGACTGCGGTAGTAGGTCACACCGGCGGCCCACACTTCCTGGTTTCCCACAGGCGCTTCAATCTTCGCCGATGAAAAGTCCTTCGCAGGTCTGCTCTTCTCCGCGATGCTCAAAAGGTATCCATGCAAATCTCCATGGGTGACAAGCCCGTCCCAATTCATTTCGGGCACGCGGTAACAGCTTTCATCTAACTCAACATAAGGGCCCTGGTTAGTCCGGTAGAGTCTCACTTATCCTTCTCCAGAATTGAAATGATCTTGTCTGTGTCGTAGACGCAGCCTCCCCAGACACCCCCGCTGGCATGGACCAGTGCAGCCCATAGGCGCGTGTCGTCGGGGAGAGACGGATGCGGACTCAGGTCTGGCCGTGGCTTTCGCTCAGCGAGGCAGCGGAGACCTTCCTCCGCGCCGAAGTATCCCTCCGTGTCGCCCACCAGATTCACTGTACCGGTAAGAGTCTGCCGGTCAACCACAATCTCGATCTGGTCGCCCTCTAGCACCTTGCCTATCGCGCCACCGGCGAGCGCCTCCGGCGAAATGTGGCCAATGCAAGCCCCGGTAGAAACTCCGCTGAAGCGCGCGTCGGTAAGCACGGCCACGTGTTTGCAGTGAGGCAACTGCTTCAGCGCCGACGTGATTTGATAGATCTCCTGCATGCCCGCGCCCGCAGGCCCGCCGCATATCAGCACAACTACATCACCCAGCGCCACGTTGCCGCTCTTGATGGCTTGGATCGCGGCCTCTTCTGTGACAAATACTTTTGCCGGCCCGACATGTCGATACACACCGTATTCATCCACTAGAGAAGGGTCAATGGCCGTGCTCTTGATTACCGAAGCCTCGGGTGCAAGATTGCCAACCGGAAAGCAAATGGTCGAGGTCAAGCCTTTTGTCCGCGCGCCGTCCGGCGTCATAATCACTTCGTCAGGATCAATGCCGTCCATCTCCCGGAGTGTTTCGCGCAATTGATGGCGACGCGAACTATCGCGCCACCAATTCAAGCATTCGTCGAGAGTGGTGCCCGAGACGGTTAGTACGGATGTATCCAGAAGTCCGTGATCTTTCAGTCGTAGCATTACTTCCGGCACACCACCGGCTAGAAAAACTTGGACGGTGGCGAAGTTGCGCGGACCATTCGGCAGTGCATCAACAAGCCGTGGCGTCTGGCGATTCACGTCGGCCCAGTCGGAAGCGGTCGGCCGCGCAAGCTTCGCGGCAAAAGCAATCGCCGGGATATGCAACAGCAGATTAGTCGAGCCGCCAAACGCCGCGTGAACCACCATGGCGTTCTTGAGCGATGCAGGCGTCAGCACATCCACCGCACCCATTTGTAACTCATGCAAGCGCAGAACAGCTCGCGCCGAGCGTCGCGCGGAGTCCAGCCAAATCGGCTGGCCTGAAGGCGCCAAAGCGGAATGCGGAAGAGACAACCCCAGTGCCTCGCCCACCACCTGGGAAGTTGCCGCGGTGCCCAGAAACTGGCAGCCGCCCCCCGGAGTTGCGCAAGTGCGGCAACCGACTTCAGCGGCATACTCCAGTGTGATCTGCTCCTGCGCAAAGCGCGCTCCAATTGTCTGCACCTTGGCCGCATCCTCACCCGATTCAGGCAAAAGCGTGACCCCGCCTGGCACCAGCACAACCGGCATCTGTCCACATGACGCCAGCGCCATCATCATGGCCGGGAGTCCTTTGTCGCAGGTGGCGATGCCGATAACTCCCTTTCGAGTGGGCATGGATCGGATAAGCCTGCGTAGCACAATCGCGGCATCGTTACGAAAAGGAAGCGAGTCCATCATGCCGATGGTACCCTGGGTGCGTCCGTCGCAAGGGTCGGTGCATGCGCCCGCATAGGGTACTGCACGCATGGCCTTCAACTCGCGCGCCGCCTCCCCCACCAGCAGGCCCACTTCCCAGTGTCCGGTGTGAAATCCCAGCGCGATCGGCTCGCCATTCTCCGCTCGCATGCCGCCGTGCGTCGAGAGAATAAGAAACTCCGGATCGAGCAGGCGCGACGGGTCCCAACCCATGCCAGCGCTCTGACTTAGACCGAAAAGATTGCCCGAAGGTTCAGTCAGCAGCATCTCGGCGGATAACGGCAGAGACCCGGCAGGTCCGGGTGCGTGAGTGGCGACACGGAGCAAACTTTCGCCGGCAGACTCAAGGACTGACGCAAGTGAAATCTTGTCGATCGAGAGCCTCGCTTTCAAGATCAAACTAAGTATAGAAGGTCCGCTCAATAAGGCGATCCAAATCATCTTGGGCGCAAGAGGTGCTATAAATCTTGTGTGCAGAATCTGCAGACTGGAAATGCTGGGCCACTTCACAAGCAACTTCAAAGGCGATGGCTCTATCTGCTGCCCGCGGTCTTCGTAACCTATAGCCTCGCCTATCTTGACCGGGCAAACTATGGGTTCGGCGCCGCTGCCGGGCTGGCCAAGACACTCGACATCAGCGACTCCCGGGCCGCATTTCTCGGTTCACTTTTCTTTCTAGGCTATTTCCTGTTTCAAGTTCCAGGGGCTGCGTATGCGCGGCGCAAAAGCGCGGGCCGGCTGGTCTTCATTGCGCTTTTGAGTTGGGGCACGTTAGCGGCATTGACGGGAATCATTCGCCAGTTCTGGCTGCTCGCACTCGATCGGTTGTTATTGGGCGTAGCGGAAAGCCTGATCTTGCCCGCCATGCTGATCCTGCTGACCAACTGGTTCACGCGAGCGGAGCGTTCCCGCGCAAACACAATCCTGATTCTCGGCAATCCGGTCACCATGCTGTGGATGTCCGCTGCCACCGGCTACTTGATCAAGGCCGTGGGCTGGCAGATGACATTTGTCATCGAAGGAATTCCTTCCATCCTGTGGGCGTTCGTCTGGATTATCTTGGTGCGCGACCGCCCGCACAATGTGCCTTGGCTCAAGCCGGAGTGCTGCGACCAACTCAACCTTCAACTTGAGCAGGAACAAGAAACACTTCCAAGAATGCCAAGCTTGGCTATCGCATTCAGGACACCCGGCGTTTTGTTGCTATGTCTCCAATATTTCTGTTGGAGCGTAGGCGTCTACGGCTTCGTGATTTGGCTGCCTACCATGATCAAAGCTGGCATGAGTCGGGGCATCGAAACCGTCGGATTATTGAGCGCTGCGCCTTACCTGCTTGCCATCGCCCTTATGCTACCCGTGGCGTACCTTTCCGATCGCACACTTAGCCGCAAGCACTTTGTCTGGCCGTTCCTCGTCCTCTCTGGAATTTTCCTTTTCGGCTCATACATCACAGCAAGCCACAGCTTCTGGCTGGCCTATGGATTCTTGATCCTCGCTGGTGGCACGATGTATGCGCCGTACGGCCCTTTCTTCGCCATCATCCCGGAGATGTTACCCAGGAATGTCGCCGGCGAAGTTATGGCGCTCATCAATGGCATTGGCGCCCTTGGTGCTTTCGTTGGCTCGTGGCTCGTTGGGTTGTTGCAGGCCGTTACCGGGAACTCCCAGGCCGGGTTTCTCTTCATGTCGGTGTCGCTGATCCTGGCAGGGGGGATTATCTTCCGACTTCGCCCGGTGAGCGAACATGTTAAACCCGCACAATAGGCTCATCGCGGGGTAGTCCCAGGCGAGCCGCGCAGAAGTACTCAAACCGGATGCCGTATGTGCGCCGCATCTGAACCCACACCTCGCGGAAACGAAGACTCCGCGACCATCTCATGAAAAGGATCGCCCAACCTCGATTGTCGGGATGATCCCAGAAGTCATCCAGTCGCAAATCCAGGAACACGTCCTCCATGAGTTGAATAAGTTCCAGGCCCATGCACATCTCTTCATTGGTTAATGGTCCAGTGACCGGCGGAGCTCCGCTCGTCATCAGTTCATTCATGAAAGGATGAAGTACCGAAGTCTGGCGGAACCTCTCCCATATCCCATCGAGTGCTTGGGCATGCTTGAGGAATGATTCACTGGAACCGCCTGCGGGAGTAAGAACGTCGGCCAATTGTTCGGCGATCGTCACTGGGTGGTCTCCGGGCAACGTGCCCCTCAGTGAGTGGCGGACAACATGCTGACCGAGCTTCCGGTAACTCTCAAACTGATCCTCGGTAAAGAACTGGTTGGCCGTCGTCTCGTGCGGAAAAGATGGATGAGCGGCTCGATATTGGGTGACGCTCACATTCTCATCCCCGGAAACTGAAGCCTTGAAGTAGATCAAGTATCCAATACTCCCGTTGCTGTACTTGATTTTGCCGATGGCACAGTGGGCGAGACTAACTCCGTCCTTCTGCTGGCGAATCGATTTCACGTCGATATCGATGATTGCGCCAAAATCCGTCTCGCAAATCCGGATCATATTCCCCAAACCGCCGAATTGGAGGAACTCATCGCATTCTGCGTCGCACGCAATAATCACCTTGCAGCGGCGCCGGACTAATTCGTAGATCCCGAGGTTTTCGAAATGGCCGCCATCGGAGACATTGAGATACAGGCGTTTTTCGTCGGCGATGCCGAGCAACTCTCTCGTCAGGTAATAGATGCTGAAACGAAGCCCTCTCCGACTCCATGCCCTCTGGCCGGGATTGGGAAACCACCATCCAAGGCGCACGTTAAACATCGTCAGAAGAAATGCAACCAACGGAGACGTGTTATAGCCCATGTTAGAACTCACAGCCGCGCCGGATATGGCAACCGCTTGGCCCAACATGACCCCATCGGCGAATGCGGCGAATCCCGCTGTCTGTGTGGGCGCATATCCCACCTTGCGGCGATCGGATCCGCATCGCAGCGGCGTCAGGGAGAACGAGGCGCTATGACGAGTGTTCAGGGCCAGATCGGAACTCCCCGCGAGGTTCAGTGCGCAGTTGAAGATAGGGAATGGCCCGCGGAATCGGCCGTTGAATTCATCCAGTTTCCGGTCTTCCTTCAACTGCTGGAGTTTTATGTCGTCCTTGAAATCGAACTTCGTAAAAGGATTGGGCTTTCTCATCCCCGGAGACCATCGCGCAGCTCCCAGATAGCAGCGCACAATGCGGTTCCGATAGAACTGGTTTAGCCCGAATATATTGATCTCGAAGAACCATGAGAAAAGCAGGCCGCAACCGACCGTAAACGCCAGCGTCACCGGAATCGCCCACCAGGGAAGATCGGCAAATACTATCAGAGGATCACCGGTCTTTAGTGCTATGTTGGTAAAAATCTCCAAAAGCAAAACATACAATGCGGTTGCGGCAATGAAGATACTGCCAATGATGAATAACAAGCCGCCGACTCTTGCCAGTATCTCTAAGCCGACTGCATTGTTGCGGCCGCCTTCCCCTGTGGTTTTGCTGCTCTTTCCCGCAAAGAGTCCAGCTATCACGGTTCCCAACCAACTCGCGACCGATGTCCACTTGATTGCCGGGCTCCCGGTCATCCGCCAGAAATCGGCCGTCAACTCGGGTCCGAAGACCGCGGCGCCCGATAACGCGATGCCGCCTACAGCGTAGATCGTCAGCCAGGTTCCGAACCTCGTCCACCATTCTCTTGCGCCCTCGGTTGAATTTCGGCCTGTGAATCCAATGAACAATAGAACGCTAACCGCGAAGGCCAGCAATATAAGTGCCGGACCAAATACGGATGCATACCACTGGGAATGCGCTCTATCGGTTGACCAGATTCGGAAGATGAAAAAGACCCCGGAGAGCTCAACGTAAAGCACCAGAACACAGATCGTACTGATCCAGTAGGCGTGTGCCGCGCGGCGGGTTAGTGTTAAGAGTGCAATAAGAAGCAATGAAAGCCATGCGCTCACCAGGAGAAACCACCATGATCTCCATGCCACGAAAAAGATGCTGGAGTAAGTGTCAAAGCCTTGCAGGCTTGGCCAACGAGGCGAGGGCCGGTTGGCATCAGCCCACAAAAGCGCGGCAATCGCGAAGGAGCCAATCCAGGATGGCGCTACCGCCAGGTTTCTCACCCACTTCGATCGACGCGTCTTCTTATCGGTGACCACACCCGTTCCATGCAGGTTGTAGAGAACCGTAAATGTAACGATAACTCCCATGCTGAATGCCAGTACCCCCGACCAAGGGACGTCTGTCCACAGGGCCAACTGACCGTATGCCTGGAACACTCGCTGCGTGCCGAGGGCCGTCAATAGCAGCGCGAAGAGCCACATTACTCCTGTAAGTTGGATCAGGAATGCGTTTCGTGCCCAACTGGCCGCCATGGTCCATGTGTCGGCACTTAATAATCCCGTGCGCGGAGAAAGATAGTTGGAATAAGCGCGAAGATGCGCGATTGATTCGCTCCAGTCCGTCAACCTTCCCAGCCAATGCGCGGTCCGGCGCACATTTGCCACTAGCCATGACCCGATAAAGCCGCCCCCGGAGACTGTGGAAAGGTAATCGACATATCGAAGCTGATCGAACTCCTGCAACCCCTGCAGGATTCCCAGATTAAAAGTTGCGCTGCGAATTCCACCTCCGGAGAATGCAAGACCAATCAGATTCTGCGGCTGCATTCCCGTCTTGATTCTTTCGCTCCAGCCTTCGGCGGTCCCAGTGATGTTCGGTGGCGCACCCCTGGTATGCTGGCCTGCTTGATGTGTAACTCCCGGGTCAATGAAGCGTCGCCTTGATCGCTGCATGTGAATTTCATCCAGCTCTTCATCGAATACAGCGCGCCAATTTTTAGTCTCTGGTGGAAGTTTGGTGAACTCTTCCGGTTCAAAGAACCTGTGGTCTCTTTCCTCGCTCAATTCGATTGCGTTTTGCACAAGATCGCATACGAAGTCGAACACTGACCGAATGGACTCTTCGGCCTTTCCCAACGATGCTTCGAGTTCACTGTCGTGGTGCAGGGTTGCATAAAACTTAAGCAGATGTAACCACGAAGAATTCGGATAAGTTACCGAGCCCCGCCCGGACACATCGGCCCTGAGTAAGCGGGCAATCCAGTATATGTCCGCCAGAGCAAATCGCGCGGCAACCGGGTTAGTAACAATCCATCCCCCTAATGGCCGGCTTCCCATTCCCTCCTCGACCTCGCCCTTCGCTTCGGTCGGCGGTTGCGGAGCCGCATCCGATGGTTGGAGAGACAAATAGAAGTTACTTCGCGACAATACCCAACTTGTCAGACCCGAACTGATACTTAGAAAACGAGCGGCCTGCTCCGAGCCGGCTTCAGGTCGCAGCCCCCTGAGCCAGAGTTCGTACTCAGTAGGTTCGTGTGGAGTCATGTGGAAGTCATCCAGGAAGCTGAGAGCCAATTGAATGGCTTCCGTCGACTCAAGCGTCACAAAGTCCGCAAGTTGCCTGTCTGTAACAGCAGAGAGAGGCAGCGTTGGTGGAACACAAAGTGAAAATGCGCGCTTATTTGAATCCGGATCAAGCTCTTGAACTGTCCTGTCGACGCCCAGCTTCTGAGCGAGACGGTCCGACAAGAATCGAACGGCAAAATAGAGATAAGCGCTGGCGAAACGTAGAAACGCGTCCGATTTGAAGAGTGTCCTCAGGCCCTCGATTTTTGGCGGCGCCTGTTCTTCCGCGTTTACGATTCCTGTCTCGTAGCCTATCTCGAGTAATGTGAGAGCCTGAAGTGCAATGTCCAATCTGCGCCGCTGGGCGATGATCGCAGCGTCTCGATCCGACCTGAAACCGCCTTCGTTGTGTGGACGGAGTATGTGGCGAAGCTCGCTCTCGGGCTTCCTGGCAAGCTCATCGATAATAGACCAGAATTCCTCGTCTGCGTGCAGGCGCGTCAGAAGGCTATCTTTTCCACGGATGTCATTCATCTTTCCATCACCATTGTGTTCCTTGGCTGGTGGAACGAAAGTCAATTTGCGTTCAATTTCTTTCGACTGAAGCCTCAATCTGCATAACTACGGTGCATGAACGGTATACATACGCGCAGTCACTTTGGAAGGGAAGTAACTCGACAGTTTGGCGCTCCCGAATGCTACGTTGGATACCACGCGCATTATTCGAAAGTCAAGAAGTATTTGTCTAGACAAATAGCTGAGCTAT
Source organism: Acidobacteriaceae bacterium (assembly GCA_003151985.1). Lineage (GTDB taxonomy): Bacteria > Acidobacteriota > Terriglobia > Terriglobales > Acidobacteriaceae > Telmatobacter. Next base: position 41,133 of record PLZC01000073.1, read on the forward strand.
TTAGTTGGGGTCCTTCATTAGCCAGTAGTGGAAGCCATCCACGATGGCCATCAGCGCTGCCTGGTTCATATCGCTACTCACTCCCGCGGTAACCCAGGGTTCGCACCCGTCGGCGTAAAAACTCACTGTAACGCGCACGTGAGCTGCCGAGTCATGTGCCGACACATCGATCGCCGTGACGCTGAAGGTGCCCAAATGCATCTTTGCCAAAGCGGGGTACCATCTTTCCAGCTCGCGCCGCATCGCCTTGGTCAGCGAATCCACTGGACCTGCGCCCTCCGCCCTGCTCGTTGTCACAGTAGATTCGCCGATGGACAAAGTCATGAATGCCTGAACGAATCTGTTGCCGATCTCGTCGGATTCGTCGAATACCCTCCAACTGCGAATGCTGAAGCGATCGTGCAGCGAATTGAGCGCCTTCATGCAAGCCAGCTTGAACGAGACTTCGCTAACCGTGAAGCCACCGCCTTCAATCATCGCCTGGTTGGCGTCCATCAAGGCTTGCGCTTGAGTGGAATCGAGAGGAACGCCGAGTGCTTCAGAAAGAAGCATGATGTTAGCTCTTCCGGATTGACCGTTCACCCCGATTGTCGGGCTCGCACCAACCTTGGCGGGATCGCACCACAGGTATGCCCCCGGGTTCTTGCGCTCGCTGCTGCCATGCATGCCCGCCCATGTGCCGAACGCGCCCGGACCAACAATGGGAGTACCATGCGGTGCTTCAAGCGAGAATGCCGCATAAGCAGAGTGGGCAAGGCTGGTTAGCCCAGGCAGCGATTCGGGAGCCACAAACTCAGCTTCACCCCTGAGTTGCATGCCGCCCACTACGGTAGTCAGGTTCACATTGCCGCAACGCTCGCCGGTGCCCAGTAGAGTGCCTTGAATTTGCACTGCGCCGGCAAGGATGGCCGCCCGGCTGTTGGCGACGCCAAGGCCGCGATCTGTATGACCATGAAATCCAAACCTGGCTGCGGGGTAATCCCGTGTCAGTCCACCAAACACCTCGGCCACTTCTTCAGGACTGGCGCCGCCCGTCGTGTCGCAAACAACAATGCGGCTCACTCCCTGGCGGACACATTGCGCTGTCATCTGGTGGAAGTATTCCAGGCTGCGCTCCCGAAACTCAGCGTCGCATTCATTGCCGTTCTCGCGTCGGCCGCAGGCGGCATCCATGGCGTGTTCGAGATCCACAAATACTTCCAGGCCGTTGTCCTGTAGGTACTCGATGGTTTCGTAAGCCATCAGTAGGTTTTCTTCCGGCGTCGTTTCCAGAGACTTCGTAACGTCCAGCAGCCTCGATTTGACGACCACTACTGCCACCGGAACGCGGCGTTTGCGGCTCACAATGAATTGCACGTCGCGCCATTCCTGCACTCTAGCGCCGTGGCCACGTGTCCTGCCGAATAGAGCCAGTTTCATAACTCCCGTATCCGTCGAAGAAAGCGCGCTGGTCAAGTCCTCTACAAATTGGTTTGCGCCTGCAAAGCCTATTTCCGCATACCGTACGCCAAACGCGCTCATCCGCTGAAGTAGACCAACAGCGTTCGGTACGGATATCTCGAGGTTTGGCTGTTGCATCCCGTCCCGAAGGCTGGTATCAAACAGTTCGACTTTTCTAGTTCCTGTTTCCTTCATCTGTCCCCGTCCTTCGGAATGGATTGTCCTGCGAATAGTATAAGGGGCGCGAAAAATCGACTGACGCCTTCAACGTTTCATAGGGCAGCATATTCGCAATAAAGTCCTTCCGGCCTGCAAGCGCCTGCTAACTTCGCGACAGTCCATTGAAATATTTCTCGATGTAACTGTCGGTCATGCCGGCAATGAAATCTGCAACGGTGCGTGCAAGCCCTTGGGTAGGAATCTGCGCCTGGTGGTCCGTCGGCAGCAGGTCGGGGTCGGCGATGAGGGCGGCAAACAATCCCTGAACCACCTCGGTGGCGTGCCTGTGAGCCTCTTCCATGCTGGCGGAATTGTAGAAGTTGGCGTAGAGAAAGCTCTTTGCCGCGGCTCTTTCGGCTTCCATCTGGGGGCTCAATGCAGCCAGTCGCATAGGCGCATTGCGAATTTCGGCCAGTCTGGTTGCGTCGATTTGAGTCACCCGTCTTTGCGTTTCCTCCATCAAATCGGTCACCAGCGCATTCAGAACACGCTTCAACGCCTCGTATGCAGTCAGTTTGGCCGCCGCCGCCGGATAATCACTGAGTACTTCGTCATGGAATCCACGAAACAAGGCCACGCCCTCTCGCAGTTGTCCCAACGTCAGGACACCGGAGTCCAGTCCGTCGTCAAGATCGGCGGTCAGGTAGGCAATCTCGTCAGCCAGATCGATCAGTTGCGCTTCAAGCGGTGGAAAACGATCGAGGAAGTATTCCGCCAATTCCGGGTGCGTGGCGGCGGAGTAGTCGTGGGAATGCTTCACGATCCCTTCGCGCACTCCCAGGGTCAAGTTGAGCCCGCGAAACCCCGCGTAGCGCTCCTCGAACCAGGCCACAATGCGCAGGGCATGCAAATTGTGGTCGAAACCCAGTCCATGGGCCTGGAGGGCCAGATCGAGAGCCTTCTCGCCGGCGTGGCCAAATGGCGGGTGGCCAATATCGTGCGCCAGGGCCAGGGCCTCGGCCAACTCAGCGTTCAGCCCCAGTGCTGTGGCCAGCGTACGGGAGATTTGGGTCACCTCCAATGTGTGAGTCAGGCGGCTGCGGAAATGGTCGCTGGGCGGATCGTCAGGTAGACGGGTAAATACCTGGGTCTTGCCGGCTAGCCTGCGAAATGCGCGAGCGTGCAGAATGCGGGCGCCGTCGCGGGCGAATGGTGTTCGGTAAGGATGGGGAGGTTCTGCTAGCGCGCGGCGAGTCAAGTCGCCATCCACAGTTCCGCGAACGGCAATTCCCGGGGGCAAGGTAAAATGCGTCTTGGTATCAGAATCCATATTCGATGTGCTGTTCGTGAGTTCAGGTCTGGTTATACCGCAAACGGGGAGGTTGATGCTTAACGAAAGGCACCTGCGTGCCGGAAATCACCTTCCACAACGGCCTCAGGTGCTATAAAGTTCCTCATGTGGCAAGGATTGGACAACGCCTGTTTCGTAGGCGTACCATCCTGGCGAATTTTCAATGGCCTGGAGCAGGGTCCGAACCCTGTCAACGGCCTCAGCGGCAATTAACTTCTGTAAAGGGAGACAAGCATGAATGCGATGAAGAAGGCTGCGTTGGCCGTGCTGGCGATGGGAATCTTGTCAATTGTGGCGTGTGACCGGCACTCGAACAAAGAGGTCTTTTACCTGGTTGCTACCAACGTAAACCTGCCCTACTGGCAGACGGCCGCGGCTGGCTTCAACAAGGCGGCTGCGCAATACAAAGTGACCGCCAAGGTGGTCGGGCCTGACACCTACGACGCGGCGGCCGAGAAGGATGCACTGCACCATGCAGTTGCCGCCAAGCCGGCCGGCATCCTCATTTCGGTTGCAGACAGCGAAGTTTTACAGCCGGAGATAGACGCGGCCATAGCCGCCGGCGTCCCAGTCATCACCATGGACTCGGATGCTGCCGGTAGCCGCAGGCTCTACTTCATCGGCACAAACAACCTCGATGCTGGCCGTATGGGCGGCAGGCGGGTGATCGAGAAACTGGGTGGTGCTGGGAATGTGGTTTTCTTCACTCTCACCAGCCAGCCCAACACGGATGAGCGTCTCAAGGGATTCAAAGACGTCTTCGCCACACGGCCGAACATCAAGATTGTGGACGTCGTGGACATCAAGGGCGATGCTCGCAACGCATTCGACAAAACCCAGGAGTTTTTGGCCTTGACCGGCCCCAAGAAAATCGATGCCTTTATCTGCCTTGAAGCTTCCTCGGGCAAGGTCGTTGCAGACGCCATAAAGCGCGCCGGTGGCGGCAGGGAACTGGTGGCTTGGGATGTGGACCAGGATACGCTGGATGGAATCAAATCCGGGGCCATTGACGCAACCATCGCGCAAAAGCCCTTCACAATGGGCTACATCGGTTTGAAGGCTTTGGACGAGATATTCCACGCCCCCCCCGCGCAACTAAACAAGGATTTCAGCAAGGACTCCTTTTCGACCTTTCCGCTCTATGTGGACACAGGTACCTCATTGGTCGATAGCAGGAACGTTGACCTCTACCTGACAGCAGCCCAGGGTTCAAAGTAGGAGCAAGCGGATTGTGTAGGTGTTCCCTCGGCGCGATAACCGCGATTTGGATATTTTGACTTCCCGTAAGCCCGCGTCTCTTTCGTGAGATGCGGGCTCAACTGGCTGCGGAAAAACTCCTTGTTTTGAAAGGGCATGGCTTTAGCCGTGCCGTGGGAGGGGCTGAACATGGGTGCGACTTTAGCCGCCGAAGGATCGCCTTGGGAATGGCTTACTCCGATTTGGACGGCCCAGTGGCGCTTTCTTGTTTGGCCAGCTTCACGCGGGCGGTTTCCAGCTTGTGCTGAACCTTGGCCACGTCACCGGGTTCCGCGTCTGCTGCGGCCGACTTCGCATACTCCGACAACGATAGTTCCCATTGTGCCGCCGCCAGCCGGATGCGCCCGGTTTTCTCATAAAGGTCGCCCAGATGGTCATGCACGGTAGGGTCGGTTTGGTCCCGTTCCACAGCACGGCGCAGGTTTTCCTCCGCCAATTCATACTCTCCCAGCTTGAAGTAGGCCCACCCGAGAGAATCGAGGTACGCGCCGTTCATTGGCTCCAGTTCCACGGCTTTGCGGATCAGCTTTAGAGCCTCGGTCAACCGCGTACCCTTGTCGGCCAGCATGTAACCGAGGTAATTCAGGGTCATCGAGCTCGTGGGGTCCAATTCCAACGCCTGGCGGAACAACTGCTCGGCCGGCTCAAAATGCTTTTGCCGCTCAGCCAGTTCGCCCCTGAGGAAAAGCAGGTAGGTGCGGTCTTCCTTCTTCGTGGTCAGCGCTGCGGCCCTGTTGAAGGTGTCGTCTGCATCCTTCCAGCGATGTACTCGTACATACATCTGGCCCATTGCCAGCAGAATTTGGCGGTCCGCCGGGGAGTTATCCAGCAACCCCTTGACCAGTGTCAGGCCTTCTTCGGTCTTCCCCTGGTCCAGCAGCTCACTAGCAAGTATCAGCTTCAACTCGCGGTCCTTGGGATTGGCGTCGACCGCTCTTCGCGAGACCTCCACTGCCTTGTCGTATTGCTTGGCATCCCGATATGTGTCTACCTGGCCCTGGTATCCACGAACTGCCGACTCGCCGCCCATATCAATCAACTTCTGGTAGGTGGAGATGGCCTGTTCGGGTTTGTTCTGCTCGTGATACACAGCACCCAGCCGCTCCAGGAAGATGCCGCGGTTGTTCTTCTCCTCGGTAGTGTAGGCGCCGTTCGCATGGGAGGTCAGTTCGACCATCTTCTCGTAAACCTGCGCCGCCTCTTCATAACGGCTTAGCACGTCCAGCAGAAGCCCCTCATTGTAGCCGGCTTCAAGCGAGTTGGGGTCCTTCTTGCGCGCCTTGCGAATGGTGGTCAGCGCATCCTCATACTTTTGCTGGCGCCGTTGAATCTCGCTGATATGCACGAGCGCGCCGGCATCGTCGGGGTCGGCTTCAGCCAACTCCTGGAATCGCTTGAGCGCGGCGTCTAGCTGGTTGTCGTTGAGCAAGGCCTGGGCCAAGGCGCCCACGGTCCGCGAGTCCCCAGGTTCCATATCGGCGGCGCGCTGGTAGGCGGCAACCGCGTCCTTGGTTTGCTTCAACTGGTCGTAGGATGCGCCCAGGGCAAACTCCATCTTGGTCGTGCGGTCCGCCGCTGGAACCGCTTCTATTACCTTGACGCTATGGGCCAGATCGCCACTTTCAGCATAGAGACGCGCCAGGTTCAGTACTACTTCCTCCGAGTCGGGCTCGATGGCTTGCGCCGTTTTGAACTCTTCCTCAGCCTTTTTGGCATCGTGCTTGACTGTGTAAAGCTGGCCCAGGACCATGTGGTCCTCGACGCTCTTGGGCTGCAGCGCCAAAATCTTCTCGAACTCGGCTATCGCCTGGTCCAGAGCATTACCGGAGGGCGAGGCGGAAGAGACGGCGTTTTGCCCATCGCTAAGTTGCCTCAGGTAAATGCGGCCCAGCAGCTTGTGCGCATCCACGTCATCTGGGATGCTCTTCAGCAGCGCTCGCGCTGTGACTTCGGCATCGTGCGCGCGGCCCGTGCGGAAGTAAAGCTCCGCCAGCCCATTGTGCAACTGAGCAGAGCCGGGGTCGGCGTTCAGAGCCTTTTTATATTCCTCGACGGCGAAACTTGTGTATTCCGGACGGCCCGAAGTGACGGCCTCTTCCTCATAGATATTTGCCAGGGTCAGGTGATAGTAAGCTTGGGCGCGATCCGCCGCCGTGGCAGCGCTCTCCCCGCTCTTTGCTTGCGCGCCTGGACTGACCTTGGCAGGCGCGGGCTCAGCGGGCTTCGCTGCCGGCGCCACAACTCCCGGGATTGGACTATCTTGTTGCGCCGGCGCGTTTTGGGCGCCCCCGGGCAGAGTTGGCAGCAAAACGAGAGAAGCGACCGCAAGCGGTAGCCAAACGGGCAATAAACAAGTCTTTGGTTTCATCATTCTAGGGGGTCCATGCCTCTTTTGCCCGGGCGGCCGGTAAAATATTCGATGCTGGATGTCGGACGCACTTGAGGCGCCCGGCAGGTGCAACTCCGCCTACTATAAAGACGATTTTAACCGTGATTGGTCGCGATGTCTTTGCTCAAAGCAGGATTTCCCATCAGAGAACCATGAAATCCCGGGAAAAAGGCGACCACCACGGATCCGACCAAACGGCTGCGCAAAGCACTAACATAGCGTTATTCCTGCAAAAGGCGGGATTTTCTACTCAATGACGACTAAAATCTGAGGGTTTTGTGTGCCGATCAGTGAACAGGGAAAATTTGCAAGCTATTCATTCTTTGCTACTTATTGGTATGAAAGGATGGAAAATGTGGAGAAAATGTAAATGCAAAGAGTAGGCGGAGAATTCAGGTGGGAGTTTGTTAGGTCGAAAGGTGTTTTGCAACCGACCACTCCCTGTACCCGTACGCAGAAATAATCCCTCAGGCGGAGCGTTTTATTGGTGCCCGGAGGGGGACTTGAACCCCCACGATCTTGCGATCTGCGGATTTTAAGTCCGCTGCGTCTATTCTCAAGCTGCTCATATATAATAGGTTACATTTTCAAAACTGTGAAGTGTGTAAGTTTATGTGTAAATTATGATCCTTCCCTAACAAGTTCAATGAGCGCGTTGGGCTGTTGGCGTCAACCCAAAATCATGACCAGGAAGATTCGGGGACACTGGCCGACATCGGTCCTTATCCGCTTTCAATCGCGCTCGTCGAACATCTTTATGCGGTCAAATCGATGAAGGGGAAAAGCCTGACCTGACGGCGCTAATATTCGGTCGTAAGTCGCAGATTCAAAGCGTCATATCTTTCACGATCTGCGGCTCGCCGAGAAGCGTCCAACGACGAAACATGACTCCTAGGAACCCGAACTCTGCCTGAAGCAGTTCAAGAAAGCGGGTAGGTCCTCCTTGATGGTCTCAAGCTGGTGCTGGGATTTCGCGAATACCTGCCGGTAGGAATGGGACGCCATCCGGAGGTTCATGATCTCGGCATACCTTGCGTCAACTGTCGTGTCCGGGGGAACGTTCTGGCTAGACGGCTCCAGAACGAGGAGAGCCTTCGTAGGTGACAGAGGATAGTAGACGTCGAAATTGGCAGGCGGCTCGTTGTTGGTCGGATTCGCGGCTAGGTTGATCAGCGGCTGGTCAGCGGTCACAAACGGGACCTTGCTCGGGTTGTCGATCAGGATGAATTTGTGGAGATGGCGCTCGACGTACAAACTGAACCCGACGTTTACCGCCACCATATGGACGAGAGGGTTGGCGATTCTCATGTAAATAGCGAAGCGCTCGGCAGACATCGCTTGCTCGCTTTGCTTGATGTGGTTTGTACGGGCATATTGAACCGAAAGGCTGCGATAAAACAGTGCCGCCTGTTGGTCGTTCTGCAGGAACGAGGTATCACCTGTGCGAAGCGCGTCGAGATGTTTCTGGAAATCGTCTTCGATGGCGGTATGGAGGTCCTCGTTAGTTTCGCGGATCGCGCGTTCAAGAGCCAGTTCTCTTTCGGGTGTAGCATCGCCGGTTTCTCGTAGGCGTTGCCTTGCCTCATGCGGAAGCATCATCGAGTACAACAGAAGCTCGTGGCTCTGGCGTAATCCCTCTGGAGATTTGGCGATCACCACCCGGCGAATGAATTCGGCATCTTCATGGGTGATTTCCTGAAGACGATAAAAGTAATTCTGCGCTGCGACGCCCTGAAGATTGGGACGGAATATCTCGTTTTCTTGCAGGCAGTAGATCAGCTTCTTTTGTGCCCAAGCCTGAAGGTAAAAGCGCGGAACATAATGATGGAGTTTCTTCCCGATGGCGGGCATGAAGGCATTTTACGGTATGCGGGGAGTAGTCAAGTGGCGATCTCCCGCCGATCCTGAAGCTGATGTCATGCAGCGATATTCTTGGTCCTATGGATCTCAGCGTTTTCTTCACAGTTTACGCAATCGTCCAGCTCCGCTCCCCCTAGCCTATATTTGGAACATGGCCAACAACTGCATCTTCTGCGGCAACCCCGCTGGAAGCCGTGAGCATATCTGGCCGAAGTGGATTCTCGAGAGGAAGAATTTCGGGCCCTTCCGTCTTAAGCGCGCGGGCGCACCAGATCTTATCCTTAACACCGAACTGACAACAAAGGCCGTCTGCCACGGCTGCAACACTGGCTGGATGAGCAAGCTTGAGGCGGCACTTAAGCCCATTCTTGAGCCGATGTTTGAAGGCAAGAGTGTCAGCTTGGATATCTATCAACAACAGCTAATTGCGCTGTGGATGGTGAAGATGGCTTTCGTGTGGGATTCAACCAAAGGCCGCAACACAGACAACGCATTTTTTCGGAACGCTGACGGCATCGCGCTTGTGCAACGCATCATGCCGCCCTTCACTGCGGTGTGGCTTGGTCACATCGGCAGAGACTACCGGTCGGCGGACGGGCATGACATCACTCTTGATGAGCCGCCGAAGCGCGTCGGCGGCGGCAACGTCGTGACCATCGTCAATGAGCAATTCGTCGCCCAGATCGTGAGCCTTCGCCCCGACCAGATGCCCACGGGACCGACGGCTATTCAGCTCGACTTTCCTCCAGGCAATTGGAACAACACATTGATTCGTGTTTGGCCGCAGGATAATGCCAATCCGATCGAATGGCCGCCACCGGCCGCACTCACCATTCTCGATTACCTTCTGCTTAGAGATCGATGGCGCACAGGCGACGAGACAGATCATATTATCCACTTGTGATTGTTCTTTCCGTCACTAAACCGCATGCCCCAAATAGATCCGATCACTGCAGGATCAACCCGCAGCAGGTGTGCCCTAAACAACATGGTTCGATTCTACCCTTTCGCTTGCGCACTTATGATTACGGTCTATACGGGCGGTTCCGGGTGCTTCTTGCAGATGATGGAAAACGTCCCTTCCTCCTCCTCAAGCTCTAATTGGCAATAATGCTCCTTGACGTGCAACTGCATCGAGGTCAAAAGGTCGATACTGATGCGGGTTCGTGCGGTCATTTCGCGGCTTCCAGCAGTTGGTGCGGCGGAAGCATTGTGGACAGTTTCGAAAAGTGCGCAAGCACTTCCTTTCGAGGGCTGCTGCGTTTCAGATCTCAACAGGCTCGACTGGAAACTCAGGATCGTCTGTTTTTGGTGCCGGCGGAGCTGGGAGCTTTTTCACCTGGTCGTCGATCGCACCAGCGAAAGCGAGGACCGCTTTGTTAAGTGCCAGGATCTTTGGCAGATCCCATGAGCCGTCCTTACCGCCGCTAGTCTTGCCGTTGCGATGTACGATGTCGTGCCGATCACGGATACCGTTCGCAATCGTTGGGGGTGTTTCAGGGAATTTGATATCGAAGGCGCGCTTAAACATCATGCCCGACTCTTTAAGCATGTGCCAGTTGTGCGCGAGCACGTACGATCGAACCTCCGCGTCGATTTTCTTGAAGCGCTCGAAGATGTCGCAAAGCTTAATTTCCGTGTTCCGGAAATGCGGTGTTTTGAATACGAAATCCTCAAGGTACTGATCGCTTGCGGAGAGTGTTTTCATGAACGAATCTCCCAAGAATGTTTCCAAGGCTGTGATGACGTTGGCGAATAGCAATTTGTGAAGAGTTTTTTGCTTCGCCGCAGACGTCTTGATTTTTGCGGCACTTTCGATTTCGTTCATGCTCCCTAGGAGCGTCAGCAACGGATCGGTACCGCTGTCGATCAAGTCGGCAAGGTAGTCGTCGTCGAAGTCCTCATCGCTGGGCTTACCGGACCACTCGTAGTTAATATCTCTCAGTTCCGAGACAAGTTCTTCGATGGCGTCATCGGATGCTATGCCACCGAACTCATTTTCAATGACATCTCTCGCGTCGTAAGGTCCGCCCCAAATCCACTGGAAACCGCCTTCGGATGAATCGTAAGGAAGCTCATCCGGCGGGTCGTATCGGCCGTCGAACCAGTGCCGCATTAGAGCAAGCTGGTCGTCCTGAGTTAGCTTCTTGACCTTCGAACCGGCGATGTGCTCGCTGGTCCTCGATAGAAAATAGCTTCGGCGTTTGCGGGGCATGGATAAATTGTAAGACGCCCGTGTCGACTATGACACAGAACTGTCGGCATACAAGTCGGCCTTTTCGCCGTCCGTCGGCGGGTGGCCCAGATCTCGGAGATGCAAGCGTGCCTAAAATGGGGGTGCCCGAGGTCACTCACTCTTGGGACTTGGGAAAGCACAGAGGCCCGCGAGCCAATTACTCCCGAAAAACGCATATGTAGCCGGGAGGAATTCTGGCTTCACGCATAATCGCCAAATCACTCATTGAGAAATCGATGAGTACCGGTATGTCTTAGTGCTGTATCAGAAGCGCCCTCCCAAAGCGCGTGCAAACTCGAACTGTTGCGCGCGGGCGCTCCAGATACAGCACTA
>PLZC01000455.1 GCA_003151985.1 Acidobacteriaceae bacterium
AAAGTATCTGCCCGGTCTGTACCCTGTAACAGGGCACGACTTTAGTCGTGCCGACACAACCCCTGCAATCGGCAAGGCTTTGCCGGTCGCGCCGGAGCCGGTATTAATCGCGCGGCGGTTGCCGGAACCAGCAACGGAGAAGCCCCAGACGGTCTCCCCAGTTTTGAATGCCTGGCTGGCAGCCGAGCCGGTCAAAACGCTGCCTTTGCCATCGAAATTGATTGGGGCTTTAGGTCCGGAGGCAAATCTTTCAGCCAATCTAAACGGGCTAAAGGCAACCTCTACCGAATCGAGCCATTCCGCGGCCTTTCAAGCAAATCCCGCGCTGGCAATGACTGGGATTGGGGCAACACAGGCTGCAATCCAAGCAGCAATCGACTTTGCAGCGTCCCCTTTAAAACCAGTTCACCCATCCCTGCAAGTTGAAGATCCAGTCAGCCCGGTGGTGACTACAACCGTTTCTGGCGAGCAGTTGCAGGCACTGCCTTCCACTGGCCGCCGCTGGCAGGATTTTGTGCTGGAGACGCCCTCCGCGAGTACCCAGGCTGGAGGCGAAGGCCAGGTTTCGGACCAGGTTTCGCTTCGTGGAGCCGCCCAGCAGCCTGCCGCAGTCACTGTGGACGGCGCAAATAGGAGACTCGCCTTTGGCGGTGGCGGCGGTGGTTGGGCGCGCGGGCGCGGCGCAGCCATCAGCGAGGCGGCAATCCGAGAAGTGCAAACGGTTGCCGGCAATGTGGAGGCGGCAGCATCGCGATCCGCCGGCGGGCGCGTGAAAGTGGAGACCCGCAGCGGGGCCAACGGGCTGCACGGGCAGGCCTTTCTGTTCGATCGCCAGAATACGTGGGGCGCGAAGAATCCCTTCACCCAATGGGTAAAAGAAACCGCGCCAGCCACATTCACCACTTCGCCCGTGTTTACGCCGGAAGCCTATACCCCTTCGGACCGTGAAATGAAGTGGGGACTCGGTTTGGGCAGCCACATTCGCCGAAACAAGCTGTTCTGGTTTGCAGCTTTGGACGGCTACCAGCGAAATGACCCTGGGCTGGCCAGCGTAAAGCATCCTGACCAGTTCTTTGCCCAGCCCTCCAACGACCAGATGCAGGTGCTGAGCGCCCGATTGGGATTGAGCAACTTGAACCCCGTGGCGGCAGGTCTGGAGGCATACTCAAAAATGCTCGAATCGCTCGGCGGGCTGCTGGGCCCCGCGCCGCGCCGCGCCGGCCAATGGACCGGCTTCGGCCGCATCGACTGGAAGGCGGCAGAGCGGCACAGTTTTACGCTGGAGGGCACCGGGGCCGCGTGGGACTCGCCTGGCGGGGGGCTGACACGCGCATCGGAGGTCTACGGGAGTCATAGCTTTGGTTCCAGTCAAGCCACGGAGGAATGGATTTTGGGCCGGTGGGAGGCGTTCCTCACGCCAAATCTGCTGGCCGTAACCCAGGCCTCGGTAGGGCGCACCGTCCAGGGTGGCCGGGCTGGGGCTCCTTCGGCCTTTGAACAGACGCTCAGCCAAGCCGCATGGGGCCAGTTGCCGCAGATCACCGTGGACAACCGCTACGGGTTCACCATCGGCAATCCCTCGCGATTTGGAGCAGGCAGTTATCCGGATGAGCGTTTCTACCAGGCACAGGAGACAGTGGACTGGGTTCGCGGAAGCGTACTTATCAAGGCGGGCCTCGACGTAAGCCACAACACCGACTGGACCACACTTCTGCGCAATCAAACCGGCACCTATTCCTACGCAAACGTGGAGAACTTCGTCTCCGATGCGCTGACGTTTGCCAGTTTCGGCCTTGCAGGCCAATTGGATCCAACCCATCAACACAATTGCGATCAGACCGGCCGAGTGTGGCATGACGCAAAGGGGCAATTGCGCGGGCTTGGCTACCTGCCCTGCTACTCCTACTATTCGCAAACCATGGGTCCCAGCGACTGGCATTTAAGCACTAATGACTGGGCCGCATTCGCTACCACGCAATGGCAGCCGAAGAAGGTGCTGGTGCTTTCCGCGGGATTGCGCTGGGAGCGGGAGCAGTTGCCGCCGCCGATTACGGCGCTGAACAACCCGGAGCTTCCGCAAACGCAAAAGATGCCCTCCCTGGGGAATAATTGGGGGCCCCGCTTGAGCCTGGCCTGGGGCACAGGTGAGAACCACTGGCCTGTGTTGCGGGTGGGATATGGCATGTACTTCGGGCGCACGCAGAATGCCACTCTGGAAACCGCGCTCACCCAGACCGGCTCACCCAATGGCGACCTGAACTTCTTCATGCGGCCCACAGATAACCTCAACGCCGGAGGCGCTCCGCCGTTTCCTTACGTGCTGGCCGGGGAGCCGGGGCGAATGGTAAAGCCGGGGGCGGTCGAGTTTGCGCCGGCCTTCCACAACCCCGAGATTCACCAGGCTGTCACCGCCATTGAGGAAACGCTGCCCGGTCACCTGCATGTGACTGCCAGCGCACTGTTGAGCCTTGGCCGCAGGCTGCCCATCGTCATCGACGCCAATATCGACCCCGCTGTCAACCCGGGAACGATTAGCTACGCAGTTGTGGACGGCACCGGCAAGGGTCCGATCAAGACTCCGGAGATCACTGTTCCGTTCTATGCTTCATGGCCGTCGGCCACCTCGGCGACCGGTTTCGGCGGGCGACTGAACCCGAACTACCAGCAGATTGCGGAAATTTCCAGCCGGGCGAATTCGACGTATGAGGCAGCGATGCTGAAGGTGGCGCGCTACGGCCGGCGCGGGCTGAGCATGCACGCCAACTACACTTATGCACACGCCATGGACTGGAACCCCAACGAAACTTCGCTGGTCACGGGCAGCGACCCCCTCGACTCCGCCCAATTTGCCCAGGAGTACGGAGTCAGCAATCTGGACGTGCGCCATTCAGCCACTGCCACCGTAATTTGGGAGGCGCCCTGGACACTACACAATCTTGCCGGGCGCATTGGCAACGGCTGGATGGTGTCGAGCATCGGCCACTTCCGCAGCGGAATGCCCTATTCCATGCGTACTTCGGGAACGCTGGCCAAGGTGTTCGACACCCGTTCCGGCGCCGCCATCGTGGCCCTGGGGCCCGGCATGAACGGCTCAGGCGGCGACAACCGCGTCTATGGGGTGGGCCGCAACACCTACCGCTACCCGCTAACATGGAAAGACGACCTGCGCCTGGCAAAGCGCTTCAACCTGGGACAAATGCGGCAACTCGAGTTACTGGCCGAGAGCTTCAACTTATTCAATCACCAGAATGTCACTGAACTCGAGACTGTCGGTTACACAATCGGCCCAGGCAATCTGAATGGCGCAGCACCTACATTAAACTTCTTGACCGGCCTGAAGACCGACACCGTGGAATTTGGAAAGCCGCGCAATATCAATGCAATTAATTTCTATCGCGAGCGTCAAGTCCAGATAGGGGTCAGGGTAAGGTTTTAGAAAGTACAACTTAGCTTCTCAACCGACATTCCGCGGAATTCGCTACGAGGATGATTCCATCGCATGAATGGACAACCCGCGGTTGCTCCCACCGCATCCCATTTGCGCAGAGTAGATAGATGCAAGAAGGAGATGAAACTAGATGAAACACTCACCTTCACATCGTTGCTTCCTGCTTGGCTCGGCAGCTGTTTTAACCGCTGTCCTGGTCGTTGCAGGTTGCCAAAATGCCTCTCACCCTGATGAGAAATCAGCGGTCACGACCGCGCTCAACAATAACAATATGAGCAGTATCAGTGTCGCTCAAGACCGCGACAAGGGCGTCATGACCCTCAAGGGCGATGTCGCAACTCAGGATGCAAAGGATCAAGCGGAAACACTTGCCAAGCAATCCGCCCCGGACTACAAGATCGCCAATGAATTAGGGGTACGTCCTGTCGGCGCCGAAAGTCAGGCAGGGGCCGTTTCATCGAACCTGGATACAGCCATCGAACACAACTTCAAGGCGATCCTGAAGAGTCACAAGAATCTCGACGATCAAAGCATCACCTACTCGGCGAAGAACGGCACACTGGTGCTTAAAGGAACGGTAAAGACAGCTAAACAGAAGAAGGAAGCGGAAAGTCTGGCCAAGCACGTACCGAACGTTCAACAAGTAGTAAATGAAATCGAAGTAAAACCCGGAAAGCACTCGCCGGCTACCTCATAACTCAGCAAGAAGACGGGGAGTTATTTAGATTATAAAAACAGCGGGAGCCTTCAAGGGCTCCTGCTGTTTTTTATGTTAAAAGCACTTATTCTCAGTGACTATCTTCATCCGCGCACCAAGGCTCGGGAGCCAGAGTTTTTCCGTCGAGCCGGAAGCATGTGGCCCCGTCTAAATCGGTGCGGTAGGTGCGGACCCTCGCTGCTTCCAACTCTTCCAGGATCTCCGGTCGCGGGTGGCCGTAGCGGTTGTGCAGCCCGCAGGAGATCACCGCCCACTGCGGGACTACACGAGCCAGGAACTCCGGACTGGACGACGTGATGCTGCCGTGATGGCCCACCTTGATCAGCGTGCTTTCGAGGCCATACTCAGCCAGCATGGCTCGCTCGATAGGAGCCTCGGCGTCACCCTCCAGGAGGACGGATGTTGCGCCATAGGCCACGCGCAAAACAAGGGAGTCATTGTTGTTTGGCTCCGGGCCGGGCTGGTAATCAGGGTATGGCGCAAGAACCGCAACCTTGGCGCTCCCCAGCGCGAAGGCTTCCCCCGCCTGCAAGGTGCGAAGGCGCGCATGCAAGCCGGCGGCCTCGCCGAGCAGCGCGTTGTAGGCCTCAGTTCGCGGGTTATTGCCCACCCAAAGCTCATTGGGATGGAAGTTACGCAAGACGGCCGGCAGCCCGCCCATGTGGTCCGAATGTGCGTGACTTAGAGCGACCGCATCCAGGTGGCGAATGCCGCGGGACCAGAGAGCATGGGAGACGACCTCCTCGCCGATATCGAACTCCTGGGGCGCCTGCCGTGGGCCGCCGCCAAAGCCGCCGCCATCCACTAGCAGCGTCTTGCCGTCCGACGTAATCAGCAGCAGAGAATCCCCCTGGCCCACATCGATGGCCTCGACGAGCAGCGCATTGTCCGGGTGCTGGATCGGACGAGGCGCAACGGCGGCAAAAGCAGCAAGCAATAAGGCGGCCCAGGCCATGCGGCGCGGCCAGCGGTACGCAGACGAAACAGCAAAACGGGCCAGCACGAGGGCCGCCGCCAGCAGCGCGCAGAAGGCGGCCGATTGCCAGAGCAGCGGGGCAGGAATTCGGTAATCTCCAAAGGCGAACGAGCCGAACAGCCGCACCAGCCCCACACCGAAATGGAGAAACACCGCCACCACCATGGCCGGCGCCACGGCTGCGGCCGGCCATACGAATAACGCCAGCATGGTGACCAGGGCGGCCGGCATGAGAATAATCAGCAGCGGAAGGATAAACAAGTTCACCGGGAGCGCGACGATAGTAATGCGATTGAAGTAGATGGCCATCGGCAGCGTCATGGCCAGTTCCACCACGCAGGAGACGACGATCAGCTCAACGATGCGCAAGAGAAATTGCACCGTCCACGGAAAAACACGCCACGCAATGCGGCCAGCCAACCGCCCTCGGACAACTGCCTGCAACGCCATGGCGATGAAGCGCATGGTGGAGCGAAACTGCGCCAGGCGCGGGGAAAGCTTGCCGTCGAGGGCTGTAAGCCCCAGGTCGCGCGAGGCCGCGATGTAGGGGTGGATGGTGGACTGGAGCAGTGGAGTTGCCACACCGCCGATGGCCAAAACGGCAAGCAGCGTCATCTGGAAGCTTGATTCGAAGAGGCTGCGAGGGCTCGCGGCCAGCAGGCACAGCGCGGCAAACCCGATGGTATTGATGGGACTGCGTTCGCGGTAGACGAGCCGCCCGAGAAGGTAGAGCGTAACCATCCACAGCGAGCGCTGTACCGGCGTGGCAAAGCCGGTAAACAGCGCGTAGGCAAAAGAAGCGACGATGGTGATCAGGGTTGCCGGGACACGCGGAAGATGGAGGCGGCGCGCGGTCCACAAGATGCATCCGGCCACAATGGCCAAGTGGAAACCCGAGACCACCAGCATATGGAACGAGCCGGTCCGCTCGAAACCTACACGAAGTGAGCGGGTGAGGTAAGTGCGGTCGCCGGTGACCATTGCGGCCAGCATCACGGCATCGTCCTGGCTCAGGCGCAACGAGGCAGGCAGCGGGCGCATAGTCGCGGGCAGGGCCAGCAGGCGCGAACTGGAGGCGTGCTGCCACCCGCTCACGCGGCAACCCAGGAATCGACCGCTGGACTGCCCGAGGCGTTCAATCCGTTCGACCTTGACCGAGGCCGTGGCGGTGATGCCCTGGTCGAGTAGAAAGTCCTCGCGGCTCCAGACTCCTGGGTCGTGATAGTCCTCTGGCTGCAGCAATCGAACGATGGCGCGCACGCGCTGGCCGCATTGGAACGGCGCCGTCTGTGAGCCGGGTGCGTTCGCCGGCCAGCGAACTGTCAGGCGCACTCCGCCCGCGACCGGCGCTTGCATATCGGCGGCGTCTGTGACCACTTCGACACTGGAGACACGGAGGTCGATGCGTTGCGAAGGCTCCTGATTGACAGGAGCGATGGCAGGGACGTCGTGCTCAGGCAGATTCTGCTCGATTACCTGGCGCACTGGCCCGGCATCGACGATGGTGCCTTCAACGGTCCGGAGCAGTCCATCGGAAAGCGCGACCAGAGCGGGGACAGGGACCGGCTGCGGTTCCATTTCCGCGCACCACACGCCCAACAGTAGCCACAGCAGGGACAGAGGTACCCAGACCACTCGCTGCGCGCGCAGTGCCGCCACGCAGCACAACAAACCCGCAAGCGCCAGCGCGATTAGTACAACGGGAGGGCGCAGCCAGAGCCATCCCGCAACGGCGATCCCCGCGGCAAAGAGCCAAGCGGCGTGAAACAGCGGCACCGCCCCTGGCCCATTCCCCTGGCCGGCCGAGTTGAGACTGGCGAGGGCTTGCCCGGGGCTGTGGTGAGCGGGTTCCATCGCGCCTCTATATTGAAATGTCTATGGGCCTCAAGCCTATCAGGAGCGGCGCAACTGGACCACCGTCTCAATATGGAAGGTCTGGGGAAAGAGGTCGGCAAGGGTGATGGATTGGACCTGGTACCCGGCGCCGATGAGCACGCGCAGGTCTCGGGCCAGAGTGGCCGGATCGCACGAGACATAACCCAGGGAGGGGGCTGCGATTTCTACCAAAAGGGCCGTTGTCTCGGCGCCAAGGCCGGTGCGGGGCGGGTCGACGACGATAAGCTCCGGGCCTTGGCCACCGTGGTCACGGCACAGGAAGTCGAGGGTGGATGCGCGCACCGGAACTCCGTGTGTCCCTTTGAGATTGGCCGCGAGGGCCTGGGTTGCGGCGGGAGCCGACTCGACCGCAACCACACGGTCAAAGCTCGCCGTGAGCCGCCGGGCAAACAGGCCGACGCCGGCGAAGAGGTCCCAGGCAAGCGCACCCCTGTGCTCCGCCGCCACCAATTCCACCAGCCCGTCAACCAGCCAGCGGTTTACCTGGAAAAAAGCGCCATGGTCTACTCGATAATCGAATCCGGCAGCGCGATAGATCAGGGAAGTCGCGCCCCATCGGGCCACTGTACGCGGCGGCTGTTTTCCGTGGCCATCAATATTCAGTTCCAACCCATGCAGGGCCGGAATCCGCTGCCGCAAAACCTGCGCGAATTCGGCAAAGCGAATCTCCCTGGCGCTGGCCGTCGAGACCGTGGCCAGCAGGGAGCTTTCGGCGGCGTCGCAGAAAAGGGCAAGTTCTGTAGGGTGCAACGCAGGGGTAAACTGGCGGGCAAGTTCGGCCACAGCCTTGGCCGCCTCAACCAGAACCGGCGCGGCAATGGGACACTCGCTTATTGGCGCCACCTGATGGGAGCGGCGCCCGCGGTAACCGGGATTGCCCGCCCCATCAAAAGCCACCCGGATGCGGTTGCGATAGCCCCACGGCTCACCGGCCAGAACAGCGATTTCCTCCGCCACTTCCACGCCGCCACGAGCAAGCGTCTCGCGCAAAATGGCCTGCTTCAATTCAAGTTGATTTTCGTACGTCGTGTGCTGATAGTTGCAACCCCCGCAGGCGCCGAAGTGCGGGCAGACAGGTTGAACCCGCTTAGCGGACACGACGACAATCTCTTCCGCTTCGGCGGTTGCGTAGCCTCGCTTGCTTTCGACAATGCGAATGCGCGCCTGCTCCCCAGGCAGCGTAAGCGGCACAAAAACCGCCTTGCTTTCGATGTGGCTGAGAAAACCACCGCCATAGACGGGCTTGGCAATCTCCACGAGTTGGGAGGAAGGCTCCTTCATTGCTGGCTCATGTAAAAGAGGCTGAGGCGGGGCAGGTTGTAGTGCACCAGCAGTTGCTTCTGCACAAACTGCCGTTCCACCTGGCGCAGTTGCACGGAGCCCATGCGGCTGCGATAAGGGGCCAGCTCACGGGCAGCATGTTCCTTCAGACCCACCAGCAATTCCTCGGGGGCCGCAGCGGTAAGGGCTGCGAAGAGCTTCTCTTCCAGGACGGTGAGGGTACGTTCCAGCGCTTCCATATCTTGGGCCGCGGCGCTCTCCGCATGATCCGCACGGACGTCCGCAGCCAGTTCGCGCAGACGCACAGCAGTGGCAGCGCAGGCTTCGGGAGCCACTGCTGCGGCTTCCATCGCGGTTGCGGCCGATTCAAGATGCTCCGCCACGCGTTCCTGCTCAAAACCGGACTCACGACTTGAGGCGGTCGCGATAGCTGTGCCCGCGGAAGCTTCATTCAGTTCCACCGCGGCCTCCATCACCGCCTGCGCGCACCATGCCAGGCCATTCACGCGGCGCATCCGTCCCCGCTTCTGTCGCGCTTCGTACTTGTCAAAAGCGGCGTCGATGCCGCGCAACGCGGCGTCCAGCGGAATGCCCGCCTCGCGCCAGGTCTCAATCAGCGCCCAATCGAGCGTTGAAAGCAGCAATATCGACCCCCGCCGCTGCTGAAAGCGCTCTTCGATCTCGGTGAAATAGTTGAAGTAGTTAAGCACCCTGATCTGCCCGACCCTGATCTGTCCGGCTGCGCGGGCGGGCTATGCGGTTACGCTCGAAGAGAATCAGCAGCCCATCGAGCGTAAGCATGTCGTCGATCTCTGCGATGAATCGCGAGTCCTCAGCGATTTGCCGCGCCAGGCCGCCCGTAGCGATAACGCGCGGCTGCGTCCCAAGCTCGGCGACCATGCGCTCCAGAATGCCGTCCACCAACCCGATATAACCGTAGTAGAGGCCGCTCTGCAAATGCGTCACCGTGTTGGTGCCGATCACTTTGGCGGGCCGCTTCACATCCACTCGGGCCAGTCGCGCGGCACGCGAAAACAAGGCGTCTGCGCTGATGCCCAACCCAGGGGCGATAGCGCCGCCGATATACTCGCCCTTCGCCGAGACGACGTCGAAGGTAGTAGCGGTACCGAAGTCCACCACGATGCACGGGCCGCCGTAGCGCTCATAAGCGGCGATGGCGTTCACCAGCCGATCCGCACCCAGCTCGGTTGGATTATCCACCAACACCGGCATCCCCGTCTTGATCCCCGGCTCAACAAACAGCGGCTGGATGTGGAAGTAATTTTCGCAAACCTGCCGCAGCGTCGAATCGATCGGCGGCACAACGGATGAGATGATGATGTGCTTCACCAGGTTGGTGGCGAGGCCGTTCATCTCGAAAAGGTTCACAAACAGCACGCCGTACTCGTCGGCAGTTTGC
The DNA here is from genome assembly GCA_003151985.1 of Acidobacteriaceae bacterium. Taxonomy (GTDB): domain Bacteria; phylum Acidobacteriota; class Terriglobia; order Terriglobales; family Acidobacteriaceae; genus Telmatobacter. The sequence goes on from PLZC01000455.1 coordinate 9,740, forward strand.
GTACGGTGCGTGGTCACGCGCCAATGCGCGGCCAGCGCCGGCTTCTCCTCAGCCAGGCGGTAGAGGCCAAGCACGGTATTGGTATTGCCCACATCCACCGCAAGCAGCATGATCTTTCAGTCCTGTGTTTCCCGGTTCGTTTGGATAGCCCGGATGCCGCCGGTCTGCACCCTCACCAGCCCATCCGCGGTGCGCACCAGCAGGAATCCATTTTCGTCGAGGCCCGCCGTGACGCCCACACAGGCTTGCGGCCCATGCACCTCGACCTGCCTGCCGCGCACCCAGGTAGAAGCCGCTTCCACGCGCCGGGGAATGGTCTCCACTGCTCCTGCATCGAGCAGCCCCAGCGCCTCGCGCTGCAACGATTTTAGCAGGGAGACGAACAGCGCCTGGTGATCGACATTTCGCCCGGCTTCAATATCCAGAGACGTTGCGGGCGTGGCCAAATCGCGGGGAAAGCTGCGCTGATGAACGTTGATGCCGATGCCCACCACCGCAAACGCAACCTTGCTGGTTTCAGTATGCGCCTCCACCAGAATGCCGCCGGCTTTTCGCTCGCCGATGAGCAGATCGTTAGGCCAGCGAAGATCGACCGAGAGGCCGGTGAGCGCATGAATCGCATCGGCAGCGGCCAGTCCCGCGGCAAGCGGCAAAAGCGGCAGCCGCGCCGAAGGAATGGACGGCCGCAACAGGACACTCACATACAGCCCTTCCCCGGCTGCCGAGTGCCACGCATGATCCGCGCGTCCCCGCCCGGCCCGCTGCTCATCGGCAAAGTAGACCGAACCATGCGGAGCGCCACCGCGCGCGGCCTCGAGCGCATCGCTGTTGGTTGAGCCTGTAACCGGGGAGAAGTGGAGTTTGCCCACAAAAATCGAGCCCGCGAGCTCAGCCTCAAGTCCGGCTTCGATTGCAGCAAGGTCATACATTGCCTAGCTCGGCTCCGCGATAATTCTCATCGAGATATCGGCGGCACGCGCGGAGTGGGTAAGCGCGCCAACGCTGATGAAATCCACGCCCGTCTCGGCATAGGCGCGGATATTTTCCAGAACAATGCCGCCCGAAGCTTCCGTAGGAATCCAGCGCGCCTCCGGCCCGGTTGCCTGCCCTTCGGTTTCCTTCTTGATCCGGTCCACGGATCGCTTCACTTCCGCCGGTGTCATATTGTCCAGCAGAATGGCCTCGGCGCCAAACTTGAGAGCGTCTTCCAGCTCCTGCGGAGTGCGAACCTCGACCTGCACGCGCTGGCCCTTCTTGCGCGATTCAAGAGCACGCGTCAACGTGGCAGCCAATCCGCCGCCCAGCGAAATATGGTTGTTCTTGATCAGGATGCCGGAGGCCAGGTCGAGCCGATGGTTGGTCCCCCCGCCGCAAAGCACGGCGTACTTCTCCACGGCGCGCAGGCCGGGCATCGTCTTGCGCGTATCCAGAACGCGAGAGTGGGTTCCTTGAATGGCGTCCACATACGTCCGCGTCAGGGTGGCGATGCCGCTCATGTGCTGCAACAGATTGAGAATCACTCGCTCGCAGCTCAGCAGCACCCGTGCATTGTGGCGAATCACGGCCAGCACCTGCCCCGAGTGGACGCGCACGCCATCAAACATTTCCGGGTGGCTGATGACCTCGAAGCGGGTCTTGGAAGAAGGACGAGGATCGATGCGGGCAAATATCTCAAGGAAGCGCGGCACAGAGCCCAGCCCCGCCACAACCAGTTCCTGCCGCGCAATAATCGATGCCGAGGCGCGCAAGTCGGGATCGATGGTGAGGCTGGTGGTAGCATCGCTGGCGGCCTTATCCTCCACCAGCGCCTGCTCCAGCAATGTGTCGATCCGGCCGCTCTTCCAATCCATGTTTTTTCTTCCTAAAGGTCCCGACCTTGCCGCCAGTCTAGATATGTCCCTTATCTCTCACTCTGAACCCGGCCCACAACATGAGGTTCATCCATATCGAGGCGGCCAAGTAGATGATCAGACTCCACTCGGGCGAGACTCCCTCGATGAAGCGAACGACGGAAAAGAACACAATCCCGAAATTAATGCCTACGTAGCAAAAAGTCTTAACTTTCCAACTTACCTTCGCTAACATACTTTCTCCAACCAGCCGTCCAGCCGAGTCTGTCATCCTGAGCGAAGCGCAGGATCTGCGGTTGCTCTTCGCCCACTTATCCAGCCGGCAACGCATCCAACGCCGCCAGTGCTTTCTCAAGTAACACCCGTGTCTCCGCTTCCTGCTTCTTCAATCCTTCAACCACTTGCGCCGGAGCTTTCGACAGAAAGCTTTCGTTCCCGAGTTGCCGCTCTGCTGAGGCCAAACCCTTCTCGTATCTGACGATTTCCTTGTTCAAACGTTCGCGCTCGGCAGGCACATCAATGGTGCGCTCGTAGGTGATTTTGGCAGCAAAGTAGCTGAAGTGGCGACCAATCCCCACACCCTGAAGATCAGCATCGGAATACTCAATTGTCGAAACGTGGGCCAGTTTTTGAATGACATCCAGGTTATCCACGAACGCCCTCCGTGCGTCAGGAATCGCATAAAGGACGATTGGCACAACCTCCTTTTCGGGGACGTCATGCTCTTTGCGTAAGTTCCGTACAAGACCAATGAGGTTCTGGACGTAGGACATATGCACCCGAGTTCCGGCGATTATTGCGCGTCCTTCTATTTCTCCAGAATCCTCCTTGGACGGCGCCGGATACCGCGACAAAGCAATCGATTTCGCCGGCGGGTTCTCATCGTAGAGCGCATGCCAAATCTCTTCCGTAATAAAGGGCATGATAGGCGAAAGCAGACGCAACGCCGCTTCAAACACCTGAACCAGCGTGGTCAGCGCGGCCGCCGTCTGTGCCTTGTCCGCCGTCTCTGAGAAGTCCAGCCGCAGCTTGACGATCTCCAAGTACCAGTCGCAGAAACTCCCCCAGAAGAACTGATAGATGGTGTTTGCCGCGTCGTCGAAGCGGTAGGTTTCCAGCGACTGGTTGACCTTGGCCGCAGTGGCGTGTAGCTCAGCCACAATCCAACGGGCTTCGAGCGGAGCGCCTTCTCCCACCACTGGCATCGAGCCCAGGCCAGCCGGATCGACCACGATTCCAATCTCCGCTGCACGATCAACGTTCATGAAGAGAAACCGCGCTGCATTCCATATCTTGTTGGCAAACGCGCGGTAGCCCTCGGTACGAGCCACGTTGAATGCGATGTCAGTCCCCGGCGAGGCCATCGAAGCCAGCGTGAACCGCACCGCATCCGTCCCGTACTGTTTCACGATCTCGATGGGATCGACCACGTTGCCCTTGGTCTTGGACATCTTCTCGCGGTTGGCGTCGCGCACCAGCGCGTGGATGTAGACCTCCTTGAACGGCACCGAATCCTTCAGTTCGCGCTTCGTGCCATCGGCGTAAGGCACATCCCCCGCGAACCAGCAGCCCAGCATGATCATCCGGGCAACCCAGAAGAAGAGAATGTCGAAGCCTGTGACGAGCAGGCTGGTGGGATAGAACGCGTCGAAGTCTCCGCGATTCCCGGCCGTGATATGCGGCCACCCGAAAACCGAAACCGGCAACAGCCCCGAAGAGAACCATGTGTCAAGTACGTCAGTCTCCTGCGTGATCTCGGCCGAGCCGCAATGCGCGCACGTCGTAGGATCGACGCGCGCCACCGTGATTTTGCGGCAGGCGGCGCAATGCCACGCGGGTATGCGATGCCCCCACCAAAGCTGCCGTGAGATGCACCAGTCGTGGATGTTTTCCATCCATTCGAGGTAGACCTTTTCATACTGCTGGGGCAAAATGCGAATCGCCTTGTTGCCGTCCGCGTCGGGCTTCACGGCCGCAATGGCCCTGTCAGCCAGCGGCTGAATCTTCACGAACCACTGCGTAGAAAGCCGCGGCTCCACCACTGTCTTGCAGCGGTCGCAGTGGCCCACGTTGTTGGTATAGTCCTTGATCGCCCCCAGCAAGCCCTGCGCTTCAAGGTCGGCCACAACCCTCTTCCGCGCAACATAGCGGTCTAGCCCAGCGTAAACGCCCCCTTCGGCGTTGATGTGGCCGGTATCGTCCATCACGTTGATCGATGGCAGATCGTGGCGCTGGCCAAGGGCAAAGTCGTTTGGGTCGTGCGCCGGGGTTACCTTCACCGCGCCAGTGCCGAAGTCGCGGCTCACCCACTCGTCCAGAATCACCGGGATTTCACGGCCCATCAGCGGCAGTCGCAGCGTCTTCCCATGCAGATGCAGATAGCGCTTGTCCTCGGGGTGAATGGCCACCGCGACGTCGCCCAGCATGGTTTCGGGGCGGGTAGTGGCAACAGTCAGGAACTCGCCTGAGTCCTTGCCATCAGCGCCAATGACCGGGTATTTGATCTCCCACAAATGGCCTTTTTGTTCCTCATGCACCACCTCCAGATCGCTGATGGCGGTCTGGCACCGCGGGCACCAGTTCACAATGTAAGCGCCGCGATAGATGAGCCCCTGCTCATAAAGCCGCGCGAAGGCCTCCCTCACAGCCACAGACAGGTTCTCGTCCATCGTGAAATATTCGCGCTGCCAATCGACCGAAGCGCCCAGCCGTTTCATCTGGCCCAGAATGTTGCCGCCATAGTGCCGCCGCCACTCCCACACGCGCTCCACAAAGGCTTCGCGGCCCAACTGCCGGCGAGACTTTCCCTCGCTCACAAGCTGGCGTTCCACCAGCATTTGCGTTGCGATCCCGGCGTGGTCCGTACCCGGCAGCCACAGAACCGTATCGCCGCACATGCGGTGCCAGCGAACAAGAATGTCGCTCTCCGCGTGCTCGAACATGTGCCCCATGTGCAGGTTGCCGGTCACGTTGGGCGGAGGCAGCAGAATTGTGAAGGGTTCCCGTTGCGGCGGGGCGGTGGGCGTGGGCTGCGCGAAGAGCTTCTCGCGCACCCAGTATTCGGCCCAATCATCTTCAATAGCGGTAGGGTAGTAGGATTTTGGCAGGTCGTGGGGCATAGGTTTTTATTGGAAGCCCCGAAGAAGCAGCGCCAAATCCCCGTTCCAGAAAGGGTTTCGAGCCACAGGGCCACCCCTCACTTTACCAGATGAGGGGTGTTGGCGAGTCCCGTTTGACGGCTGCGCAGGTGGGATAGAGTCAGAACTTACTCGGCCGTTGTCGGGTCAATCGTCGATCGAACCTGAGAAATCCGGTTGGCCGGGAATCCGCCCTGCTGAGCATGTTTCAATACAGTTTCTTCATCGGGTGCAATGTAAACGCAGTAAATCTTGTCGTCAGTCACATAACTCTGCAGCCACTGGATCTGGGGCCCCAACGACTTCAATACACCGCACGACGTTTGAGAAATCCCCCTCAGTTGTTCCGGCGACAACTTGCCCGCTTCCGGAATCTCCCGCTCAATGACAAACTTCGGCATGCCGAAAACCTCCTATTTGACCTCAAAGATGAATTTGGTCCGCGCTGCAATCGCGCCTGGATGACCCAATATAAATCATCCATTGCGCAAATACGAAAAAGGCCGCACCCGGTTTGGGCGCGGCCTGTCCAGTTGGTTCGTCTGCCTGTCTAGAACGGGTTCAGCTTGCCCAGCCCCTTCTTCTTTTTCTTCTTGCTCGAGGACTCGTCGCTCAAATCGGCCTTGGGAGCCTTCTTCTTCTTGCCGTCTGCGGCGGTGGCTGGGGCTGCCGGCGTCGACCCGGGCTTGATGTCGTTCACCTGTTCAGGAGCTGCGCCCGGCTTTTCAGCAGCGGGCAGCGCGGTATTCACCGGGCCTACCGGCTTGACGACAGCGTTGGGGTCTTGATTCTGGTCCGCAGCCGGAGCGCTCACAATGGAAACACCCACTCCCGTTCCGCCTGCCGCCGGCGCCGCCATCTGCAACGGCGCTTGCGAAGGTTGGTCGCTGCGTGGAGGCTCGTTCACACCCGTCGGCGTAACCGCCGCGGCGGGTGCTTCCACTGGCTTGCCGGCATTCACGGCAGCTTGGTACATCGCAATATTTTCCTTCGTAATTTGTGGCGCCAAGGTTCGCTTGGGGTCATCCAGACTGGGATCGCCCACATGCACCGCCTCCACCACCGTTGGGCCGTGCTTGATCATTCCCAGGGTCTTGTCGGTAAAGTGGATTGCCTGGCGGCTGCGCTCCTCGGCGTCGTTTTCGGCGATCGCCTCCGGAGTGGGTTCGGGCACCGCGCGGTTCATCGCCACCAGCCGGTCACGGGCGTCCTCAACATGAGGAGCCATGGGATAGCGGGTGATTACCCTGGCATAGGCCTCCGCGGCCCGATCCAGATAGGACGCATGCAACCGCTCTTTGATTGCGCCTGGCAGGTTGGCCACCATTTGAATATTGCGAGCTTCGCCGGCATAAGCGTCGCCGATGCCCAGCAGCGCCTGGTCGCTCTTGGAATAAAGCGGAAAAGTATCGACCACCGTCTTCAGCCGGGCAATCGCGGCCGGGAATTGCTCGCGACTCTCGTAATAGAGGCCGATCTGCGTCTCCCGCTCCGCCAGGACTTCCTGTACATCGCGCAGCTTCTGCTTGGCACGAGGCACCAGCGTCGAGTCGGGGAATTGGTTGATCATGGCCCGATATTCCTGCTCCGCGCGCTGGGCGTTCAGGTAATCGCGGTCGGGCTTTTCCATCTGCTGGTAGAAGATGTCTGCCACCTTCATCTGCGCCTCGGCTGCTTCCGGCGCCTGGGGGAAGAAGGTGATGAAGTCCTTGTACTCGGCTTCGGCCTGCGTAAGAGCAGCAGTGCCGCCCTCCTTGAACCAACTGTCGCCTACCGCCAATTTGGCGCGCATCCGGTACTCTGACTCGGGATAGGTGTTCAACATGGTCTGCAGATCAAGGCGGGCCACGTCAAAGCGCCCCTTTTTCAAGGCGATCATCGCCTTGTCAAACAGTTCCTTGTCAGGCTGTTTTGAGGCCACGTTGGCCAGCGGGTTGGCGCTCAAGTCCTGGTTTTTCTTGTGCTTGGGCTTCTTATCCCGAGCCTGGGCCGAAACTCCGGCCAAAAAAAGAATCGCCAGAGCCAGCGCCGAAATCTTCAACGACAACCGTTTCATACCACCTCATTCGAGCGGCGCCGCCTGCCGGAACCTGCCGCCAATTTCCTTATTACGGATTCCTTTTCGCCTGCGGCTTTGCGGGCCGCTTTCAGCAGCTCGCGAGCATTCCGCTCCGGCGACCCCTTGCCAAACACGGCATTCCCGGCCACCAGCAGTTCCGCTCCCGCTTGGACGACCTGGGCCACCGTGTCGTGAGCCACTCCGCCGTCCACTTCGATTCTAAATGCCAGCCCCATTTCCTGGCGCAACTCCGCCAGCCGGCGAATCTTGTTCAGCGCAAATGGGATGAATTCCTGCCCGCCGAACCCAGGGTTCACGCTCATCACCAGCACGTGGTGAACCATGGGCAGGATATCCACGATCAGGTCAACGCGTGTTGCCGGATTCAGCACCACTCCCGGCTTCATGCCGTGCCGGTCAATAAGTTGCAGCGAGCGATGCAGGTGGCGGCACACCTCATAGTGAACGCTAACCCAGTTGGCCCCGGCTTCCGCGAATGCGGGAATATACTCGTCGGGATTCTCGATCATCAGGTGGCAATCGAGCGGAAGCTTGGTAACTTTGCGCAGCGACTTCACCACCGGCGGACCAAGCGTAATGTTCGGCACAAAATGACCATCCATCACGTCAACATGGATGACCGTGCCACCGCCGCGCTCGGCCGCGGCAACCTGGTCTGCCAGGTGCGCAAAGTCCGCCGAGAGTATGGATGGAAGAAGCTCAACCATGGCGTGTTCCGGGATATCTCCTGCTGCGTCAGTGTATCAAGGTGGGGTTTAGGCCGTCAGGAAGCCATCGCGCAACCAGGTTTCCTGCTCTTCACCCTTAACCAAAGATTAGCGAAGATGTGGGCGCCCTGAAGTTTGTGACTGGATTAACTGGATAAAAAGTGGGCCGCCTGTTCATTCCTAATATTTGGACCTATCTAGCTAGTGTTGGACAAGAATCTTTCTTGACACCGGAATACCTTGACTGCATAATTCCTTTGGCATCGAGGCGACCCCGACGACCACTCCTTTTCCCCAGAGCATCAGTTACAAATTCATATCTCTCCAGTAACAGGACCTTGTCCGTTTTAGGTGTATGAGTTTGTCCAAACTTGCGCCTCGTCAAAGTCGCAGGAGCAAGAGAGCCCTGCTCCTTTCTTGACGCGACGTCTCAGGGAGTCACTGTGATTAACTGTGGCCCCGCTGGCGGATGGAAAACGGCAGGAGATGCGCGCATTCGAATTCTCTTGAGGCTCATAGAAGAACGTGGCGGTGTGCCTCCCTCACCGTTGCTGAAATCTGGTTCGGCGTGCTGGAAAAGCCGGCGGGAAAGAAACGCACCCTGTTGGAGAAGTGGTTTGCCTCTGCAGAAGGGCCGCAATCGTTATTTGCCGGCCGTGTCCTGCCCTTCGACGAGAAGGCCGCACTCATCTGGGCGCGCCTGATGGCCGACGGCGCCAAAACCGGACGCCCCCGCAGCGCCCTCGACATGATGATCGCCGCCATCGCCCAAGCCAACGGCTGCATCGTTGTCACCGACAACGAGAAGGATTTCAAGGGCTTGAAGTACATCAATCCGATGCGAGCAGAGCGGTGAGGTGATCTCCCAGGTCGGAAAATCCAGACCTGGGCCATGGCTGGCCAGACGCGGGCCACCCGTCCACCCGTCAAAATCCTGATGTGTAATGGTTTTGTATCTCAATTCATATACAATGGTTGAGAGGGTGGCATTATGCAGAGCGCCAGTGCGATGATTCATGTTCGGATCGATCAGAAGCTGAAGCTTCAGGCGGCCAAGGCCTTTGGCGCGATGGGGCTTAGTCTCTCCGAGGCGGTGCGCGTCTTTCTCACGCGAGCGGCGACCGACCAGGCCTTTCCCTTTGAGCTTCGCGTTCCCAACGCCGAAACCATTGCGGCGATGAATGCGGGCGACCGGGGTGAGGCTCAAAAATTCGCTAGTGTTGAAGAGTTGATGGCCGATCTTCATGCGGACGATTAGCCGAACCGCGAAGTTCAAGAAAGACTACAAGCGCGAGGCAAAAGGAGAGCATCGTACAACACTCGATGCCGACCTGCTCGCCACCATTTCACACCTCGCGACCGATCAAACCCTTCCGGAGAAATTTCACGATCATCCTTTGGCGGGCGAATATACCAATCATCGCGAGTGCCACCTCAAACCCGATCTGCTTCTTATTTACAAGAAACCGGACGACCACACATTGCGACTGGTGCGCGTCGGCTCTCACAGCGAGCTATTCTGACGACGATTTACACGGCGGTCGAGGCTTGTGGGCTCCCAGGTCTGAGAATCCAGACCTGGAGCATCCAAATTTGTGGCTGGTCAGACGTGGGCCACCCGCCNNAAACCCGAGGCAATGCTCCGTCAGGGGGCTTGCCGCATAAACGCTTCGTTATTGATTTCTCCGATTGATTTCACTTCTGAGGATCCAAGCGTTTACGGCGTGGCGTTATAGAGCCGCGCAACGCCAAGAACCGAGGTCAACGCCACATCCGGCTTTCCATCCTTCAGGAAATCCGCGACTACGATGCCGCCCGGCACAATTGTTGTGTTGGTGTAAGTGATTGGCTCGTAATCTACCGTGAAGAGTTGCTGCGGTTGGAAGGTTTCGTCGCCGTTACCAAGCGCGACGGCAAAGTGACCGATCATACCGACGCCTATATCGGGCTTTCCGTCTCCATTGAAGTCGGCGACCACCACAGGACCAGTCACGATCAGGTCGCTGAACGCCTCACCGCCTATGGCGCCGAAGTTATTGGTAAATGTGCCGGTGCCATGGCCATCGCCAATATATCCGCCTACACCAGAAAATGTTTCTCCGCCCGCTTGAGCGTTACAGCCACCCACGGCCGAATAGACGATGTCGTATGCGCCGCCTGCTCGCAGCCGAGCCAGCGCGATGGACGTCACGGTATTGCCTCCTTCGTTGAAGATATTTTGTCCAGTGGTGAAGCCGCCCTTTCCATCTCCGAGCAGCACCTGGAATTGGTTGGTGCAATCATTGGGGTCGCTGCCGGAATCGACCAGCACGACATCCAGCTTGCCGTCGCCATTCACATCTGCAACCGCAAAATGGAGACTTGGGTCAAAGCTGAAACCCGGGAACGGCTTTGGTGCCGCAAACGTGCCGTCGCCCTTGCCGAGCGCAACACCGCCGGCTGTCACTAGGTCGAGCTTGCCGTCTTTGTTCATGTCGGCCAGCACCACGTCATGGCTGAGCGAGCCCAGGGTGTAGTTCCGCGCCGGCTTGAACGTGCCATCCGCGTTACCCAGCAGCACGCTGGTATCGGCTGCATCCCCCGCGATGGAATTGACCACGACAAGATCGAGAATGCCGTCGTGATTCAAGTCCCCGGCAGCTATGGCCGCGCCATGCATGCCGATGGGATAAGTCTTTCCGGGGTTGAAGTAATTCGAGCCTGTGCCCGGGAACACCGTGACCGTTCCTTTACATGGAGACTTGCAATTCGGCGTGTTGACAACTGCAACATCCTGCCTGCCGTCGCGATTGAAATCTCCGGCAACAATACCCGTTGCATTGCTTGAATGCGTTACCGGCGCTGCCTGGAAGTGGCCTCCCCCAATGTTTTGCAAGAGCGACAATCCCGCATCTCCGTCATCGAACGTCATCAAATCGATCTTTCCCGAGCCGTAGAAATCGCCGGCCATCAACGAAACCGGGGAGTTCCCTGTGCCATAAACGGTAGGCGATCCAAATGAGCCGGTACTATTGCCCAGGTAGACGCTCACGGAGGCGGATCCCGCTGTGGCCAGATCGAGCACGCCGTCGTTATTGAAGTCTGCAAATACGATTGGGGGGGACAGGCCAGGAACCGGGATGTTCTTGCCGGCTTTCAATTGACCGCTCGAGCTGCCGAGCAAGAACTGCACGCCGGTTGATGTGAGAAGGGCGATGTCGGCAAAGCCGTCATGGTTCACGTCGACGATGACGCCGGACGATGCAAACGTACCTGTCGCGACCGTCGTGCCGCGCGTCAATGCGCCGCCGTGAGTCGACAGAAATGGTGTTACGTTTCCGCCATAGATCAACGCAACATCAGGCAGCGTGTCGCCATTGATATCGCCGACGGCGATCCCGCCCGCGCCCGCGCCCGCGGGCAATGGGTAGGTGAAGGCTGTGTGGAAGTTCGCCTTTCCGTCGTTCAACAGAATCACCAGGGTATTATTCGACGTCAGAACTACGAGGTCCATCGTGCCGTTACCGTCGAAATCCGCCGGTGCGACCACGTTCGGAGAAGCGCCTCCAGCAAGCGTGATGTAACTCGATTCGCCAAAGGTGCCGTCTCCCGCCCCGAGCTGGATTTGGATTTGGTTAGCGACAATGCCGTTGCAGTTGATGCCGCACAGAGTGATGGCGTCGGTGATGCCGTCGCCATTCAAATCAGCGCCGAGATCCGCGCCAGTGAACCCGTCGTTAAACAGTCCCGCATTATTGTTGACTGTCGTGAACGTACCGCCTCCCTGATTGAGCGCGGTCTCGGAGTAGTTGTATACATTGGGACCATTGCTGGGGGTCACGCCGGAGAACACCACGTCCAGCGGCCCATTGCGGCTGAAGCGACCCACGAATGCTTTGTAAGCACCGTAGCCGGCGGAGCCTCGTGCGACCGTTGGTGCGGCAACGAATTTTACGGGCTGCGCAAGAGCTGAAGGCACGGCACACGCAGATGTGAGTGAAGCGAGGATGAAGATCAGTCGTACGCGAGGGAACAGCAGGTAGGCATTGGATCGGTTGAGCATAGAGAACCGCCGGCGTAGTGCGAAGTCTGGCAGGGGCCCATGAATGATTGTTAGAGGGTGGGTGCCCACAAGTGGATGTCTACGAAGATGCCAGAGGGTCGGAGGGAGATGCCCAACCTTTCTGGAGAATTAAATTGACTGCCCGTCTTTGTTAATCTTCGACCGGAGGGCTTCCTATTGTCCGTCGCGCATCTTCAGCAGCACCGCGAGTCTCATCCCTCGATCCATGAACCAACTTTAGATCATCTCTTCTTCGCGGTTTGTGCCGGGGGGACAATCGTTATTCTTCTTCCCCGTCGTAGTCCATTGGCGCAACTCCGGAGGCGGCGAATTGAGGTTCGTCGTCTCCCATATCTCAAAATCGAGATGTAGGCCACCCGCCTACTCAATTGACCGGACTATCTTCAGGCAAGCCTCAACCATATCTTTGTACTCTTTTATGAACTCTAGAACCGGTATTGCGCCAGAAAGGCTCCCAAGAAAGCTGTTCACGATGTCTAAAATCCTCCGCGGTACTTTAGTTCCTACGGCCTTCCTGAGCAGATCCCTCTTCCAAATGAGAACTGAACTCGTCAGACTTACCCCTTCTACGTAGTGCCAATCAAGCTCATCATTTTCGATCTGCTTGCGCGCCTCCGCGAATCTTTGTGTAATCTCATTCCAAGGGCCAGGGAAATCATCGCGAAATTCTTGGCGGAATTTCTCCTTTTCGTCAAAGACAATTTGGCGTAGCTTGACTTCTATAAAGTTAAGGCATTTAAGTGCCTTTTTGTCGCTTTCTCTTTCAACTGCCATTATTTCGCCTCTTACGTGTTCTCCATCTTGCGGTATTGTTCTTTTTAAAGAATGGACCGCCTTTGATGCGGTGTTTGTCTGGAGGGGCAGTTTGGTTTCTTCGACGATGTCGTGAGCTGGGCCACCCGCCCCGATAGATTACAAGATAGCTAGCTGAACAGCCTCTAGCATTCGATGAAACTCGCGAATCTTCCTGTTTGTCACGGATCCCTTTGGCTGAAGCTTGAATGACGGCATCCCTTTGGCTTCAAGAACTAATTCATCGGTATAAAACAGCGATCCTTTAATTATGCCAATATACGCGCTAGCGTAAGTGGAATATGGAATCGCGAATACATTACGCCCCGAAACCTCAACGGGCAATCGGATATATACGTGTTTGTCGGTGAAGAAGATGCAATCCTTACATGAACCCCAAGTTGTGTTGTCGATGAGTGAAATGGCCGCTTCAGCATCCGACACGTTGCACTGCGAACGTGCGTTCGTTTCGAGTTGTTCAGGGATATTGGGTGTAAGATAAAACCCCTCGCCGTAGCGAACGGGGCCGTCAGTGCGAAATCGCATTAAAGCCGAAAGAACCTCTTGTGCGACGTCTCGGGTCGGAGGATCAATTCCTTTTTCATTTGGCTTGGAAATTGATTTGTTCCGCGTACTTATCAATACCCCGATGAATATGCCGGCGATAAGCGCTATGCCTGCCAGAGCCATTCCCATTATTCTCTCCTGAGTATCTGCGTGAGTAAGCGGGTGAAAACAGCGTGATTTTCATCAATTGATTTCAAATAAAGGGCGGTCCATCAAGGCGATCACAATCATCGCCGTTTGGGATGTTTCAACGAGAGACGCGATCTCCTGAGCGGCAAAGTAATGTCCTGTCGCTAGACACCTCACAGATCTCCAGAGACGCGAAAAAATATTGAACGGATAGACCCGTCGCAGTAGCGACTGAAGTTGTGCCTCAAAAATGGTTCCGGAGCGATTGAGTTCAGTGTAGATGCTATCGGCTCGCTGAGCGACGGGGTCTATTTCCTGAAGAAACCTCTTGCAGATGTCCATTCGCGAACGAAGTTCATCCAGGATCCCCCTAAGTTCGTTGGCCCTTCGGTTCGCCTTCTTGTAGCCAGCTGCGATGGTCGTCACTAGTACAGGTAGGGCGACAATTCCGCCAAGCACAAATACGCCTACGGCCATTCCTCCTCCGCCTACCGCCAATGCCCCACCTCCGAACCATGCCATGGCGGCATTATGAGCTGCAATTCCGCTTAATCCGCCGATTGCGGTTCCTGTTGACGCTGTGCCGAAGGCTGAGACCAGGGCCCAGGAACCTAGCCCGGTTGCAGTGCCGACCGCAGTTCCTTTGGCTGCTGCGAGAGCTGAATTGAAATGATCAATGGTGCCGTCGATAGCTTTCTCAAGGGGAAGGACGCACGGCCGGTCATATTCGATGATCGGATACTTGAGTGATATGTCTTCAATTTCTTTCGCGAGTTTGATAGGCGTCTGCGTGCGAATTGCCTCAACATCCATACTCGTCGCCCGACCCAGCAATACCGAAGTCTTTCTAAGGAGCCGATAAACCCTCTTCTTTGCGCATGCGAGCCTCGCAATCCTCGCTTTGAAATGTTTCTCCGCTTCCACGGATCTGTCTAGAAGATCCTGCAAACGCGAGTTGTAATACTCGCATTCAGCCGCAATGTCGCGGATTTCTTCCGATTTGCCAGCGGTCAATATGTAGTCAACACCGCGTCGTACTTTGCACATATCGCGAACCAAGTTCTCTCAGTCAATGCATATTTTACAGTTGAAAGGGTAGAGCTGCAGGTCCTTCGACTTCGCTGCGACTCGCTCAGGATGACATCTATGTAGTGGGAGCGGTCTGTAGCGGGGTGGGATGACCACCCCGCAACGGGGCAAATCGGGAAGTTATTCTTCCTCTTCCTCCACCGGCCGCTTGGCATTAGCCAGAATCTTATCCGCTACTAGCTGCGGGACTATGTCGTAGTGGTCCATTTCCATGCGGTAACTCCCCTTTCCTTGAGTCATGGAAGTTAGCAGCGTGCCGTAAGTCAGCATCTCGGCCATGGGGACTTGGGCGTTGATTACTGTTGTGCGGCCCTTCGACTCCATGCCCGCAACGCGGCCACGGCGGTTTCAGGCCGCCCTGACAGCAATGCGGGCCGAGCGGGAGCGGGGTTTTGCGCGGACGAGGATCTCCACATCCTGGCCGAGGACCACAAGGAACCGCATCAGGCGCTCCACGCTGAAGCCTTCGAGTTTGTAGTGCAACAGTGCTGAGACTTTCGGTTGGCTCACTCCCAGCGCCAGTGCGACCTGGGCTTGCGTCAGGCGGCGGCGCTCAACAACGCGGCAGATGGCGGCTCCGAGGCGAGCCTTTGTGTCGAGCTCGGCGGCATCTGGCAGGCCCAGGTCGGCAAAGACGTTGCCGCTGCCCTGTATCACGCGCTCCACGGTTTTCTTAGCCATATCTCTGCTCATAATCCCTCTGTGCCATCTTCAGCCGTGCATGCACCACAGCAATATCGGATTGGCGGGTCTGAACTCCACGCGGCGACTTCTTCTGGAAGGCGTGCAGGACATAGACGGCCTGCTCGAATCGAACCGTGTAGATCGCCCTGTAGGCATCACCATCGTAGTCGCTGACGATTTCAAGAACCCCCGGCCCCTCGCCCTTCCACGGCTTGGCGGACAGGTGCTTACATACCTCCAAACTGAGCGGCGCCAAGCGCAAAACCGAGGTTGCGTTGAACCACCGAAGGAAATTGCCTGGTCTCCTTCAGGGCGGATCCCATCCAGTAAAGCGGACTTTCTCCCGGTACATTCAGCCGTGTCACGATTATCCTACTTTCGGGATAAGCTGTCGAGAGCGAACGACAGTTGAGGAATGGAGAGAGCCCCCCGGTCCGGGAATCCGGACTGGGGGTGACCACTCCTGGATTGACTTCAGCACTTGCCGGGCTATTCTTCCTCTTCCTCCACCGGCCGCTTGGCGTTGGCGAGGATTTTATCGGCCACTAACTGCGGGACTATGTCGTAGTGGTCCATCTCCATGCGGTAACTCCCCTTGCCTTGAGTCATGGAAGTTAGCAGCGTGCCATAAGTCAGCATCTCGGCCATGGGAACCTGGGCATTGATTACTGTTGTGCGGCCCTTTGATTCCATGCCGGCTACGCGGCCACGCCGCGAATTCAGGTCGCCCATCAGGGTGCCGGCGAACTCGTCCGGCGCCTCGATTTCTACCTTCATGACGGGTTCGAGCAGGCAGGGCTTGCAGGACTCCATGCACTTGCGGAAGGCGATGCGCCCGGCCATCTTGAAGGACATTTCGTTCGAGTCCACGTCGTGATAACTGCCGTCGTAGACCACAGCCTTGAAGTCCACAACCGGGAAGCCCGCCAGGTAGCCGCGCGCCGCCGACTCGACGATGCCCTTTTCAATAGCGGGGATGAAATTCCGCGGAATGGCGCCGCCGAAGGTCTCATTGGCAAACTCGAAGCCGCCGCCGCGGGGCATGGGCTCCATGCGGATTTTGCAGTCGCCAAACTGACCGTGCCCACCGGTCTGCTTCTTGTGCCGGCCCTGCGCCTCGGCCTTGACGCGGATGGTTTCGCGGTACGGCACCTTGGGAGCCTTGAGGGTAACTTCGGCGTGGTAGCGCTTCTTGAGGCGGTTGACGATGGCCTCGATGTGCGGCTGACCCGCGCCGCCGATGAGGAACTCATTGGTCTGCGGGTCGCGGAAGAACCGAATCAGCAGGTCCTCCTCCATGAGCTTGTGGATAGCCGGGGCCAGTTTGTCCTCGTCGGCGCGGGTCTTCGGTTCAATAGCATAGGTCATGGCAGGCTCGGGAGGCGGGGCCATATCTACCTGGATCTCCGCGCCTTTCTGGCCCAGCGTGTCACCCGTGAGGGTCTCGCGCAGCTTGGCCACGGCGCCCAGGTCGCCGGCGTGCAACTCCGGCACTTCGACGCCTTTGCGGCCCTGCATGATGGAAAGATGGCTCAGGCGCTCCTGCGAGCGGCGCGTGTAATTCTCCACCGTGGCATCGTTTTTGACGACGCCGCTGATGACCTTGAAGAAGGTGATGCGGCCGGAGAATGGATCGGTCATGGTCTTGAAGACCACAAGGCCCGCGGGCTCGCTATCGTCCACTTTGCGGAAGGCGGTCTCGACTTCTACCCCCTCGGTTCCGGCGCTGGCCACAGCCTCAAACTGCGGGGCATGGACGGCAATAGGCGCGCGCTCGATGGGCGCGGGAGCATAGACCTTGATAAAGTCCAGCAGGTGATCGGTGGCCATGTTTGCCCCGCCGCTGGTGAATAAGACAGGAAAGATGCGGTCTTCGCGAATGGCTTCATGCAGGGCGGTAATCAGGTGCTGCTCGGCGATCGTGCCTTTCTCGAAATACTCTTCCATCAACTCGTCTTTGCCCTCGGCCACGAGTTCGACCAGGGCTTCGTGGCGGGCCTTGGCGTCGGCGGCCAGGCTGTTGGGAATCTCGCCGGTGATTTTGCCGCGTCCGTCTCCGTTGGGGGTGTAATAGAAAGCCTCCATGGTCACCAGGTCAACCACGCCGTGGAATCCCTCTGCGTCAGAAATTGGCAACTGGACAGGAACACAGTTGCGGCCCCAGCGCTCGACCAGGTCATCGACCAGGGCGCTCAATCCCTTGCCGCCGCCGGCCTTGGGATGGTCCATCTGGTTGACGACGACGATGCGCGGCACGTTGGCCTCTTCGGCATATCTCCACACCCGCTCGGTAACGGCCTCGATACCGTTCTGCGCATTCACCAGCACAACGGCTGCCTCAACGGGCACCAGTGCGGCGCGCACCTCGTGCGAAAACATGTGGAAGCCGGGAGTGTCCACAAAATTGATCTTGACGCCCTGCCACTCGGCAAAGGCAACCGCGTTTTGCATGGTGGCGCCGCGGGCTACTTCTTCCTCGTCATAGGCGGTCACGGCCGAGCCATCGGCCACGCGGCCCTGGGTTGGGGTCATTTTTGCGGCATGCAGCAGAGCGGCGATCAACGTGGTCTTACCGCTGTGCGCATGCCCCACTACAGCTACGTTGCGGATCTCACTTCCCTGGTACGTTTTCATGGTTTTCTCCTAAGTCGTGCGACCACCTGCGGTGGGGCTAATTGCCTTCGGCTGGCCTGCGCTGGAAAAAAGGCGCAGGATCGGGGACGGAATTTTTGAGGATGGGAAAAGGACAGGGGCAGCGCATGGGCGTCCGAGGGGACGTCCATGCGGCCGGATTCTCGGGCCACGGGTGCGGGTCTGCCGTCTACCTCGTCCATAAGGTTTGGGCCAGCGCCGGCGGTGGAATAAACGTTGATCCGCCAGACAACTATCGCTAAAAAGCGGATGCTATCACATGCGGAGTGTGAACGTCCTGTGACTGGAGGCACAGAGTGGACGAGTTCTCCCGCATCCCGGTCACGCTTGGGCTATACTCTGGCTCAGCATGATCGCCACCTTGTTGAGTATCTGAGGAGGATAGACGGGTTTGGCCAGCACCTCGAAGGTCTGCCCGGCCTTGCTCGCCGCGTCCAAAAGACCACTGGTATTCGCATTCCCCGAGAACAGCAGGATCGGACACTCCGGATAAGCCGTCTTCACCAGCTTCGCCAACTCGATGCCATTCAGCCCCGGCATCATCACATCCGTAACCACAAGCGATGGAGGATTGGCGTCGATGAAATGCAAAGCCTCTTCGCCACTGTATACGGCGTCCGCCAAGTACCCCGATGCACGGAAAATCAGCGCCAGGGTATCGGCCACTACCGGCTCATCGTCAACTATCAATATTCGAGCTTTCATTTCAAGCACACTTTCCTTTAATTACCAGGCTGCGTTCAGACGGGGAAACGCGATCGAGAATACGGTTCCCTTTGCAAGTCGGCTGCGCATGCGAATCGTGCCGCCGTGTTTTTCCACAATCTGCTTTGTAATCCAAAGTCCCAAGCCGGTTCCAACAAACTCCTTGGTGGTAAAAAAAGGTTCAAAGATCTTGTCCCGATTTTCCGGGGGAATTCCTGAACCCGAATCCGCAATGGTGAGCCGAATTGCCGGCGCTCCGCCCTTGCCCACCGAGCGAGTCACGCGGCAAGCCAGTTTACCATCATTATCGAGAGCGTCCAAGCTGTTGGACAGCAGGTTTGCGATGATCTGCCGGATTTCGCTATTCACCCCTTGGATAGATTCCGATGTTGAATAGCGGCGTTCGATGGTGATCTCCCTGGTCTTGATTCTTCCCGCGTAAAGATTCAACACCCCCTCCAGGCAATCGCACAAGTCGACGGCCATGGGCGCATTGTTGCCGCGATGGAAGGCCAGCGTCTGGTGGGTAACATGAGTCACTCGCTCCAGTTCGTCGGTGGCCATGTCGAGATACCTTTTCACCATGGGAGGCGTTTCCGGATCGGTGGTAGCAAGATAAAGGGCGTTGCCGACAGCTTCCAGAGGATTGTTGATCTCATGCGCGATGGTGGAAGCGAGGCGGCCCACGG
>PLZC01000312.1 GCA_003151985.1 Acidobacteriaceae bacterium
CCGTAGTCCGCGGGCCACCAGTCCTGCGAGCTGGTCATCAAGGCACGCAGGTCCTTGATCACGGCGTCCAGGTCCAGGCTCTTGAATTCCTCGGCATAATTGAACCCCTCGCCCATGGGATTGGATAATTGCGAGTGCTGGTGCAGCATCTTCAGGTTCAATTGATCGGGCCACCAGTTGGCGTTCGTCGGGCTTCCCGCCGCTGTGTGTTTCAGAGCGCCGCTTGAGAAGGGGCAGTTTGTGGTTTCGAATGACATGGTTCTCTCCTTTGGCTGCTTGCAACTCACTACTCGGTACAGTGTAGTAGAGTCTGGGCACCGGTCGATCAATTAAGTCCCATGAATGGGACTTCTTCATGAGCAGAAAGAGAGGCCGTTGTGAAATCCCTCCGGCCAGCGTGGCGATTTGAGTGCTGCGCGGCATCTGGTTCCACTGTAAGTTCGAGCCTCAAATTCTGCATGATCTATCGAGAATTCTGCCTCGACTGTTAGAGTCTCAGACGAACTTTTGCCTTGGTGAGGACGCCGGCTGCGGCAAGCATCAAGAGAGTGAAGGCGATTGTCTTTGCGACTCCGGGCCAGCCGGCATTCAAGTGTGTTGTCCACCATGTGAACCCCAGTGCGCCGCAAGAAAACTCCCAGATATCGGGCAAGAGATAAGTGGTAAGCGTATTTGCGCCTGCGGGGCGGAACATCAGCGCCCAACTCTGCCACTGGTGCACGTCGCAAATCCAATAAAGCAGTGTGAACAAGAAAACTGCGGCTGCGATGCTGTAGAGCGACCACGTGGGAGTAGCGCGAATCTTCGAAATGCCGAGCGGGGCAAGTGCCCGTCCAGCCACAAGCATGATTAAGCCGAACCCCGCGCCCATGGATACGGCTCTATAGGGGCTAAGTGGTTGGGCGGCCGTTAGAAATATCGAAGAAGTGACGACGCCTGCCATCACGATGCAGGCCATTGCGCCGTTATTAAAGGGCCACAGATAAAGAGGAAGGTTCTCAGGAAATGTAATTACCCGGGCGGTGGAAAGCGCACACAACGAGACGAGCAGAACGAACCACACCGCAGGCGCCCAAGGCCATCGGCGCGTGGGTATATAGAGAATTGCCACGGCGAGATAACTGAACCCGATAAGCCCAAGTATCTCAGGATAGGAAAAATCGAGCCACCCCGTTTCACCGGTCTGTGTCGTGCGGCGGAAGATTGCCAGGAGAACGACAAGTCCAACGAGTCCAAGAATGCGAAAGATTCGAGAATACGTTTGGGCGCGCTTCGATTTTCCGTAGACATTCAAATATAGCGCCGCGCAAATGAGACCGAGCAGTGCCCAAAGGCTTCCGCTCATCCCCATTCGAGCCCGGTCCGCCTTTTCCGCGTTGGCCAGAATGAGCCCCAGCACAACCAGGCCGAGCACGCGAACTGCAA
This sequence comes from Acidobacteriaceae bacterium, assembly GCA_003151985.1. Taxonomy (GTDB): domain Bacteria; phylum Acidobacteriota; class Terriglobia; order Terriglobales; family Acidobacteriaceae; genus Telmatobacter. The sequence goes on from PLZC01000312.1 coordinate 1,426, forward strand.
CATGCAGCCACAACGCGGGCATGGAGGAGTTACGCTTCAGTCTCTGAGCGATCGACAAGGGGAGGGACATGCCCACGGCAAACAGGAAGAACGGAAAGACCATGTCGACATAGGTCATGACGTCGACCTGTGCAGGTGCATGATAGGTCCACCACGGCAGACCCCGCACGCCGGCCAGCGCATTGACGAAGATCATCGCTGCCATGGTCAGCCCGCGGAATATGTCGATGGAGAGGACGCGATGAGCGGTCGTCTGAACTGCCACGCGTGTCGAAGCTGTTGCGAAGGTTGAATTCACTTTGTTGTCTCCCTGGCCCTTCGTCTGCGCAGCGACTGGTTAATAACACCCAACAACATTCCCGATGGATCAGCGGAATATTCCCAGAACATGACTCCACCAAGTTTGTGGCTCAGGACATAGGTACACTTGGCGGCGAGGGATTGTGAATCCTCATAGGATACAAAGGTGTGCTGCTCGGCATTGTAGAGATAGGGGACGGAGGCAACTGGATCCCAATAACGCGTGAAACCGTGATCCAGCATGGTGGTCTCGATGAGGCTGTACGGAGCATATGCGTTCGGTATCTTCACGCCGGGCTGGTACAGTCCATGTTGAGTGTCCGCTACCTGGCCCCACATGTGGCCATAAAACGGGACGCCGAGAAGGATCTTGGACGCTGGTACACCCGCGTGCTCAAATGCCAGCACGGACGAATCGGCCGAGGATTTTGCGGGATCCGCGGGATTGGTAAAGAGTGGGGCGTGGTGACCGGTGATGGTACCGGACCCTGGCTCGTAGTAGTCGTAGGTCATCAAGTTAACCGTATCGACATATCTTTGCACCTTGCTCAACTCAGTGTGGGCAACATACTCATCGGACGAGCCCGCTGCGATGGTGAGATACATTTGCCTGCCAGTCTTGTGGGCCCGCTGGTTGAATCGGATGCGGAATTCCTTGAGCAGGAGGGTGAAGTTATGCCTGTCTTCACTACGGAAGGGATGGCCGGCTCCAGGCATTCCAGGGTACTCCCAGTCAATATCCAGGCCATCTAAATCATGATCGGTCAGGAACTCCATCACGCTTTCAATAAACTGCTTTCTGCTTTGCATCGTGAGGGAGACGTCGGAAAACCCGCCCGACCACAACCATCCGCCGACAGAAACAAGAACCTTGAGCGAAGGGTGCTGCTTCCGGAGAGTAGCGAGAAATGCAAGGTTGGCTTCATCCTGGGCGAATCCGGTGACAATGCGGCCGTCTTTGATGTTGGCGAAGGCATAGTTGATGCGATTCAGGTTCGCCAAGTCGATCTGTCCCGGCAAGAGAACTTCATTCTTCGGGAAAACGTACGCAACCACGATTGGAGGGGAAGATTCTGTGCGGCCGAACGCACAGTTTGCCGCGAACGTGAAAGCTACCGTGAAGATGACGAGTCGAATGTTCGACATGGATGCCTTTCCTTCGCTTCACCCCGGGCTATTTTCGCTTCCTCCCTTCCGGGAGGAACCAAGATTCTCCATCGGTTCAGTTGGTGAACGGGAGGTTCTCCAAAAACGTTCATACAATTGTCCTGCTCGCCCCGCATTCTACTTGACCAGACGCAAAGAGTGGAGCACACTATTTTGCACAGGGAGCTATCTGGACAAAGCCCGCATCTTTGAAGGGTTATGAATGCTTGCCGAATCGGGGCAAGCATGATTTTCGCGCATTCGGCGCGAATTCGATCACGCCGCCTTGAGCCACCGGGCACCTGATCCCAGAACTCTCCTCAACAGTACGTCCGTACTTCCAGGAGGTTCCTATGGCATCTACATTGAAGCCAGGTTGGAGCAAACCCTCCACCATTCTTCTAGCTTGCGAGATTCCCGCCAACGAAAAGTCTTTTGCCTTTGCGGTGGCACAGGCATTGGAGTTCGGTTCGGATCTCATCCTCTTTCATGCTTATGACACGCTGGTAGTGGCGGCAACGGAGACTTCGGGCATCCGATACTACGACTACGCCACCGCCGCGCGCACCGAAAAGCAACAGTTGGAGCCGCTGGCCAAGTGCGTGCGCAAGGCGGGCGTCAAATGCGAGGTGGTTGTGCGTCCCGGGCTGGCCGCCGACCAAATTCTCAGTTTCCAGCGCGAACGCAACATCGACCGCATTGTCATGGGCACTCACTCTCCCGGCCCCATCGGAAAGCTCCTGGTGGGTTCGGTGGCCGAAGCTGTGCTGCGCACCTCCAACGTTCCGGTGTTTATTGCGGGTCCGGACGTGGTGGATGGCGCCTACCGCAAGTTTGCCACCCGCACCATCCTGTGCGCCGTGAGCATGCTGGAGACCGGTCCGGTGGTGGCCGGCTTTGCCGCTGAACTGGCGGCGCAACACAATGCGGAACTGATCCTGCAACACGTAATCAAGCCGCACGAGCGCGCCCAGGTTCTGGCCGGGCGATCGGTGCATCAATTGGAAGCCGACCTGTTGAGATTTGTTCCGGATGAATTGCTAGACCAGATCGCCGTTCACACCATTGTGGCGCCCGGAGATCCAACGGAAGAAGTACTCTATCAAGCCAAGGCAAAGCAGGCCGATCTTATTGTGCTTGGCGCACAGGGCGCATCTGCCTTCGCAGCCATTACCCGCCACGGCGTGGTGTACAAGGTGCTGGCCCATTCGCAATGCCCGGTGATAACGCTGTCTCCTGTGGTGTTGGCCCATTGCGGCGTAAGAGAAGAAAAGCACCAAGCGGAGGAGGCCTATTTGGCGGGCGTTTTTTAGGGAAGGGCAGAATAGGCCGGTGTGGGGGCAACTTGGCATCGGCATGTCCGGCTGGAGGGTCCTGATCATCGATTAATCCATGTCGAAATGAGACGGGGAAAAGCAAAGACAACGGCAACCGCAGGTCCTTCGACTCCGCTGCGCTGCGCTCAGGATGACAGGCCTTTTTGTAGGTGCTGAGGGCGGCGGGACAACGTTCATCGCGGCCCTGCGGGGCGCGAAAACTTGGACCACGCTGCTGTCCCAGGATTGCGCTGCGCTTCACCCTGGGCTATTTTCGATCCCTCCCTACCGGGAGGGAAGGAGTATTCGACCTGAGCATGCGGCGAAAAAAGAACTCAGTACGGTAACCAGAAACGTTGATGTGATTGCCCTGAATCCTTCCCGGCCGGCACAACGTCTCCTATACAGACCAGCCCTACAGCAAGTGGGCGTGCTTTTGGTCTGCCCATTCGACTACCATGTAAATTCAAGCGAATGTTGAATCGGGGCCAGACGGCGTTGCCGTCCATATCCCGGAACCCGGCGAGCCGGCGAATTCCGGTGATGGTTGATCCGGTCAAGAAGGACACCGTCACCAGTGGCCCGGCTCAGGAGCGAGTACCAGCCTTATGTGGATTGTGCGGCTTGCGCTGCGGCGGCCTTACACCTTCGCCGTCTTTGCGCTTTTAATTTTGATCCTTGGCGTCTTCAGCATCGTCTCGATGCCGACGGATATCTTTCCCAATATCGACATTCCTGTCGTGACGATTGTGTGGGGGTACAACGGCCTGTCGGCCCAGGAGATGTCCACGCGCATCGTGTTCAACAGCGAGCGCGGCATCACCACTACGGTCAACGACGTCGAGCACATTGAATCGCAGTCGCTCAGCGGCGTGGCCATCATCAAGGTCTTCTTCCAGCCCCACGTGAATATCGGAGCGGCTGTCGCCCAGGTTACCGCCATCTCCCAGGTGCAACTGCGCCAGCTTCCCCCAGGCACCACACCGCCATTCATCATTCAATACAACGCTTCAAGCGTGCCCGTGCTGCAGCTTGGCCTCTCCGGGCAGGGACTGAACGAGCAGCAGTTGTTCGACGTCGGGTCTAACGGAATCAGGACTCAGTTGGCCACCATTGAGGGCGCACAGACGCCCTTTCCATATGGCGGCAAGCAGCGGCAGGTTCAGGTCGATCTCGATCTGCACGCATTGCAGGCCAAGGGGCTTTCGCCGGTGGATGTGGTCAACGCCGTTTCCGCGCAGAACCTGATTGTGCCTTCGGGCACCATGAAGATCGATCGCTTCGAGTATGCGATCGAGACCAACTCCGCTCCGCCCATCATCGATGAACTCAACAACCTGCCCATCCGCATGGTGAACGGCGCGGTGGTCTACGTGCGCGACGTGGCTCACGTGCGCGACGGCTATCCTCCGCAGACCAACATTGTGCGCGTGGATGGCAAGCGCTCCGCTCTCATGGAGGTGATGAAGACCGGTTCCGCTTCCACGCTCGACATCATCAGCGGCATTCGCGCGAAACTGGTGAGCATCAAGGGACAATTGCCTCCGCAATTGCAGATCAAGACACTTGCCGACCAGTCGATCTTCGTGCGCAGCGCCATCGATGGAGTGGTGCGCGAGGCAATTGCCGCGGCCTGCCTCACGGCCGTCATGATCCTGATTTTTTTGGGAAGCTGGCGCTCGACCATTATTATCGCGGTTTCGATTCCGCTCTCGATTCTCTGCTCGCTCATCATGCTTTCAGCGCTGCACGAGACCATCAACATCATGACACTGGGGGGCCTGGCGCTGGCCGTCGGCATTCTGGTGGACGATGCCACGGTGGCCATCGAGAACATCAACCGCAATCTCGAATCCGGCAAGGAACTGGAGCAATCCATTCTGGACGGCTCGGCGCAGATCGCCATCCCCGCATTTGTCTCCACCATCGCCATCTGCATCGTCTTCGTGCCCATGTTTCTCTTGAGCGGCGTGGCGCGTTACCTGTTTGTGCCCATGGCCGAGGCTGTGGTGTTTGCCATGCTGGCCAGCTATCTGCTCTCGCGAACCGTTGTGCCCACCATGGCCAAGTACCTGCTGAAGGAGCACGACGACGCGGAAACCACCAGAAAGCGCTCCAGCCGCAACCCCTTCACACGCTTCCAAGTGGCGTTCGAGTCGGGCTTTGACAAGTTTCGCCACGGATATCTCAGCGTTCTCACGTTGTGCGTGGACCACGCTGGGGTCTTTCTGATCCTCTTTCTCGCCTTTGCTGTGGGCTCGGTGACGATGATGACGCCCTGGTTAGGCCAGGACTTCTTTCCCTCGGTGGATTCGGGGCAGTTCAAGATTCACGTGCGCGCGCGCAGCGGAACACGCATCGAGGAGATGGCGCTGCTTTGCGATCACGTCGACTCGACCATTCGCCAACATATCCCGGCCAGTGAAGTAGTAACGATCCTGGATAACATCGGTCTTCCCTACTCCGGGTTGAGCCTCTCTTATTCGACTTCCGCGCCCATCGGCCCCGCCGACGCCGACATCGAAGTGCAGTTGAGCAAAGACCACCACCCAACGCAGAACTATGTAGAGCCCCTTCGCAAGATCCTTGCCCGCGAGTACCCCGGCGTCACGTTCTATTTGCTGCCGGTGGACATCGTGACCCAGATATTGAACTTCGGTCTCTCCGCGCCCATTGATATACAGGTGGTGGGGCCGGACCAGAACGGCAATCGCGCCCTCGCCGAACGCATGCTGAATGAGATACGCTACGTTCCCGGGGCCGTCGACGCGCGCATTCAACAGCCCTTCGACTATCCCAGGATGACGGTGGACGTGGATCGGACCCGGGCTCAGAGCATTGGCCTCACGCAGAGGGATGTGGCGCAAAGCCTGCTGGTGGCCTTGAGCGGCAGCTTCCAGACCACGCCCAATTTCTATCTCGATCCGCGAAATGGCGTCAGTTACAACATCGCTATCCAGACCCCACAGTACGGCATCGATTCGTTGGCCGGACTCAAAAGCCTGCCGGTCACGGGCGCCGTCACGGCCCAGCCGTTCAACGGCGCTGCGGCAACTGGAGCGCCGGGCATTCCGCGGCCGGTACAAGTGTTGGGCAATCTGGCCACGGTAACTCCCGGAGCGGAGTTGGGCACCGTGAGCCACTACAACGTCCAGCCGGTCATCGATATCTACGCCAACGTGGATGGAACCGACCTGGGCACGGTGTCGCGAGCCATGGAAAAGATCATCGCCCGGCACAGAGCGGAGTTGCCGCGCGGTTCGGATTTCATCCTGCGCGGCCAGAGCGAAACCATGAGGAAGTCGTACACAGGGCTGCTTGTGGGGCTGCTCTTTTCGATCCTGCTGGTCTACTTGCTCATCGTGGTCAACTTCCAGTCCTGGCTCGATCCGTTCCTCATCATCTCGGCTTTGCCGGCGGCACTGGCAGGCATCGTGTGGTTCCTGTTCCTCACCAATACCCGGCTCAGCGTGCCGGCGCTCACCGGCGCAATCATGTGCATGGGCGTGGCAACAGCCAACTCCATCCTAGTAGTGAGCTTTGCACGGGAGCAGTTGGAGACCCTGGTGGGCGACGCGCGCAAGGCCGCGCTGAATGCCGGCTTTGTTCGCCTGCGCCCGGTATTGATGACTGCACTGGCCATGATTATCGGCATGGTGCCCATGGCGCTCGGATTAGGCGACGGCGGCGAGCAGAACGCACCGCTGGGCCGCGCGGTCATTGGTGGGCTGCTGCTGGCAACGGTGGCTACACTCTTCTTCGTGCCGGCATTTTTCTCTGTCGTCCACGGCCGCCTTGAACGCCGCCGCAAGATGGCGCAACGCCCGTCATTGGCCGGAACTCGTGACGAGTTTGACGAAATACCGGAGTAGCGCTTTTATGTCCAATGAATCCAAACCGAATCTTCAGCCGGGCAACGAGCACGAGAACGCGCCGGAGCAAAAGGCCTTTTCGTCGCCGCTGGCCATTATCGGAATGATTGTGGTGGTGCTGGCGACGGCTGCCCTGGCCATCAGCGGCAGGCTGAACCGCTCTCATGCCGATACCGTGCTGGCCGAGCGCACCACAGATTTGGCTGCGCCTACCGTGATTGTGGCGCCTCCGAAACAGGGAGCGCCCTTGTCCAACTTTGTGCTGCCCGGCAACGTGGCAGCCTGGACCGACTCGCCCATCTACGCACGGACTAGCGGTTATTTGACGCGGTGGTACTTCGACATTGGCGCGCGGGTAAAGAAAGGCGCGTTGCTGGCGGAGATCGCTACCCCCGAGTTGGACCAGCAGCTCCTGCAAGCCGAAGCGGAGCTTGCCACTGCGCAGGCCACCGCCGGCAACGCGCACACCCAGGCCGAGCGTTATCAGGGGTTGGTATCCACCGACGCCGTTTCCCGGCAGGATACTGACACCTTTGTAAACCAGGCCGCGGCCACTTCGGCTGCGGTCCGCTCCGCCCAGGCCAATGTGCAGCGGCTGCGCGAGCTTCAGTCCTTCGAGAAGATCTACGCGCCGTTTGACGGAGTGATCACCGCTCGCACCGTCGATACCGGACAGTTGATCGATACCGGCTCGGCTAAAGAGCTTTTCCATCTGCAGGCCATCCAAACCTTGCGCGTGTATGCCAATCTGCCGCAGTTCTACTCGCAAACCGTCAAGCGCGGCTCGAAGATCGATCTCACGTTTGCCGAGCATCCCGGCAAGACCTACGAAGGCACCTTGACACGCACATCCGACGCTATCGACCCGGTGAGCCGCACCTTGCTGGTTGAGATCGACGTCAATAACCGCGCCGGGGAGCTTATGCCCGGTGCGCTGGCCCAGGTCCATTTCAAGACGCCTCCCGCAGGCCCCACTTTGGTTGTGCCGGCCGCGGCGCTTGTCTTTCGTCGTGAGGGGCTGCGTGTGGGCACCGTCGTCAACGGCAATGTCGCGCATATGATTCCGGTCGTAATCGGTGAGGACGACGGCGCCAATGTGCAAATTGTTTCCGGCCTAGGCGCCAACGACCAGGTAATTCAAGACCCGCCCGACTCGCTCATCGAGGGCGAAAAAGTGTTTGTCGGGAACGCTAGCGGCCAGGCCAACGCGGGAGGGAAGTGATGGCGTCGGAGCCTGAGAAAAAGGGGCATTCCTGGCCAGAGCCCGGGCCTAAACAAGCTGCGGAAAAAGGGCTGATTTCCAGCAATTTGGCCCAACGGGCATCAGCAGGGGCTAAAGCCCTGTTGATTTCATTGGCCTTATCGGCACGACTAAAGTCGTGCCCTGTTACAAAGCCTCGAAAATGGAGTTTTTTCTCAGCATGTAAAGCCCGGTTGATTTTTTCGGCTTTATCGGCACCCATTCGACTCCGCTCAGGGCTGGCTCTGAAGTCGCGCCCTGTTACAAGGCCTTGCGGACGGAGTTTTTCCGCAGCCTGTTCAGCTCTCGCAGCTACCCTCATGCTTGTCCTTTCCACCGGCTGCAAACCAGTAGGCCCCGATTACAATCGCCCTGTCTACACAGCTCCCCCGGCCTACAAAGAGACTGGCTCGTCCATAGTCGCGGTTCCTCCCCCCAACCCCGCCGGTGGCGCATGGCAGCCCGCTTCGCCCTCCGACGGAATGCTGCGCGGCAAGTGGTGGGAGATCTACCACGACCCGCAGCTCAATCAACTTGAAGACCTCATCGCCCCCGCCAACCAGTCGCTGCGCGCCGCCACGGAGAACTATCTTGCCGCCCGCGACCAGGTAACCGTCGCCCGGGCCAGTTTCTACCCCACGCTCTCCGCAGGCCTCGGCGTTACGCGCGAAAGGGCATCTGCCAACCGCCCCCTCACTCCCGCTGGATCACTTACCGATTCGAACGACTTCCAACTCGCCGGTCAGGCCAGTTGGGAGCCCGACTTCTGGGGTCGCATTCGCCGCACCGTCGAGTCTGCCCGCGAGACCGCCCAGGCCAGTGCAGCCGACCTCGCTACCCTCGACCTCAGCCTGCACGCCGAACTGGCACAGGACTACTTTGAGCTCCGCGGCCTCGACTCGCAAAGCCGCCTGCTTCAGTCCACCGTCGCTGCTTATGAGCATCAACTGGACCTTACGCAGCGTCTCCTGAAAGGCGGCGTGGTCACCCAGGTCGTCGAAGCCCAGGCCCTTACCCAGCTTGAGACCGTTCGCGCCCAACTCATCGACGTGAACCAGGCCCGCGCCCAGTTTGAACACGCCATCGCCACGCTTACCAACCAGCAGGCCCGCGAACTCACTCTTCAACCCGCCCCGCTCGATCTCAGGCTGCCCGGCATTCCACTCGGCATCCCCTCGCAGTTGATTGAGCGCCGTCCGGACATCGCCGCCGCGGAGCGCCGCATTGCCGCCGCAAACGCCCAGATCGGCATCGCCATCAGCGCCTATTACCCCACCATCTCTCTCAGCGGCACTGGCGGCTTCGAAAGCAGCCATGGCGGAACCTGGATTCAGGGTCCCAGCGCTCTCTGGTCCCTCGGCGCGCAAGCCGCCGAGTTGCTCTTTGACGCCGGCCGCCGCCACGCCCTCACCGACCAGGCGCGCCATGGCTACGAATCGCAGACCGCCACTTACAAAGCTACCGTGCTTGGCGCGTTCAACGAAGTGGAAGACAAGCTCTCCGACCTGCGCATCCTGGAACAGGAAACTGTAGTCGAGCGCAGGGCCGTCGATGCTGCGCAGCATTCGCTCGATCTCTCCAACCAGCGATTCAAAGGCGGCGCGACGAGTTATCTCGAGGTACTAACCGCCGAGAGCGCCTTACTTACAAACCAGCGCACGGCCACTGACTTACAGACCCGCCAGTTCGCAGCCAGCGTCCAGCTAATCCGCGCACTGGGCGGCGGCTGGGATACGACGCAGTTGCCGAAAAACTAGGGAACAGGGAAAAGGGAATAGGTACGTAGTGGTAAAGTCCGCAAGCGACACCCACATTTCCCTGCTGCTTTGCTTCTTTGAATGTCGCTCATCGAGGAACAGAACGTAAAGTGCAGGGAGACTGAATTGGGTGAGTCATTCAAGGACCTCGTGGTATGGCAGAGGGCCGTTCAACGTTTAATCGACGGCGCGCGGTAGCCCTCTTCCGCCAGGTGCTTTCCCATTTGCTCGTACATCTCCGGATTGCGAGGCTGCCATGTGCCCAGGCCGTCCACGTAGCGGTTGTACATACAAAACGCCGCGGCAATCAGGACGGTGTCGTGGATTTCGATGTCGGTCGCACCCTGCGCGCGCGCGGCTTCTACATCGGCCTTGGTTACGAGTTTGCCGTCCTGCTGCACGGTGCCGGCGATTACGAGCAGCGCCTTGAGTTTGGGGCTCAACGGCGCGGCCATGAAGTCGGTTTTGACCTGCTCGACGACGGAAGCATCGCCCAGGTGGCAGGCCGCCGCTGCTCCGTGGCTGGTCGTGCAAAAGTAGCAGTCGTTGCGTGACGAAACAAAGGTGGCGATCAATTCGCGCTCGCCGGGGGTAAGCGAGTTTGGCTCGTGTAGCAAGACGTGCGCCAAGTCGCGCATGGGTTTAGCCGTTTCAGGGCGATAGGTGAACCCGGCGCTTATGCCGGGGTAGCCTTCAGGGAGATTGATGTGGGGCATCGGTTTCCTCGAGTTGGGATTTGGGGTTTCCCAGGTCTCAAAATCGAGACCTGGGGCACCCAAGTGTTTTCCTCGTTAAGATCCGCGCCGGTTGAGTGTCGAGGCATCCCACATCTCGCAGGCGACAAAAGCTCTTCAATGAGCAGAGTGCGCGTGGGCTGCCAGGTATTCCTCGCTGACGGTCACATAGCCATCGCGAGCTACGCGTTTGCCGCGTTCGCGATAGAGCGCCTCGTCATCGGGTTGCTCAGTGCCGAGGCCATCGACATAGCGGTTGTACATGCAGAAGGCCGCGGCGATGAGTACGGTGTCATGGATCTCGAGATCGGTGGCGCCTTGCCTGCGGGCGGCCTCGACGTCGGCCGAAGTTACCAACTTGCCGTCCCGCTGTACGAGGCCGGCAATCGCCAGCAGGGCCTTCAGCTTGGGGCTGATCGCAGCCCGGGTGAAGTCAGTCTTGACCTGCTTGACCAGGGCCTCGTCGCCACCCAGATGCGCCGCCGCAATGGCGCCGTGAATGCTATGGCAATAGTGGGTGCAGTTGCGGCTGGAAACGTAAGTTGCGATCAGTTCGCGTTCGCCGCGGGTGAGTGTGCTGGGGCCGGTCAACAAGACTTCGACAAGCGCGTTGAGGGGCCGCGCTGTCTCCGGGCGGAAGGCCATGGCGCCGCGAATGCCGGGCAAGTCGGGGGGAAGGGCGATGTGTGGCATGATTTGAATCTCCAGGGTGACGATTGGGAGAGCATTGATCCCGATGAACGGGGCGATTGAGTGTCGAGGTATCCCACCCTTGTCGCGATACAACTGCGCCAAGGATGGGGCACCCAGGATGTTTGGTTAACCAGGAACGTTTAATCCTTTCGTGACTCGCTGCGAGGCAACGCCTTTGGCGCGCAACAGCAGCCAGCGCACGGGCAGGCCGGCCATGACTACGGCCGCGCCGAGTAACGAGGGCACCGGGTTGTGCATGAGCAGCATGACGGCGAGCAGTCCGCTGCCTGCCAAGAAGACAATCGGCGCCATGGGAAACCACCAGCGGCGAACTGGAGTTATTACGCAAAAGAGAGTGGCCACGGTAAGGGCCAGAAAGACAACCGCCGAGAAGATCATGAAGGCCAGGATCTTTTCAAACGCGCCCAAGGTTAGAATCACCAGCGCTGCGCCGGTTTGCAGCAGAACCGCGTTCGCGGGTGTGCCAAAGCGGGGATGAAGGCGGCCGAACACAGCCAGCGCGCCTGCCTGCCCTTCATCAGCCTGGTCCCGAGCCAGGGCATAGGTCACCCTTGGGACTGCCATGCTGAGCACCATGAGGCCGCCCAGAACGCACACCACAACGCACACCGAGAGCACCAGTCCGCCTGCCGCGCCGAAGAGCGCCTGGCCAAACTGCGCCACAAATGCTGTGTTGGTTTGGATCTGCTGCATCGGGACCACGGCAACAAAGGCGAAACTCAACAGCAGATAGATCGCGGTGACAATCAGCACGCCACCGGAAAAGGCTATGGGCAAGGTGCGCTCGGGGTTGCGCACCTGGCCGGCGATTTTGCCCGCTTCCCACCAGCCGCCAAAACAGAAAAAGGCGCTGATGGCAGCTCCAGAAATGGCGCCAATGAGCGGGTCGGAGCCGGCACGGCGCACCGCGATGGGCGCGAGGTTGGCAAACGGTGCGTGGCCTGAACGCAAGATACAGATGAGAGCCCAACCGACCAGCGCCAGAAGCACTGGGACCTTGAGCCAGTTGAGCGTGGTCATGACGCCGGTGGACAAACGCGTTCCGAAGTAGTTCAGCGCGCCTAATCCAAGGAGGATGAGTGCGGGCAGCAAAGCAACCACATCGGCCGGCCATGGCGCGATTGCCCGCAGATATGGCACGGTGCCGACACTGAGTGCAGCGGCAACGCCCGGATACATGACCATTGCGGCCATCCACCCATAAAGAAAGGCCACGCGGCGGCCGAAACCTCGACGCAAATAGAGATACTCGCCGCCGTCGTGCGGGTTGCGCACCGCCAACTCGGTAAAGCACAAGGCCCCGGCGAGCGTAAGGACGGCGATGCCACACCAAACGGCCCCCAGCAGAGCGGGAGACCCCAGCGATTTTGCCATGGTCGCAGGGGTGAGAAAGATCCCCAGCGAGATGGCTTCGCCTGTAACCACGGCCGTCGCCGCCAACACGCCCATCTGCCTTTCGGTCTGCCGTTCCGTCCGCATCGTTTCGTGATGCTACAGAGGGCTCGACTGGTCGCGCATCCTCCAATGGGTTGAGAGCACGGCCCTGGGTCGATGCATCCACGGTGGCGGGTGTATCGTCGAATTTGTATGGCAAACAACTCGAGCTACGCCCCGCATCCCGCGCCAGAGGCAGAAGAGGTCTACCGCCGCTGGCTTCATTTTCTGGATGAGGAGTTCACGCGGCACCACTCCCAGGAACGCCGGAGCGAGATAGTGCGCGAACAGCTTTGCCAGATCTACCTGGGCAGGCCGCACCGCGGCGCGCTTAACCTTACGCTCACCAGTGAACTGCCGGGGAATGTTCTCAGTCTTTCGCTCGACCCGCAGAATGTGACGCTCGAGGCCGGGCATTTCGACGACATCGATCGCCAGAAATTCAATGAGCGCAAGCCCCTGTTGTGGTTCTGGCAGATGTTCGACCGCTCTCCCATCGGGATCAATCATTGGCTCGGGCTGCGCTTCCGCTGCATGCTGGGGCGCCACTTATTTGCGCATATGGGCCAAGGGGTGAGGATTTTCCACGGAGTGGACCTGACTTACGGCTACAACCTGTCGATTGAAGATGGGGTGACTATTCGCCAGCGCGCGTTGTTGGATGACCGCGCCGGAATCACCATCGGGAAAGGGGCCGTGATTGGCTCTTTCGCCCGCGTATATTCGCACACCGTGTCGCCCGAGAACCCAGGCAAGGCCACGCTCGTGCCCACGACCATCGGCCCCGGAGCCCGGATCGGCAGCCACGCCATTGTTCTGGCCGGACAGAACGTGGGCGCCGGTGAATTGGTCGGGAGCTTTCCTGCCGACCGGGGATGAAGATTACGAGATGCGAAACACCTACCGCAGCACCGTGATGGCCTCGATCCACAAAACGGCGATGGATTTGTATCGGTCTGGCGGGATGGATCTGGAAACGATGATCAAGTTCGACGCGATATGCATCACTTCGCCGGCGTCGTCCCGACATGCACCACAGCCTGCGCCAGGTAATCGTGCAAAAGCTGGCGATGCTCTTTGCGATAGGCGGCGTAGTCCTTCTGGATGCCGCTGTCGGCGCCGCTAATCAGAATCCAGCAGTCCAGCATCCCCCGGTCGGTTAGGGCCAGCAGGTTGCGCAGGCTGTCTTCAAGATCCTCTGCTTTGATCTTCCTGGCCTTCACAGTCGCGGCTACCAAACTCAGAGCCGCATCTTCCTCTTTCAACGAGTGCCGGTACTCCTTCTCGTCAGGGAAGTTCTTCTTGAAGAATTCCCCGTGATAGCTGCCGCGCGTGGCCGAATATATGACCCATGCCGAAGCCCCCGGGTGCTTCTTTTCATCGGTCTTTTCCGGATCGATATTGAGGTTGATGGTCTTTGGGTTTGTGGAATCGACTTCGGGAGCCGCTGGACGGTCGATCTTCGGCGCCTGGACCCAACCATTCTGGCTATGCGCCCACTGTTCGATTCCCTGCCAGGACAGCTTGCTCTACGGCTCGGCCACTACGGCGTCGATGAATTTCTCTTTCGCTGCCGCCGGGTCGTTTCCGTAGCGCATGATGGCATCGCCCCAATAAAGATAGGCAGTTGCGCGGTTGGGATCGATGGCGATGGCCCGCGCAAACCACTTGGCCGCGGCGTTCAGGTCCTTGAGTGCATAGGCTGTATCCCCGGCGTAGAGGGGCGCTTCGTAGAGCTTTGGATCGGCCTCCGCGGCAGCGGAGTATTTGGCCAAGGCCGTGGGAAAATCTCCTGCCGTAAATGCCTTTTCCCCCTCCTGGATCAGCGAGCCACCTGGGCTCTTGGGAGCGATCGCGCCTGACGAATTGGGGTCGATGGTCGCCATTAGCTGCAGGAACGGGGCCTTGTCGCCTAAAGCAATGGCCCGCTTGGCCGCGTCGAGCTCCCTGGTCCGGAGGGCCTTGGCCCGCACCGGGTCGGTGACCTGCGCTGCTTTGGCGCCCAGGCAATCCGCCAGCCTCTCCGCGTACTGCATATCTTTTGGGTGGGTCTTGGCCAGGTCCTCATACAACGGAAGCGCATCAACCCGCTTTCCCCGGCTGTAAAGCGCGTTCGCCTTGGCCGCCTCGTCTATCTGGGCCGATACAAGCCCCGCCGCCAGGCCGACATAGGCGAGGCAGAAACAGATTCGCACTATCGATCTCGGCAGAAGGTTCCTCTTTCTTGCTCAGAATTCATGGATTGCCTGCTCTTATTAAACACTGCTCGGCCGTTGATTTGTTCCCGGCCGGCAATCGCATGAAGAGGGATTGAGACTATGGACTGGTTTCGTACCACCTCAACGGGGCGGGGCATTTGGACCGAAACGTATTCCCAGGGTGGGAGCCGGATGCGGTAGCGCGGCTCGTCCGGTTCTGTCTGTGGAGTAATCATGGCCCCTACTCCGACTGGGGTGTGGTCTCCCCACCCTTGTATGTTGCGATAATGCCGCGCCGAAGGTGGGGCACCCGGCCACAATTCCAAGTGAAAATCCCAAAACCCAAGAGGTTATCGCCGGTTATAGAAGGGCAGGACGATTAGCAGAGCAAACCCAATGGCGGCGACCAGGGCGAGGACGATGAGGGAGTAGATCACGGTCAGGCTCGGGCCGGGCGAGGGGCTGTCTTTTTGGCGCTCGATATCACTCATATTTCAGAGACTCGACGGGGTCCATTTGTGCGGCGCGGGTGGCGGGGACGGTGCCGAAAATTACCCCCACCATGGTGGCCACGGTCAGCGCAATCACGACGGACCAGGGCGAGACCGGCACCGAGTAGTCGGTCAGGAATCCGACGGACAAGGGAAGGGCCAGCCCCAGGATGGTCCCAACTACCCCTCCGGTCAGGGAGATGATAATGGCCTCGGCGAGGAATTGGAGCTTGATTTCCCGGTAGGTGGCGCCGACGGCCTTGCGGATTCCGATTTCGCGGGTTCGGGCGCGGACGTTGGCCAGCATAATGTTCATGATGCCGACGCCTCCCACAGCCAGGGTGACGGCGGCAACCAGCATGAGCACAGCGGTGAGAGTGTCGGCGATTTGCCCGGCCATCGTCAGGAGCTCTTTCAGCGTTTGCGCTTTGTAGACGGAATCGGACCGGTGGCGCGCCTGCACGATGCGGACGATCTCCGAAGCGGCGTTGGGAACTTCATCCATGCTGCGCATCGAGAAATAAATCTGGTTCACGTTTTCCGTTCCAGTGAAGTAGCGGGCGACGGAAAAGGGTATGAGGATGGTTTGGTCGGCAATTTCCGACTGGCCGAAGTCGTTCACGCTCATCTTGAATACACCGATGATGGTGAAGGGGATGCCGCTGATTTCGAAGTTCTGGCCGATGGCGGAGTCGGAGCCGCCGAACCTTTCGCGGGCAAAGAGCTCGCTGACCACGGCGCATTTAATGTGGGCCGAATCATCGGTCTCGTCCAGGAAGCGGCCAACCGGCACGAGTAGATTGTGGATATCCAGGTACTGCGGACTCACGCCCAGTACCAGCGTGTCTTTTACCACGCCTCCGCCAAAGCTGATGCGGGAGTGCATCTCCAGGACGGGCGAAGAGTAGATGACCCCCGGCAACTTGGCCAGCACGGCTTTGATGTCGTCGCTGGTGAGCGGGTCGTTGTAGAGGACGCGTTCCGCCGCGGTGGCGCCGCCGCCGGCATACTCAAGCTCGATGGAATTGGTGCCGAACTTCTGGATCAACTGCAGGACATATTGCTTGCCTGTGAGGCCGATGGTCGCGACCAGGATGACCGAGGCAGTGCCGATGACCATGCCCAGCGCAGTGAGCGCGAAGCGCATCTTGCTGGCGCGGAAGCTGTCCAAGGCCAGCTTGAGGATCTCGCTGGCCAGCATGGTGCGGCGGGCGCTTAAGAGCGTCTCCTGGAACGTGGATTGGCGGGCGTGATCTACGGGGTTCATTGCGTCCTGTTAACAAGATGCGCCAGCGGGCCTGGCGGCTTCGATATGTGATCGAGGGCTCACTCCATGGTAACCCGCTGAGGAGCCAGTGGACAGTGAACAGTGGACAGTGGACAGCAGGGACTGATCAACTCTCCCTGTTGCCCCACCGAATTCCCCGCCTATGCGGAGCTGGGCGGGCACGGTCGAAGAGCCGCGCCGGGGTGTATATTTCTCTCTGACGACAGACACGCAAGTTGCAAGGAGACTGGGAAATGGCGGTTGGACAAACTGAAATTGCAAAACCGGCGGCAAATGAAGTGTTGCTCGTAACGAGCGGGGATTTAAGGCTTGGGGCCAACCAGACTTGCTGGCCCGCGCAGAGGGATATGGAAGCCAAATTGACGGCGGCCTTCGCACAGAAGGGCTATAAGCTTGTCCGCGCGCACAAATACAACGAGCTGGAAAAGCATGGGTTCATTTCGTCGCAGCGCATGGGAATGGATGTTTTCATGAACATTCATCCTGAGGCCAAACTGGTGTTTGCCACGGCGGCGTGGCAGTATACGCATCATGTGCTGCCGGGGCTGCGCAGCCACGAGGGGCCGATTCTGACGGTGGCGAACTGGTCGGGAGAGTGGCCGGGGCTGGTGGGGCTGCTCAATTTGAACGGCTCGCTGGTAAAGGCAGGCAAGAAGTTCTCGTCGATCTGGAGCAAGGACTTTACAGATAGTTACTTCCTGAACGCGCTGGAGGAGTGGCTGCTGATTGGGAAGATCAGCCACGATTTGACGCACGTACACGCGCTGGACCGGGGCAAGGTGCCTGCGGAAAGCGCTGCGCTGGGGGCGGACCTGGCACGCGATCTGAAGCGGCGCAAAGCCATCGTGGGAATTTTCGATGAGGGCTGCATGGGGATGTACAACGCCATCATCGACGACGAACTGCTGAATCCTGCCGGCATCTTCAAGGAGCGGCTGAGCCAGTCGGCCCTGGTGGCCAAGATGCAGACGGTCAACGAGATGGAAGCTGAAGTCGTCTATCAATGGCTGGTGGCCAAGGGTGTAAAGTTCGACATCGGCGAGGACGCAGCTACCGAGCTCACGCAGGAGCAGGTGATCGAACAGTGCAAGATGTATATTGCGGCGGTTCGCATTGCAAAGGAATTCGGGTGCGATGCAATCGGGATTCAGTATCAGCAGGGATTGAAAGACATGGCGCCCGCGTCGGACCTGGCGGAGGGGATGCTGAACAATGCGGATCGGCCCCCGGTGTTTGCGGAAGGCACGAATGAGGAGCTTTATCCTGGCGGGCCGCTGGTGCATTTCAACGAGGTGGACGAGTGTGCGGGCGTGGATGCGCTGGTCACGAATCGCTGCTGGAGTGCGCTGGGGCTTGACCCATCGACCACGCTGCACGATGTTCGCTGGGGCGAGCACTACAAAGGCGACGGTCTCGATGAGTTTGTGTGGCTGCTGCAGATTTCCGGCGCGGCGCCTGCCAGCCACTTTGTGGACGGGTATGCGGGCGCTAAAAGTGAACGGCAGCCGCCGATGTATTTCCCGCTTGGCGGCGGTTCGCTGAAGGGTGTTGGCAAGCCGGGCGAGATTGTGTGGAGCCGCGTATTCGTCGAGGACGGTGCGCTGCATGCGGATCTGGGCCGGGGCACCGTGGTGAGCTTGCCAGCGGCAGAGACAGAACGCCGCTGGAAGGAGACGACGCCGCAGTGGCCGATCGTGCATGCCGTGCTGCACGGTGTGAGCCAGAACCAATTCATGGCTCGCCACCGGGCGAACCATGTGAATGTGGCTTATGGGGCTTCTCCGGAGAGCGCGGACAAGGCTTTGGCGACCAAGGCGGCGATGTTTGCGGAGCTTGGCGTGGAGGTTCATGTTTGCGGGAAGACGCAGTTGAGCTGAGCCTGTTTGGCCTTGCGGTAAAGCCAGGTTGTCTTACGCGCCGCGGGCCAGGGTACGGCCGTTGCTTTTGGCTCTGTACATGCGCGTGTCGGCGATACCGATGATGGCATGCACCGTGTTGCCATCATCGGGGCAGGTGGCCAAACCTACGCTGGCCCTCACGTTTAATGTGACCCCGTTTTTCATATGGAAGCGTGTTTCTGTCAACAGTCGCTGGAGTTTGCCGGCGTGGGCCAACGCGGCTTCCGCGCCAGTCTCGGGCATCAGGACCACAAACTCGTCGCCGCCGTAGCGGAAACAAAGGTCCTGCCTGCGGCTGAGCTCGAGCAGACGCCGGCCGGTGTGGACAAGCAGTTCGCTGCCTACAAGGTGACCATGCGCGTCGTTCACAAGCTTGAAGCGGTCGAGGTCAAGGAATGCGAGGCTTAGCGGCAACCTCAGCTGGCCGCAGCGCTCCAACTCGCGGGCCAGAACGTTGTAAAGATGCCGCACATTGTAGAGTCCGGTGGTGTCGTCGGTGATTGTCAGCTGCTGGATTCGCGCTACATCCCGCGCGTTCTCAATAGCAATAGCGGCGTGGTCGGCGAGAATATGCAGGAACGCGATGGCGTAGTCGGTCATTTGCTCGGGCCGCGAATTGAAGATCTCGATGACACCGTGTGTTCCTTTGCGTCCCCGCAGTGGAATGGCAATTACCGAGCGAACCTTGCTTGGCTTGGCGGCGTACTCCAGTTTTGCTCTTGGGTCACTCTCGGCTTCAGGCACGATGAGCGTTTCGCCGTGCTGGACCACCCATCCGGCCACGCCCTCTCCCACCTTGACGCGCAAGTCGCGCAGCGCCTGCTCTTCTCCGCCCGCGGCAAGCGCGTAGTAGAGCTCCTGGCGCTCTTCATCGAGCATAAGCAGCGTCCACAGTTCCGCCTGAAGGAGCTGTTCCATGTGTTCAAGAATTGTGCGCAGGATGGTGTCAAGATCGAAGCTGGAATTGAGCGATCGCGCTAGCTGATGGAAGACGAGAAGGTCTTCGAGCGGAGTCCGGGTTTCTTTCTTGTTCGGCATAGCGGGCCCAATACCTGAAATATAGCAGTGGCTCAGTGGTGTGTGTTGTGAAGAGCATATAGGAAAAACACACCTGCTTGACTTGATAGCTACTGCAATCTGCGGGTTACTTCGATCAGCCGCCGATGTGCACCATGGACCGCGAAGGCTTAAGGAAGCCGGGTTCCCCGATGTGGTGGCGCGCTTCCTTGCCATTGACCGTCTGGACAATATATTCGCGAAGCTCGGGGTCGCCGGCGCCGGATCTCAATCTTCCGTATAGATCGTGCTCCACCTGAGAAAAAAGGCAAGTGCGGATTTTGCCGTCGGAGGTGAGGCGCACCCGGCTGCAGGCGCCGCAGAAGGCCTGGCTCACAGGTGCAATGATGCCGATTTCGCCCACTCCATCCGCAAATGTGTAGCGGCGCGCCGTTTCGCTTGCGTCGCGGGGCGCAAGGCGGGCAAGCGGCAGCACGCGGCTGATTCGTTCCACGATTTCGGTGAGCGGGACTACGATTTCGGGCGTCCAGAGGCGGCCTTCTTCGAGAGGCATGAACTCGATGAAGCGGACGACAACACCTTCCTGGCGGGCAAAGTGGGCGAATCCCTCGATCTGGTCGTCGTTGAAGCCGCGGAGCAGTACGCAGTTGATCTTGAGGGGTGTGAGGCCGGCGGCAAGCGCGGTGCGAACTGCATGCAGGACCGTTTGAAAACTGCCCGGAACCCGCGTGATTCGCTCGAATGTGGCGGGATCGACGGCGTCCATACTTACCGTTACGCGATTCAATCCAGCATTTTTGAGCGGTACGGCGAGACCGGCGAGGAGGTGGCCGTTGGTGGTGAGCGCCAGGTCGAGCGGGTCGCCACTGGGAGTGCGCTCGCGAGCCAAATCCTGGACCAGTTCCACCAGGCCGCGGCGCAACAGGGGTTCACCGCCGGTAAGCCGGACCTTGGTTACTCCCAGCCCGACAAAGAGTTTGATCAGGCGGAGGTACTCCTCGATGCTCAGCTCGGGGTATTGCGCACCCATTTCGCCGGTGCGGCAGTAAACGCACTTGTAGTTGCAGCGATCGGTAATGGAGACGCGGAGATCATGGATGACGCGGCCATGATTGTCTGTGAGCCGCGCAGAGGGAAGAACCGGGGAAAGGGAAGCAGCAGCCATCGGCATTTACAGCCTATACCGTATTTGATTGTTTTGCTCGTCTGCCGGGTGCTTCAGGGGACTCAATCCAGGCGCGGAGTGCCTTTGCGCAGCACCATCCCGGCACCGCCGAGCACTACGATGATGGCCACGGCAACGGCGAAGTAGTAGGCCATGGGGTGGGCCCAGCCGGGCGAGTAAGTGAGATCCTGGCCGATCCACAGGAGCAGGATGGTGGCGATGACCGCGAACTGGCCGGCAATCACCAGAAATGTGTGACCCAGATCGC
>PLZC01000371.1 GCA_003151985.1 Acidobacteriaceae bacterium
TACCCCATCGTGGGCGCGGAGTGGGCGCACACCTTCAGCCCCACCATTGTGAACAACTTCCACTTTGGCTACGCCCACCAGGTCATCTACGAAGGCCAGGACAAAATCGCCAGCACCAACCTGTCGAATACGGTCTTTGGCGTACAAAGTATCAACCCCGACACCTTTGCCCAGGGTATTCCATTGATTAGCATCTCCGGGTTCGCCAACACCGGCCCGCAAGCGTGGCAACCCACTGGCGACACAAATATCAACACGCAGTATAGCGAAATGTTGATGATGACGCGCGGCCACCACAACCTGAGCGTGGGCGGAGATTACCGTAATCTCTTCTACGGCGATCTTGGCTGGGCCACGCAGGATGGCGAGTTCAGCTTTAACGGCATGTACACCACCGGCTACGACCCGACCGGCACAACTGCCATCGCAGGGACCGGCAACCCGATCGCCGATCTGCTGCTGAGCGTTCCCAACTACGCCCACGCCGCCCTGAAAGGCTTGGGAGACTATCCTTACAACCTGCAGTGGGCGAGTGTTTCCGCCTTTGGCCAGGATGATTGGAGAATCACTCCGGAACTGACCCTCAACCTGGGGTTGCGCTGGGAGATGGTTCAGAATGCTCGCGAGATAAATAACCAGTTTGTCAACTTCGACACAAAAACCCAAACCTTTCTCTTTGCGGGCAAGACCATGCCGGAGCGCATCTACCCCGCGCAGAAAACCAACTTTTTGCCGCGCCTAGGGGCAGCTTATAGCCCCAAGTGGCTGCCCAAGACGGTCATTCGCGGCGGGTTCTCGATCGCGACCGGCGGCGCCCGCGCGTGGGAATACGCGCAGCAGCACTTCCAGCCTCCGTACGTGAACGAAAACTTCGATAACCAAAGCGTGGTCTCAAACAACCACAACCTGCCTGTCTACCAACTGCCAAACCCAGGCGGCGCAATCATCACCGATTCCAAGGGCCTCAACAACCCCTACTTGCTGTTCCCAGCACCGGTTACGACTTTCGGCCCGGGGGTGAACCTCGTCCCTGTCGCGCTCAACGACTCGGTCGAAAAGAAGGTGCCGAAGTACGCCGAGTGGAACTTCAACATTCAGCATGAACTGCCGGGCGCGCTCGTATTGCAGGTGGGCTATGTGGGCACTAAGGGCTACAGCCTGCCCATCCGCTACGACACCAACCTGGCAACCACGCCGTACATTCCCGGCACAAACAGCTCTGATGTCCAGACCCGCGTGCCTTATCCGACCCTGGGCTACATCTGCGGCAATACCTTCGAAGGCTACTCGAGCTTCAATGCTTTGAATGTCCACCTGGAACGGCGTTTCGCCAACGGTGTGTCGCTCACCGGAGCCTATAGCTGGGCGAAAGACCTTGAAGTGGCCACCCAGGACGAAAACGAACTGTTCGACATCAAAAATCTGCGGCTCAATTACGGGCCCAATAACATGGCCCAACATGCGGTGTTCAATTACATCTACGAGCTGCCCTTTGGCCACGGAAAACTTCTGGGGAGGAATGTTAACAAAGCCGTTGATGAGATTATCGGCGGCTGGCAGTTCGATGGCATCACGAACTGGAGCTCGGGAAGCTACCTCACTGCTTCGTCTGGCGTGAACAATGGCATGGGCGGTCGCGCGGGCAACTATCCTGACGCCGTTGCCGGCCAGAATCCCAACAGCGGAACCGGAATTCAAACGCGGAGCCAGTGGTTCAACACCGCCGCATTCGCCAACCCGTCCTACACGCGTTACGGAACTTCGCATGCAGGTACCATCATTGGACCTGGTTCCTTCAACTCAGACTTAGCCTTCTTCAAGAACGTCAAGTTCACGGAATCGAAGTACTTCCAATTCCGTTGGGAGATGTTCAATGCCTTCAACAAGGTAAACCTGTACAACCCGGATACGGGCTTTGGTGGGGGCTCTGCCCCTTCAGGTTCATTCGGCACGATCACCAACTCTAACCCTGCCCGCATCATGCAGGTCGGGTTGAAACTTTACTTCTAACGCTGGTTAACTGAAGGCCGTTGTGCGGCGCGGGAGCTCTTTTGTGGCCACCCCGCGCCGCCACGGCCTTTCTGTTTGGTGCCCGTGAGAATTCTTCGTCAAACGCCCGCTCAGACGCAGTTGATCTGAGATTCCTGGACGCCTCAGCCCAGTGGACCTGTAGATGATATCCGCAGAGGAACAGACTGGCCGAAATCGGCGCCATCGCCTGAGCCGTTTTGCTTCCGGCTTCCATTGGGACCAGAAGCAAAATAACCTCGACCCAACACCCATTCCTGAGTACTGAGGAATCAGCAGTCCGTGGTATCCAGGCCTTACGAATGCCTTGGAACCAGTCCAAATTGCACACGGATCAACCAACGGTTGAAATCCAAATGATTAAAGCATTCCAATTTTGCTCATCAATCGAATCGTTTCTTTTCCGCAAGGACGTGCTGGCGGACCTGTAGCTGGACGAGTTAAAGCCGCCTATTTCCAACCCGGAGCCGGACGGCATCTTTATCTGCGTTCCCGCCGAAGAGAAGGACCAGCGGGACATTATCAAACGGCTGGAGCGGTGGTAAGCAAACCTGCGTTGGCAAATCTGCGGTTTTCCGCTCGGGAGGGCGGGCCAAATGAACGACAGAAGCAGGAAGCTTCTCATTCGCGCGGTCTCGAATTCATTCAAATCTCCCTGGTCAGTTTCGCGGCGCGCTTTTATCGGCATGCTTGGGGCTACTGGTGTGGTATTCGCCCAAGAGCGCACCGCCCCCCTGGCGAAAGATGTCACCGGATTTTTGAACGACAACAATCCTGTCGACCTTGTGCCCCGGCTTTCTCCCCTGCCGGAGGCTGTTGTCAGCGTGGCGCAGCCCTGCCTCGACCTCAACGGAACCTGGCGTTTCAACCCCAACCCGGCACCCGACTTCTGGAAGGATGTCTCCGATTCAGGCTGGTCCGGCATCAAGGTTCCGGGCGAGTGGGCGATGCAGGGTTTCACAGTCAAGCCACGGCAGGCAGCCGGATACTGCTTGCGCTTTCAAGCGCCCGCGGATTGGGCCGGCCAGCAGGTCAAGCTTCGGTTCGATGCGGTCTATAGCAAAGCCGAGGTGTGGATGAATGGAACCCCCGTCGGGTCGCATCTGGGCGCGTTTACGCCCTTCGAGCTCGATGTGACTAAAGCAATTCTTCCCGGAAAAGAGAACGTGCTGGCGTTGGCTGTCAGCAGCGATAGCCTATCGGATGCATTGACCGTTGGCCTGGAGATGGCTGGCCACCCGATGGGCGGGATCATCCGCAAGGTCTCCCTGTTTGCGATTCCGCCTGTGAACATTTCATCGCTTCACGTTGGCACTACGTTCGACCGCGACTACCGGAACGCCACCATGCGCGTGTTGATCGACGTTGTCAATGAAACCGTCACCAAGGAGCCTCTGCCCAATAATCCCTGGGCGCCGACGTCGTCTATCAAGGATGCGGAACTGACGCTCTCGCTGCGCGAGTATGGCCCCTCCGGGAGGCCTGTCGCAATCAGCCCGTCCGTTGTGAAGCTGCCGGCGGTGTCCATTGCCGAGGTGGTTTCGCAGGAGATCGCGATCCCGGTTGAAGCGCCAAAAAAGTGGGACGCCGAGCATCCGAACCTGTACGTTCTCACCTGCGAATTGAAGGCGGCAGGACATAGCTACACGACCCAGAGGCGCTTCGGCTTCCGCCAAGTCGAAGTCAGCGGGGATCAAGTCCTGTTGAACGGCCAGCCGATTCGACTGCGCGGGATGTCGCGCATGGACACAGACCCCTTGACCGGACGGACTGTCTCGCTCGAAGTCCACAAGCAGGACATCGAATGGCTGCAATATGCGAACTGCAATAACACATACACGTGCGCGTTCCTTCCTGACGAGGAATCGCTGAACCTGTGCGATGAGGCCGGCATCTACGTAATGGATGAGCCCGGAACCTGCTGGCTCCCCGGCAGGAGCGGCTTCAACGGATATGACGATCCGCGAGCCACCCAGTATCTTCTTCAGCCCGTGCTGGAGATGATCGAGCGCGACCGCAGCCATCCATGTGTCATTACCTGGATGCTCACGGACGAATCGGAGGTGGGAAGGGACTTCCACCAGGTGCTGAAGGCAACACGTGGCGTCGATCCATCGCGGCCGGTTCACGTTGCTTATGACCCTGGAAGCGGCGCTGAAGAGATAGGGTTAGAGCGTGCCGAGTCACCCTACGACTTTGGAAGCTGGCACTACCCCAGCAAGGTTCAGTTTGAGCACGCCGCGCAATCCAAACGCCCGGTCGTCTTCGACCAGTCGGTCTCCGTGTATCTCAGCAACGTTCCCGAACTGCTTTGTGACCCGGGCCTGCGCGATGACTGGGGACGCGAATACGCGGTCTTTTGGGAGAAGCTGTGGGAGGCAAAATCGATCTTCGGCGGACAGGTCTTCAATCTCAACGACGACCAGTACCTTCTTCCCTCCGGCCAGGTGAGCGGGAACGGCGATTGGGGTTTTGTCGATCCCTGGCGCCGCGCCAAGCCGGACCTGTTCCACGTCCGGAAGGCGCATTCTCCGGTCAAGGTCCCGGACGCGCCGCTGTCCCTGCCGGTGGCCGGTGAGCCTCTGCAAGTGCCCATCGAAAACCGGTATGACTTTACAAATCTCAGTGAAGTCCGCATCGAGTGGTCGCTTGGGGATGAGTCCGGTACCGCCCAGGCGGATGTTCCGCCGCATTCCAAAGGGACGATTTCCATTCGGCCAAAGAGCAACGATCTGAGCGGAAAGACTCTATCGCTGAAGTTCCTGCGCAACGGCCGGGTGGTGGATGAATACAAGCTGCCGATCGGCAAGCCGGCTGAACCGGCTATCGCCGCAAAGAACAGGGGCAGCAAAAAGGTGGAGCTTGCGCAGACGGATGAGACGATCACCGTGAAGGGTGCGGGCTTCGAGTGGGTGATCAGCCGCCAGACCGGCCAAATCGTCAATGTAATGCACAAAGGCCAGTCCGTGTTGGTTGGTGGCCCGGTGCTTATGGTGTTGCCGACCAGCGATTACCCCATGACGCCCGGCTTCCCTGATCCGCGTCCGCAATCCTTCGAAGTCCTTAACACTCTATGCGGCGAATGGGAGGCCAGCTCGGTATCGGCCACACAATCTTCCGGCGCAGTCGAGATTGTTGTCACCGGCAAATACAAACAAGCCGCCGGAGGCTACACCATTCGCATCGAAGGCGACGGTGATGCCGCGGTCAGCTATCGATTCACGTACACGGCAGCCAAAAAAATCGCAGCACGCCAGATTGGAATGGTGTTTTATGCGCCAAGACCGTGCGATACCCTCACCTGGAAACGCAAAGCACAATGGTCCGTTTACCCGGAAGACCACATCGGCCGGCCGGAAGGAACGACAAAGGCGCTGCCCGATCCAAGCCTGGTCGGCAAGGCGGGCAGTTGGATGGAGGTAGCCTACCGCGAGAAGCCAGCCTGGCCCTGGTTCATGGACGCCAACGCGCTCGGCACGAGGGACTTTCGCGCTACTCGCCGGAATATTCTGTGCGCTTCTTTGAAAGACTCCGCGGGTCAAGGGATTACGGTCCTCTCCGATGGCGCGCAACATACCCGGTCATTCCTCGATGGCAACCGCGTTGGACTGCTCGTTGCGTGCTATAGCGGTCCGGCACTTAATACCTCCTGGCTGCATGGACTTTACGAGATCTCCGGCATCGAGCCCGTGGCCTTGCAGGCGGGAGCGGAACTCAAAGATGTGGTGCGGCTTTCACTCTTGGATGCTTATAGCGAAACCCGAGTGACTGTGCCCCGAAGCCGCGGCGTTTAAGTCGAGGCGACCCCAGGGAGCGGCGACCCTGCACGACGCCAGAGCGCAACAGGCAGCGCTGCGCGCACCGCCTCTTCGAGTTGAGCTTGGAGATTTTCTCCACAAGACAAGAAGTTATTGTGCATCAACCTCGCCTGGCGCGGTGGCGCAATCCCGCCCTGGCAAGAAACGCAAGCTATCTCAGTTCGCCGGAGTTGATCCAGTAGTATGACCGCGTGGTTTCGTGGTATCTCGAGTCTCAATAACGAGACCTGGGCACCAAGATTCAACGGCACGAAGACAAGATAACCAAGTCACAGGACTACCAGGGAGAATACATGTCGAGAGTGTTACTGATTTGGGCGCTGGCAGCGTGGACGCTTCCACCTTTGTTCGGAGCCGCGCCGGAGACACGAAGCATCTCGATCGGGGGCGACTGGCATCTGCGCCTTGATCCTGACGATGCCGGGATTGCCGCGGAGTGGCTCAAAAGCACAAGCGGTTTTTCTGACCGCATTCAATTGCCCGGCTCGACGGACGAGCAGCACTTCGGCAACAAGAACGAGGGACGGGACCTGCTCCACCTTACCCACGCCTGGCGGTACATCGGACCAGCCTGGTACGAGCGGGAAATCACGATTCCGGAGGCCTGGCGCGGCAAGCGGATTACCTTGTTCCTGGAGCGATGCCACTGGGAGACGCGAGCCTGGCNNTGCACGCGACCGATGCTGTCTGGATCGATGGAGTATCCGCTTACCCGGATCCGGCTCACAATCTGGTTCATGTCAGGGTTAGAACTCGGAACACCACCGGCGATGCTGGGGCTGCGAATCTCACTCTCACTATTGGCGCGACTACGGATTCCACCGGCGTCGTAGTGAGCAACCTGCCGGTTTCGACGATCGAGCGTGATCTCCCGCTGGCCAGCCCTGCTCAGCCCTGGGGTGAGTTCTCTGCTGCCGTTCAAGAATTAATCGTATCGTTGACTTCGACTCCGGCGACTTCGACTCCGGCCGCGGGCTTCTTCGACGAAGCGCGCACCACGTTCGGGTTGCGCTCCCTCACCACCGCCGGCAAGCAAATGATGCTCAACGGACGCGTCATCCACTTGCGCGGGACTGTCGATAACGGCTCGTTTCCTTTGAAGGGCTATCCTGCCACCGATGTCCAAACGTGGCGTGCGCGATTGCAGACTTACAAGGATTACGGTTTCAACCACGTCCGCTTTCACTCGTGGTGCCCTCCTGAAGCCGCCTTCACTGCCGCCGACGAATTGGGCTTGATGCTCCAAGTTGAAAACCCAATGTGGATCGGCGATGGCAGGGTCTCGGCTGACGACAAGCGCACGGAGTTCATCGGCACTGAAGCGCACAGGATCGTCAATACCTACGGGAACCATCCTTCGTTTGCGTTGATGAGCATGGGCAATGAGGAAGGTTCCGGGCAGGATCCGTTTTTGGGCAAGTTGGTGCGCAGTTTACAGGAGGATGATCCAAGACATCTCTACACGAGTACGTCGGCGCCTGATAATATGCGGCGACCCGACAATTATTTCGTTTCGGCAGGGCCTGAGTGGAAGAATCTGCGTGGCGATCCGCGGTTTGAGAAAGATCCTCCCGACACGACCTTTGACTATCGGCAGTATGTAGAGAAGCTCGATCGGCCCGTCGTCGCGCACGAGCTCGGGCAATGGACGGTATTTCCCGATTTGGCCGAAGCCCACGAATATACAGGCCCTCTGCAACCACGATATCTCGATGTTTATCGTGAGGCATTGGAACGTAACGGGATGCTCAGCGAGGCGGAAGCCTTCCGCCAGGCTTCGGGCGCCCTCATGGTAGCGCTCTACAAGGAAGAGATCGAATCCAATCTGCGTACGCCCGACATGACGGGTTTCCAGTTGCTGGGCCTTACTGATTGGCCCGGTTTTGGCCCGGCGTTCATTGGAATGCTCGATACGCTCGGTGAATCCAAAGGTCTCATCACTCCGGAGGCGTTTCGGCGGTTCTCGAGTCCGACGGTTCCGCTTGTGCGCTTGAAGAAACGCACCTGGACGACAAACGAAACGCTGGAGGCTGCGGTTGAAATCGCCCACTATGGCCCGGCCGAAATCGATAACTTGTCGGCCTCCTGGGTACTCCGAGACGCCGCCGGCCGCACCCTAGCCTCGGGTCAATTGCCGCCCGCCAAAGTTGCTACCGGCAGCAATACCGCTCTCGGCGCGATTCGCCTGGAACTTAAGAGCTTTCCGGCGCCGGCGCGTTACTCCATGCAGGTCTCGGCCGGCGCTTTCGTCAACGATTGGGACCTCTGGCTGTATCCGGAGAAGCTTCCCTCACCGAAATCCAACATCGTTATCGCGACGCGCTGGGACGACGCCACACGCAAGGAACTGGCCGCGGGTCGCACCGTGGTCCTGCTGCTCGACCCGCGACACAAGGCGCGTACCACGCCCACGACGTTCACCACCAGTTTCTGGGCAAATTCCTGGTTTCCCGATCGCCACGAAACGATGGGCATTCTCTGCCAGTCGTCACATCGGGCGCTGGCGGATTTTCCCACCGCGACGCACGCCGACTGGCAGTGGTGGGACCTGATGAGTGGGTCGCGCGCCTTTGTGCTGAATGGCGCGCCTGCCGGATTGACTCCAGTCGTGCAGGTGATCGACGATGCCGCTCGCAGCTACCCCCTGGGGGCCGTGTTTGAAGCGCGCGTAGGCCGCGGCAAGCTCCTCGCAACCAGCTTCGATCTGATTAACTCACTGGACACGCGACTGGCGGCGCGGCAACTCCGTTCTAGCCTGCTGCGCTATGCCGCTTCGCGCGATTTCGATCCGCGCACCGAAGTCCAAGCCGCGTATCTTAGTGAGCTGTTTAGCGGGAAGGATTGAAATCAGCCATGAAGTAACGCCAGTGTCAGCGGCATCGCGTCGCGGGCTGGGCGACCAAGTTGGGCGTAAATCTTCGAAAGGCACGTATGACTAATCGTGAGCGATTCGAATTAACCATCAATTGGGAAGTTCCCGACCGGCTCATGACTTATGACCTCGTCGACCACCGCGAGTTGTTCGAAACCTATGGAGGAACCGGGGACCTGATCGAGCGAAACGCTCGCATGGCCGGCAAGATCGGCCTGGACGTTACCCGGGGCATCTACGATCCTGACCACCACTGGATGTGGGGAAAGATTCAAAACTGGATACGCTTCTTTGGAGTCGATCCTTCGTCCTGGGAGGTTACCGAAACCGGTGGCACCGCGTGGATTTCCAAACGTCCGTTCCATGACTTGACGGGACTGGAAAGAAATATGCCGGCCATGCCCAAAAAGTGCGAGGTCGAGGAATGGTTCAAACCGGTGATCAAACACATCAAAGACGTCTACGATTCATTCGACGTCGTGTTCATCGGCGCTGTAGAAGGCCCGCTTACCGACGCCTTTACATACGCCGACATGACTCTATTCTGCCAGGCGATCTACGACGCCCCCGAGTTGGTGGACCGGTTGGTGGAGGTTTGCGGAGCTTTCTCCCAGTACATTGCCGAGGTGTTTGCGGAAAACCCGTCGGCGCCCATGATGTTTATGGGTGAGGACGTGGCGGGCAGTTCGGGACCGATTTTCAGTCCTCAATTTATCCGCCAGAAGGCACTGCCCATCTGGAAGAAAATTGCCAAGCCGATCAGGGACAAAGGATTCAAGTTCCTGTACCACACTGACGGCAAGGCCGAGAAGATCCTGCCGATTGTCGTCAACGAACTCGGCGCGGATGGCTTCAACCCCATTGAGCGGAACGGCTGCAACGACATCTTCGAGATCCGGCAGAAGTACCCGCGAACGCTCTTGTTCGGAAACGTCTGTTGTGAGACGACTCTTCCATTTGGCACTCCGCAGGAAGTCGAAAACGAAACGCTCGAACTAGTTGAGAGAATCGGCCCGTCGGGGGGAATCCTCATCGGGTCTTCCAGTGAGGTTCACGATTTGATCCCCGCCGAGAATGCTCTGCGAATGTACCAGACGGTCCGGAGTTATGGGAATTACCCAATACAAGCGAGGACGAAATAACAATGAGAGCGATTCCTGGATTGTTGCTGTCACTATTGCTGCTTGGCGGTTTTTCTGTTCGCCCGTCTCTACCCGCAGCACGGGAGAATTCTAACCCCGCACATCGGCAGCGGCCACGGTTTGTCCTGGTTGCTCAGTATCCAACTCCTGTCATTACGGTGCATTCGGAGGGAGCGGCAGGCAACAGGTACGGGTTCGAAGGTGGCCGCCTCTTGAAGCTGCATGGGACCTACCACCTCTTCACCTCAGAAATGGCAGGCGATCCGATCTGGGTGAAAATGAAACTGGCGCACTGGGAGAGCCCGGACCGCATCCATTGGAAGCGGATTGCAACGTTGTACGAATCCAGCGGAGAATTCCAGGGTAAAGACCCTCGCGCCGCGTTGTGGGCGCCAATGCCTGTCTATGACCAAAAGGAAGAGCGATGGAATCTGTTCTATGTGGCGTACAGCAGCGAGCCTGATACGAAAACCGAGTGGCGTAACAACTTCGCCGGGACAATTTGGCGCGCGGTTTCAAAGGCGAGCGGTCCGAATGGCATCGACGGCCCTTACCAGGACGTCGGAATTATCCTCCATCCGGACTCCCAGTCCGAACCCTGGGAAGGCTTGCAGGGAACGGATTCCTTTTTCCCTTACAAGGTAGGTACATCATGGTACGGATTTTACGGCAGCGCCAAGACTGAGCACATCCCGATTACCCTTTGGGCGGTGGGCCTCGCTTCGGCGCCTGCCCTGGCGGGGCCCTGGAAAAGGTGCGCGGAGTTGAACCCGCTGAAGATCGAGACGGTCTTCGCCGAAAACCCCATCGTAACTCGGCTGGACGATGGAACTTATGCCGCCGTCTACGACTCGAACGTTCCCAACGCGATTGGGTATACCTGGTCCGCGGACGGCGTCCACTGGGGCGCGGGCGAGGCGATCAACGTGCAACCCCAAGGCACCGGGAAATGGGCCGACGATGTTCGCACCCCCCTGGGGCTTATTCCTGAAGGAAGGAACCGATTTACAGTGTTCTATACCGGTTATCAAAAGCCGCCTGGAACCAAGGGCATGGGGACCGCGGGCGTGGGCTTCGCCACGTTCGAACTGAAGCAGTGAACACTAACCGATTAGAAGTTTGAATATGTACGCCCTATGGGGCCGAGGAGATTGCGCCTTGGCGAACTACCCGTGGGGTTGTCTCGAAGGCAATTCCTTGACCTTTGTGGGAGATATCGAATGACGAAGAACGGAGAGTTGTCTCGAAGGCAATTCCTTGGCGGTAGTGGAATACTCGTGATCGGGGAAACGCTTCTTTCGATCGCACCGGCCTCCGCCGCCGGAGATTCTGGGCAGCCCCAATCGGGCTCGCTGAGCGCAGTGACGAAATCACAGATGAGTATCTCGAAATTCCTTTTCGGCGCCAGCGTTTATCCGGAACTTCAAACCCGGGACGAGTGGAACTCGATGCTTGACCACTTTGAGCGTGCGCATATGACCTGCGTGCGCGTTACCGAATCATCCTGGGGAAACATCGAAACGGCCTCGGGGAAGTACGATTTTGGCTGGGTGCGGAGCTTCCTGGACGATCTCGAAAAGCGGAATATGAAGGCCTTCCTGGGAACGGGCTCGTATGTTCCCCCGCAGTGGCTTGCCGCCGGCAATCCCGAGATTCTGGTTCAACTTCATCCCGGCGTGAAGGCGCATCCCATGGCGCGGCATGCGCCGTGTTGGAACCATCCGCTGTATCGCCAGGCGCTTCGCGACTATATTCTGGCGTTGGGACGGGAATTCAAAGACCACCCCACCGTGATTGGGTGGCAGTTGGGAAATGAGCTGGAATTCTTCGTCCCGCGGATCTGCTACAACCCGGCGTGCGAGCAGGCCTGGAGAGCGTGGCTGAAGAAGAGCTTTCACACTCCCGCCGAATTCAATCGGCGCTTGAACCTGGTGAGTTGGGGGATGAACGTGAGATCTCTCGATGAAGTTCCCCAGCCGGGCGAGGGCGTCGAGGAGAGCGGCGCAGATATCGCTGCCCTCACACTTGCGCATCGGCACTTCCGCCGGGATGTTCTGCTGGATTTTTACGGCTTGCAGGCACGCGCCTTGCGGGAAGCCGGAGTCTCGCAGTGGATCATGACCGACTATAACGACGTGTGGGGCGCAGTCGCGGATGATCCGCAAGCCGCGGAAATCATGGATATTGCCGGCTTGAACTATTACCAGCCTTCCACTGACGATGCCGAGTATTGGCGGAATCTGACCTGGCAACAGGATATGCATCGTTCGGCGTATGGAAAGCAGCATTTCATAACCACGGAGAATCACTACGGGGCCGTGGGCCAAACTTACCTGTGGGGCGAGTCGCGGGACGGCAAGTCAAGTTATGTTGGTCCTTCCGTGCTGCATCCGGTCCATGACCAGTTCCGTATGTGGGGGTTGGAGGCCGCCGCAATTGGAAGTTTAGGAGTGCTCTATTGGACCGGCAATCGCTGGAGAGGCGGTCACTGGCCCCAATGTGGCGGGCTGCTCGATTGGTCCGGGTACCCCGAACCGGATTTCGATTGGGCGGTGGAACTGGGCGAGACGTTTGAAAAATGGGGAAAAGTGCTCCTCGAGAACCCGGTGAAAGCTACGGCCGTTGCGCTCACAGACTTTGACCAGCGCGCCGCGCTTGAGATCTACCCCCATATTTTGCCGAGCCGTTCGGTATTACCTCAAGCGTTCGACGCGTTGCACCGCCTGGGCATGGGCGTGGACAGCATGAATGGGTCGGCGGCTCAGAACCTCTCGAATTTGCAGAAGTACTCCCTGATGATGATCCCTGCGGCGACCGCCCTGAATAACCAACGTGTCACTGCGGCTCTCAAAGCTTTCACTGAAGGCGGAGGCGTGGTGGTAATCACCCCATTCACTGCCTACACCGATGAAGACGGCATCTTCCGTGGCGACGGGTTCGCGGCTAACCTCCAAGTGCTGACGGGCGGCCTGGTACGGACGAATCGGTGGATAGGTCCAGCGGGCAAAGGCGCAGCAAGCAGCCCAAAAGTCGAGTGGACGGGGGCAGGGATGAGCGGGACTTCGCCAGTGGGTCTGGACGGCTACTGCGAATTCCTGGAGGTGGGTCCTGAGGCGGAGGTGGTGGCTAAATTCCGCAGCGATCAGGCTATTTTGGAAGGCAGGCCCGCGGTGACTCTACGAAAGCTGGGGCGAGGGGTGGTGGTCAAATTGGGCTTTTGGCCAGGAGATGACAGCCTGATGAGCTTGATTCGCCTTTGCGTTCCTGAAACCGCAGGCATGTTGAGTGCACCGGTTCCGGCCGGCGTGCTGGCGATCCCGCGCACGGACAACAGTACCTTCATCATTAACACCACAAGTCAGGAAAAGACGATTGAGCTGCGCCGCCTGGCGCAGGACCGGCTTTCCGCCGCCAAGGTGAGTGGCAAGGCACTCCTGAAACCCTATCAGGTCCTGTGGTTGGAGTAGCGAGGGATTAACACAAATCCCGCTCGTAGAGCCCTCGGAAGAAGGAAGTGAGTATGGATAACAGGATTGAACAAGCGCGCCAGCGAATTCACGATGCTTACAGCCATAAGGACACCGGCGAGATGCCGGTTCTGGTGATGGATGTTAATTACTGGGTTTCGGGCGAATCGCCGCAGTTGATTCCGGACGACTACTTTACCAGCCCCGCTCGCATGTTGGAGTTCCAACTGGCCAAGATCAATCGCCACCTGGCGAGCATTCAAGACGACTACATCCCCTTGCTGTATCCGTGGTATGGGACGGGGGTGGCGCCGTCGGCAATCGGCAGCAACGTGCTTTTTCAGCGCGGCATGGACCCGGCCGTGGAGGGACCGGTGCTTGAACGGCCTGAGGACATTCGCAAACTCCGGCCCCCCAACCCTCTCACGGATGGCTTGATGCCCCGTGTTCTTGAGACCATTCGCTATTTCCGCCAGCACTCCGACCTGCCGGTGATGTTCACCGATGCGCAGGGACCGCTCAACATTGCCCTCACGCTGTGTGGAGTGGAGAATTTCTTTGTCTGGGTTAAAGAGCATCCGACGCTCGCCCACGAGTTGATGGACTACACGACGCAGGTGCTGATCGAATGGATTCGCGTGCAAAAGCAGTACGCCGGTCAACCCGAGAGCAGTGGCGCGTTTCCGCATTCCATTCTGCTGCCGGAAGGTTTCGGCGGGGTGTGCATCTCCGATGACGACTGCACCGTGATCTCTCCGCGGATGTACCGGGAGTTCGTAGTTCCTTACAACAGCCGTGTATTTCAGGCGTTCGGCGGCGGTACTTTGCATTTTTGCGGAAGCGCCAAACACCAGATTGAAAACTTTTTGGCGACAGAAGGACTGACTGGCATCAATTGCTTCTGCATGGGCGATTTCGACCAGATCCGGTGCATGCAGCAGAGGTTCGATAACCGCCTGGCGCTGATGGTCTGCGATTTCACGCCACTCCATATCGATTCCTACTACAGTGAGATTCTGGGGGACCTGCGGACCAAGGGGACCATTTTGGCCGCGTATCCCGCTGCTGAGTTCGCGCTGGAGGACGGCAAATATCAGATCGTCTCACGCGACGGTGCGCAGCTCGCAGAGGAGGTTGCGCGCATCATCGGGCCGCGTCTGGCCAGACCACGCCAACTTCTGAAAACGCCGTCATAAGCCTGAAACCTGCGCCATACGTATCCCATATGTGGTACGGTGACGCCAACCAATTACCTTTGTAGTATTACTTGCATTTGAATCAATCCCGGGTGAAACATCCTGGGCGAGCAGGAAGGAGATTCTGATGAAACCACGCGAACGCGTTGCCAAGTCCCTGAGACGGGAAAAACCCGATCGTTGTCCCATGCAGATCAGCTTCACACCGGAGTTTGCGGCGAGGCTGCGGGCAGATTTGCACCAGGCCGGCGCTACAATGCATAACCCGCACGGTGGCGGGAACACCTACGAACTTGAACGGGCGCTTGGCGAAGACTTGCTGCTTACCTCTGTAGGATGGGCAAACTCCTACTACGCCAATGAGACGCTTGGCGCATCCGGTGAGTCTTACACTGACGAGTGGGGTATTGGCTTCAGGAACCAGCACTACGAGACTCGTTTCGGCCCCGGCTTCTACACTGAGATGGTCAAATTTCCCCTCGCGGATCGAAAGGCTCTCGACACCTGGCAACCACCGGACCCGAACCGGCCCGAGTTGTACCATGAGGCGGAGCGCCTTCTTGCACTGCACAAGGACGAGTATTGGATCGTGGGGGTGACCGTAACCACGATCTTCGAAACGGCATGGGCACTGCGCGGCCTGCAGCAGATGCTTATTGACTTTACTGAGGATCCACCGCTCGCCGACGCCATTCTGGAATTCAACTTCCGCTATCATCATGCAGCGGCCGAGCGCCTGGTGAGGATGGGAGTCGACATGATCTGGGTTGGGGATGAAGTGGGTACACAGCGGGGGATGTACATTTCTCCGAGCACCTGGCG
>PLZC01000108.1 GCA_003151985.1 Acidobacteriaceae bacterium
CCCGGCTTGCCGATGGCCAGCGTACCAACGGGAATTCCCCTGGGCATTTGCACCATTGAAAGTAACGAGTCAAGCCCGTTGAGCGGTGTGGCAACAACCGGCACGCCAAGCACAGGCAGCAGTGTCTTGGCCGCCATCACACCGGCCAGGTGAGCCGCTCCCCCGGCCCCAGCGATTAGGACCCGCAACCCACGCGCTCGCGCAGCTTCGACATATTCAGAAAGCTCGCCGGGGGTGCGATGCGCGCNNCCTCGTAGTCGCTCTTGCTGCCCATAACTATGCCTACTAACACTTGTTCGCTCATGGGGCTGATTATACGAGGCTCAGTGCGTCGGTCAAAAACGTCAATTCGCGGCGAACAAACACCGGGGTTTCCCCGGTTT
Source organism: Acidobacteriaceae bacterium (assembly GCA_003151985.1). GTDB lineage: Bacteria > Acidobacteriota > Terriglobia > Terriglobales > Acidobacteriaceae > Telmatobacter. The sequence goes on from PLZC01000108.1 coordinate 384, forward strand.
CTATCCTTAGTGCCGGTGCCATGCCTCGAAAGCTACCTCGAGTACCGCGAACAGAACGCTGACAGCGGCCAGGAACCCCTTGGCTCGCTGCCAGTTCTGCTCATGTCGCTCCATGCGCCGCTCGAGTTCGGCCATGCGCCCGCCATTTCCGTCGCCCATCAGCCCGGTCATTTGCGTTTTGAGCACACTCAAATCGCTCAACACTTGCGCTTCGAATTCATTCATCATCCGCATCCGCCGGGCTCCATTCACAAATTGCATGCTCAGAAATTTACGAGCCCAGCGGCAGGTTGATGAACAACGCCGTTGAGAACTCCGAGTAATTCGGTGGGGTCGATCCGTCATACATCCGGATATAGAACCGGTCGTTGGCGGTTTCGCGTGAAAAAGTCATGTTGGCTTGGGTGCCCCGCATTACCAAGCCTGGGTCCTCGCCCGGCATAAAAGCAAAGTCGCGCCGCCGGATTTCAAATCCACCGCCGTCAGGTGGCGTCACTCCAGTATGTATTGCCACCGCGCTTCCATTCAACGAGGTCACTGTAAGGATCATAAGATTGGCAAGCAAAGTGGGGGCGACAGGCGCCGGCAGCCATGCATCGGAGGGCACGGTCGTGCTGGTTTTGATCGCCAAGTCGTCGGCCCAGTCATTGGCAAAGGCGATAACATATTCCACCAGGTCAGGGTAACTGGCGCGATAACTCACCTTCACCGTCCGAATAACAACCTCCGCGTTGAGGCTGGTCGAAGACGCATTCAGCAGCAGCGCGTCGCCCGGCCAAACGTCCGCGGTGAAGTTCGTTCGGCTCCCCTTGTAAGTGCCCCTCCACAATGCGCTTACACTGGCCGCCGCCTGTTCCATCACCAGAGCCGCGTTACGGCAGTCCTGTGAACTGCGCGCCGCTGGACTGGTAACTGAGCCAACCCACACAGCTTCCGATGGCATTCCCAACTGCGCAAGGGCCTGCTGGCTCAGGGTATTCACTGAACGTCCAACCGCCCTGCCTACAGTGCGATAACTCACCGCGATCCGCTCACCAGCCACTGGCGTAAACCCGGCATAAAACACCACCTTGCCGGTGCGGTCCAGATAGCACTCCGCCGCCTCGAAGATCGTGCCTACTCGCCGCGTGAAGGTGCCTCCATTGGGCGGAGTGCTCACTACCCAACCGGGCCCAAGGTTCGTCAAGTTGATTGCGCGCATGCTCCCCATCAAGTTGATACTGCTGCATGCCACAACCATGCAAGCTGCGGGAAGACTGGCAATCGCGCCATCATAGAGAGTCACAGGCATCCCGCCGACTCCATTGACAAACTCTTGAATCTCCATCTGAACTAAGCTCGGAACACCATTCAATTGCCCGCCGGCTGTAATTGCTCCATCATCCCCATGCGAGCGATAGATTGCGAGTGCGCGTTCATTCTCTGCACAATATACCCGGGCTCGGAGCGTATATTGGTTGACTGGATTGAGTGCATAAGTCATCCCCGCCGGCGTTCCCTGTACGATCGGTTGTAACATGACCACCCCTGTGCCTTGCTGGGCTGTCGCCTGGAAACCGCCCGTGCATGCAGCCTGCGTCTCCATGCCGACAAAGAAGCCGCCGAGGATTCCGGTGCTGCCAGGCGCGAGAGTCACGCCAACGCACTCCAGCAGCAAAGTACCGCCCATCTCCACGGGATCAAGCCAAGTCAGCAGCTTGTCTCCATCGATTCCATTCCCCCCGGCCATGACCAAGCCGCCCTGGCCCAGCCGCATATATCCGTTTCCGCCCGAGTTCGCCCACACGCGAAGGTCAATTTCACTTTGGTTGAAAAGTTCGTGAATGATGGTGGATTTGGAAGAAGGAGGAAAGAACGGATCTGCCGACAGATAGAATTGCGTAGTCGTACCATCGCCCAGAAAGTACTCAGTTACATAAGCAACCGGCTCATGGTCGTCACAGACCGTGACATCGTTCGCCAGGGCGCGTTTTACGCTGGCTGTAAGTGCCAAGTTAGCCAGGTTGAGACTGCCATCCGTTTCATTCAATGTGTGTACATTGTTCGGTACTTGAGTGAGCGACAGCGCTCCATTCAGCGCGCGATATGCGCTCCGCGCCAGGCTCGCCACCTGTCCTGCGCTCTTGCTCCATGGTGCGCCCGCATCCGGGGCAAAGTGACTTACCATCGCACCAACTGAAAGCCCCTGTGTCGATAACCTTGTCGCTCCCGTGCGGGTTACTAGCGAGGTCAACAGTGCTCCGGCGGTTTTCCCCGTCGCTCCTGCGCTGGGAGTTATCGGCAACTGGTCAAGAAGCAATTCATCGCTCAAAGCTTCGATCGCGATCCGGTAGCGTGGCCCCTCGATACCGAGCCCTGCGTACTCGGGCTGTGGGCTCACCGCAATATAGCCCGTAAAATATTGAGTCCCGTCGTCACCGGTGACACCCATGGACTGGTTGCGTGCGGGCATCGGAAGGCTGCCGTTTGCGGGCAGCCTCAGCCACAATTGACATACCGAGGGCTCGTTCAGTTTGCGTTCAATCGTCAACGCGCGCGCTGCATCGAGTGCGCTCGTGTAGTACTGCCCATTGATCGTGATCTTCATTGTGACTTTCAGCCCCGATTTGCTGCGGTAGTTTCAGAGAGATGAGGCGCAGGCACTCTAAACAAGAGCCTTGACTGCCGGCAGAAAGCTGCGGTAACAAAGTACCCGCTCTCCATCGAGTGGGTCGATTACCGGTAGTGCGAGAAACTTTCCTTTGAGCAGCACTCGCTCAGGTCCGCCTTTATGCTTGTTGTCCAACGGCAGCCCTACCTCTTCCGCGCTTGCCATCGCTTGCAGGCGAGGATAGTGAAAGAAGATACGGTCCCCCTGATTGCCTTCCATCACAAACAGCGCCGACCACTCCTGATAGAAGCTTCCGCCCTCGCGATCCACGAAGCCGGTTATCGACTGCAGCTTGACTCCGGCTACAGGTGCGCCGCCAGGCAACGGGCCAGCAAGCGTAAGTCCGGTCGAACTCACTTGCGCCACCAGAGCGACGTTGAAAGTTACCCGCCGGATATAGTCAACGTCTGTAAGTGGCTGTCGCAGGTACGCACCTGAAATCGGCGTGCCCACATAGCCCGTCTGCCCGGTGTAATCGATATCCAGGGCGATAATCGAACCTGGTGTAAATATCGCCGCGTCCTCAGTCGCCAGCGCGACAAATGTACTCGTCGATCCGCTTTCTACTGTAACCGCCGCTATCGCTTGCGCTCCATCGGCCGCTAGTGCTGTTCCGCTCGCAGCGGCCAGCAGGTTCATATGCTGCGAGCCCGTGGACAATGCCATTGTCAGCTTCGTCCAGCTTAGAAACTCGAAGCTCACTTGCGCCTCGATGGTCTCGCGTACCTGTTCAAGTGTCCCGGCCGGAATCCCCGTCAACACAGGCGCCGTCTTGCTCTGCGGCTTGCGCACAAATCCTTGAATCCATCCCAGGCTTATCCAGGGCGCGGGCGGAGCATCAAGGTTGAACCCGCCTTGTTCCGCTGCGTCGAAGAGCACCGGCATTTGCGCAACGCGATTCACCGGCGCAAAATATCCTCGAACCCGTCGCGCAACCGGGGCAGGAGCCGAAAACCAATTTACCGCCATCTACTCCCCTGCTCTTCGTAGCTGTAAACCATCACCTTTGCGGAACGGCTCAGCCGGTCCCGTTGGACCACAACCGGCCCGAATCCAGGCTCGTCCCAAAATACCTGCGTCAACATCGTCGCCGGAGGCGTCTTTGTGTAATTGAGCTTGGGAGTACTGAAAGGCTGCATGATAGCTATTAGCTCTTCATCCATTCCAGTCAGCGACCGGCCGCGGTCCAAGCCCCCAAAGCTTTGCGTCCCGCACGTCTGATAAGCGAACTCGCACTCCCCGGCCGCCATCGTCGACCCCAAATCCAGGTCGGCGCCAAGTCCAAGCCAGCGAAGCACGAATACGTCATTGGGAAGCTGGCTGAATGGTGCCTCCGCTTCTTCCACAAGGATCCCGGGACGCAGCGTACCACGCATCAGGATCGTCCGTTCCGGATTGATTGCTGCCAGCCTTGCGCGCAGCGCCACATAAAACGAGTCTTTCGCATTCTGCATTGGTTCTAGCTCCAATCACGCCCGATGCCGGCGGAGATTCCTGTGCGAGCCGGCCTTCTGCAATCGCTTACCCACACCAGTCACACCGCCTGTTGGCGCGCTTCTCGCAATAGCAGCCGATAAAGATAAACCTGTCCGAATGCCTCGCTTGAGGACACCGATTCAATCAGGTAATCTTGCCCGGCCACTGCAACTGCCAAGGTCATCGAGAAAAGAGACTGTGCCGAAGGTAAGTCCATCGCTGATATCTGTTGCTGAACGCCGGTCGCGGAAACCAGAAGTTCCCACGTCGGCTCTCCGCCTTCCTGCCATGTTGGTCGCAGCTTGCGCATCACCACAGGACTGACCACCACATCTGCAAAGGTTGTCGCCACCAACCCCAACTCGGACATGTTCGTATCTGTGTTGGCTCCCGTAACTCGAAAAAGGGCCGTTGTTCCCGCTACGCTTCGCAGCAGTGCATCGGCCAGCATCTGTGGCGCTCCCACTGGGTTGCGCGGCGCCGTATCGCTCATCGTTCACCCCAGCCTGTTCGCTACATAAGGACGCAGCCATGCCCGCACTGTTTCGTCCACTAGCGAACTCGAAAAATACTGCATTTGCATTGTGTCGATCTTGGTCTTGCTTGCGTTCAGCGCGGGAGTCGACTGGGCGTTCCGTACAATTTGTGCGCACGCTGTCTTCACGTCGTCACCGATTGTTGCCAGCCCGGCCGTATAGGTTACCGCAACTTCGTTGTAGGGCAGCCCAAGCACGTTCCATGGCAAGGTCAGCTCTCCGGTGTTCGGGTCAAAATCCACCGAGTTGGGATCGATCGCTGTCCACTGTCCCGGCAGCGAAAACGCCCACACGATCTCAAACAAGGGTTCGTCCAAAATCTCGCCTCGGCGCGGCCTCGCATATCGGGCTTCCACGCTAACCAATGGCGTTGTGGTCGTCCCCATTGGTGCCAGGGGCAAGTAACTTAGCCGCACCGTCTGCGATCCGCTGGTTAGGCGCGTCCGCTCCGTGTACTGGACTACGTTCAGGTCCGGTCGTCTGCAGTAACTGTTGATCAAAGCTGTAGCCGCCGTTATCCAGTCGGCCGTAGTTCCAGCCGGCAATCCGTAGTTCGGGTATTCCGTTGGCTGAAGATATGCCATACCCCACCCTTCCCTTTTTGTCCCTCTCACTTAGTCAGTTCCTTGTCCATCCGCTAACTTGATAGCTCGCATGCAAAAGAGGCTCCGCAAACGCGGAGCCTCCTCTTTAGCGCGCTAACCAGCTTCTTACCGGTCTACGAGCACCTGATAGTGCGCGTAGCTTGCGCCCTTCACCACCGGAGCGCCGAATTTGACAGCCACGTACTGGTGTGCCAGCGAGTTAGGCAGGCCGAGTTGGAAGATGCGAGGTGTCGGATCGCCGAGCCAGTGATACTCGATCAGATCCTCGGTCACGATATAAGCCGGCAGCACTGCCGAACCCGATCCTGGTGTGCCCATGTAACTCAGGCTCCAGTCCGGGATCAAAGGCAGGTCGCCTGCTTGCGTCGCCAGCATCTTCACTCGGAAGCCGCCCGTGATCTGGTCCGAGTTCAGCACAACGTTGAACTCGATCTTCATCTCGCGGTCGATCAGGTCCAGCAGCACCGGGTTGGCATAAATCGCCGAGGGCCGCACCTGGAAGCCGTTGCTGGCCACCATCTGCGCCACTGCCGACTTCAGCCCGTCCACAATCGAAGCCGATGTGCCGATCGTAACCGTGTTCCCGCCGGCCGCGATCTGCTGGCTCACGCCATAGTATTGCGTGGTCGTCGGAGTGCTCAGGCTGGTGTCGTTTCCATTCCACAGTGCCACATCGTGCGCCACCATCACGCCGCTCACCGTGTCAACCAGGTCTTTGGCCTGCAGATACGCGAACTGCTGTTGCTGGTTGCCCAGTTCGATGTCGAAAAGATTGTAGTTAATCTGCGAAACCAGCGCCTTCAGCGGCACGCTGCGCTCCACCCGAGTCGGGTTCACTACCGGCGCCACAATGCTGCGCGGGTTAACAAATCCGGCCGTGCCCGGATTCGGAATGGCCGTCTCTTCGAAGAACCTTGACGGATGTCCGGTCGCCGGAACCTGTTTGATGCGCTGCCCGAATGGGCTCGAACGCCGGCAAATGTCAAAGATCTCGGTCTGATACAGCGGAACTTCTACAGCGCCAGGTCCGATAAAATCGGCTGCTGCATGGATATCTGCAAAGGTAGCGTTCATAGGCTCTTTCCGCCCCTTCAAGGGGCCATTCGTTACTCGGACTCTGGCTTCTAACTGCCGCTTCCAAGCTTGGGTTACATAGCTCTAGTTAGTATTCGAAAGCGGCGTGTTTCGTGCCGGAATCGAACGCGTATCGCAGCTTGTTAGTCTTCAGCGGTAACTAACCGGTTGATCAGGACCAAAAACTGCTTCAGGCAATCGCACCCGCCCGCAGCAGTTGGCTCTTTACTGCAATGCGCTGTTCCAGGCTCAACCCGGCCAACGCGGCGTCCAGTGTTCGCACATCCACCGGACCCTCCCCCACGCCATGCTTTGCCAGCATCTCGGAGGTGGCCGCGGGCAAGGTCTTGCGTAGAGGGTTGAGCACCGTCGGCGCAGCAGAAGCCTTCAACTCCGCCACTTCGCGCTCGGCGGCAGCCAGCTTTTCGGTCAGTTCAGCTTCCCGCTGGCTCTGCTCAACCGTGGCCGAGATCCTCGCCAGCTCGCCGGCGCCTTGCCGCTCTTCGAGCCAGCTCAACGTCCTCTCCAGCAGTGTCGTAGCCGCCTCCAGTCGCTCCGCAATGTCTCTCTGTACTGTTTCCATGTCATCCCTTTCTCGTTTGCCTTGAATGTGAATCGCAGGTCAAACTACCCACTAAAAGAAAAAGGACCCGCATCGCGGAGCCCTTCTGCTGACTTGCCAACTTGCCCAACCTAACTCGCCATGCGGAAGCTCGTCTCCCGGTAGGCCGCCTTCTCCCTCAGCAGGATTGCCGCGCCTGTAAAGGTCACGCGAGTCAGTTTCCATACCTCGGCTCGCATATCTTCCACCCGCGCGTCCGCCAGTTCGTAACTCATCCCCATCGCGTTCGGTGCCTGTGCCTGGATCGCCCCAGCCACCTCCGGAAAATCCCGCGCATACAGGTAGCCTCGAACCACCAGCCGCTGCCCGATAAGGTCCGCCTCGGTCAGCAGTCCTATCTTGCGTCGCGCGTCGTGTCCGTCCCAGCCCGGCCGGTAATCCACTGCCATCCCCAGCAACGAGGGCAGCGCCTTCTCCGCCGCCTCGCCCGTCAGCATTACCCGGTGTCCCCGCGCCCCCGCCGGAGCCTTGTCGCTAGCCGTGTTCACCACAGTCAATACCCCTTCGAACGCCACCCGGTTGGGGTGCCCGTCCACATGGGGAATCTTTACCGCCATCGCTTCCAATCGCATGCGCTCTCCACCCATCTGCTCTCGCTTACCCAGCCAGTTGTCTAATGCCCGGCCTCACGCCGGATCGCATTCACAGTCAACCCGCTTGCTCTGTTGCCTCACCCGCCAGTTGCGCCGTATCATCCTGCCCCAGCGGTCCCAGTCCTCGCATCGCCCGCACCTCATTCACCGTCAGCACACCGGCCTGTAGCAACTGCACCTGCACCGCCAGTTCCGTCTCCTCGTCCCGCGCGTTCGGTTCGTTGAAGACAAACTCGAACTCCCGCCATCCGATGCACTTGCCGAAGAGGTCCCGTGTAATGTGTCCGGCCAGCAGCATCGCCAAGGGCGAAATAGCCCCGCGAAATGCCTCATTGGCCATTTCCGACGCGGTCGACTGGTTGACGTCTGCCTCGAGCCCCAGCATCAGCGGCGGAAGGCCAAATGCATTCGCAACCATCCGTATCAGAAACTCCTGCCAGGCCAGCCGCAGGTCGGCATCTGTCCCCTGCGCAAACCGCAGCACCTCGGGTTTCTGCTCGGTCGAGATTAACGGTACCCTTCCCGTCCCCTCGATTTCATCCTGCCACCAGCGGATCAGCCGATCATGCTGTGTCGGCGTGGCCTCGTTCAGCCATAACGCGTACTGCGCCACGGCGTTGGCCGCCAACTTACCCGCGAAACGGTGCGCGCTCAGGAACTGATTCACTGTTTCGAACGCCACCTCAAGCGGCCCCAGGCCGAAGGGCGTAAAGCTTCGCGGATTCATCCTGATGTACATCAGCTGGCTGTCCAACAGTTCCACAGCGCTCGACTCGAGTTGCCCAGGCATAGCCTGTGCATACCGGGGCGTCTCAGCCTGTCCGTCCCAGCGCCCGTTGATCCGGATTGAAGCTCCGTCCACAGCCCAGAGCATTGCCGGCCGATCCTCGTCGCCTGTCGGTTCCATCTCGATGGCGCCGAAGCCACCCGTCAAGGCATCCTCAATCGCCTGTTCGATCAGGCTGCGAAAGCTGTCTACCGCATTTGGTTCTTCCAGCATCCGGCGAAGAGCCCGCAGTTTCTTACTAGCGAGGGCCACATCCCCCGCCTTTACGCCGCGCCTCACACGTACCTGCCAGTCCATGGCCGAAATGCGATCCTTGATTACGTTGATTGCCCGCCGCACCACCGGGGTCTCCGCAAACCGGCGCAGATTCGCCGGTGTGGGCTTGGGCAAGTGCCGCCCCGGAAACTGGACCGGACTCAGGATCGACGGCAGTGCCAGCGTCCTTCGTTCTGCCTCCGCATTGGCAGCGCCCGAAGCAATGTCCCCACTTCGCCCGGTTGCCTGTCGCCAAATCTCCCGTAACTGTTCGCCTACCCTCACGCGCACCTTCCTTTTCCCGCGACTCCAAAAACAAAAAAGGCACAACCCCNNGTGGTCAGTGATCAGTTGTCAGCGATCAGTGGACAACTAACAGCAGACAACTAACAGCAGCCTCTAACTTTGTGCAGCACTTATGACTCAACAGAATCAATCCTAGCGCAAACCTGAATAATTATCTGCAAATCTCTGCCGATAACTTCCTCATAGCTGGCTGTAACCCTCTGTGCCAACATGAGTGAG
>PLZC01000285.1 GCA_003151985.1 Acidobacteriaceae bacterium
GCAAACCAGCTCACGGTCGAGAAAGCGAACCAAGAACTTGCTACCTACGATCCCCGCCGACTCACCGGCGTCAGCGTCTACCGCGAGATCGACCGCGAGTTCTCCGTAGGCGATCGCATCCAGTTCACCGCGCCCGACAAGTCGCTAGGCGTCGCCAATCGCGACCTTGCCGCCATTGAATCCATCGCGCCCGATGGCCGTATTTCGGCGCGCCTCGACAACAATCGCCTGATTGAGTTCGATCCGAAAGAACATCGCCATTTCGACCACGGATACGCGGTCACCAGCCACAGTTCCCAGGGCCTCACCGCCGAGCGCGTTCTCGTCAATGCCGATACCGGCGTCCACCCGGACTTGCTCAACTCCCGTTTCGTCTACGTTTCCATCTCCCGCGCCAGCCACGAAGCCACGCTCTTTACCAACGACATAACCAAACTCAGCCCGCAACTCAGCGCCGATGTCTCCAAGACCTCAGCACTTGAACTCAACTCCGCGCCAACCATCGCCCAGGGAGTTGGAATGGGAGTCTGAGTCTTTGCACGGAGTTATCACATTTCTTTCCAGACTCCAATTTGGCACCTGATGTCCTGTTTCAGGACTCTCCTCAGAATGTGAGCGATACTGACCACTTTCCAATTGTCTCTGCCCAGCCGATAGTTCCAACTAGATTCAGCCACCACCCGGGCGCATCTCTCCGCGTCTACGTACTTTACACGCGCTTCTCGCCGCTACGCGCATTCCAGCTCAAGAAGATCATCGCACGCCTACTCTGGAACGTCACACACGAAAGGAAAGGACCATGGCACTCGTCAAAAAGGCTGCCCTACAGGCAACCTCCGCGTCAACGGATGGAAAGCCCTCACTTGTAACCACCCGCGAGGCGGAAGCGCAGCGGAAGAAGGCTAGGACGCTCGCCAAACAGCAACAGGCGGCCGAACGCATTGCGGCGGCCACGGGACAATTGGCCTCCGGCATTGCAGAGGCATCGAGCGCTGCCGAAGAACTGAAGCGCGCCAGCGATCAGATCGCCTCTGGCGCCGAAGAGGCATCGAGCGCGGCGCAGGAGTCTCTGGCTGCATTCCAACAGGTTGGCGTCTCCATCACCAAGCAGTTGCAGAGCGCCGACGTCAGCCGCGCCAAGGGCGAAGTATGCCAAACGCTGATCGCTCGCACTGGCGCGGATATTGGCGGCCTGATCACTAATGTTGGTTTAGCCGCGCAGCGCCAGGCCGCTTCCGTGAGTATGGTGGTTGAACTCGAAAAACAGGCTGCCACTATCGGTGACATTGTCAAGGCGGTTGCGCGCATTGCCGACCAGACCAACCTGCTGGCATTGAATGCGGCCATTGAGGCTGCTCGCGCCGGCAAACACGGCAAAGGATTCGCAGTCGTCGCCGACGAAGTGCGGACTCTGGCTGAGACCTCGGAAAAAAGCGCCAAGCAGATCCAGGAGCTGGTCGGGCAGATTCAGGCGGACGTAAAGAAGATCGCTGACGGAATCAACACCTCCGCCAAGACAATGGACGAAGAGGTGGAGAAGGGCAAGACGATTACGGCGCAACTCGATCAGATCCGTGGTGACTTTATTGAGATCGTGAAGGGTATTCAGGAAATTGCCACCAACGCAGGACAGTCCAACGTTGCAGCCCAGCAGGCCCTCAAGGGCTCGCAAAGCATTGCGGCCGCAGCCGAGGAGCAGTCCGCCGCTGCTGAAGAGTCCGCCAAGACGGTGGCAGAGCAGACGCAGGCGCTCGCAGAGTGTGAGCAAACCGCTCAGGCTCTGTCCGAGTTGGCAGAAGATCTGAAGAACTCAACCGATGTAGCCAAGAGCGCCGAGCAGGTGGCTTCCTCTGCAGAAGAGTTGTCTTCCGCAGTGCAGGAGATCAACCGCTCCAGCGCGCAGATCATGACCGCGATTGGCCAGATTCGCAAAGGCGCAGAGGTGCAGTCTTCAGCCTCGGAAGAATCCGCTGCGGCAACCAACCAGATCGAAAAGGGGCTGGACGTAGCCCAAAAGCGCGCCACCCTCAGTGCTGAGAAGGTGGTGGCCATCAAGACCCTGCTGGGCGAAAATAAAGCAGCCATCAACGGGTTGATTACGGGTCTTTCCACTTCAGCGGAAGCCTCTCGCGCCAGTATCAAGCAGATGAATGACCTCGAGCTGGTATCCCGGCGCATCGACAAGATCGTCGAGGCCATCAGCACAGTGTCGATACAGACCAATATGCTGGCAGTCAATGGAGCTATCGAAGCAGCGCGCGCCGGCGAATTCGGCAAGGGCTTTGTTGTGGTGGCCACCGACATTCGCAATCTGGCTCATGATTCATCGGAAAACGCCGACCGAATCAAGGATCTGGTAAAGGGAGTGCAGGACCAGATTGGGGTGGTGGGACGCGATCTGAACGAGATCGTTGCCGCGGCACTCTCCGAGGTGGAGAAGGCCAAGGCCACAACCGGCGATCTCGTGTCCATTGAGGCCGACGTCCTGGTTGTGGAAGCAGGTACACAGGAGATTCTTGCCGCTTCCAACGAAATCGCCTCTGCCATCGCTCAGGTGAAAAAGGGCATGGAGCAGATCTCCGCCGCGGCAACTGAAGCCGACAAGGCAGCCACCGAAGCGGCCGGCGCGGCTCAGCAACAATCCAAAGGAGCCGAGGACCTGGCAGCAGCCATCGAAGAGATCTCTTCGCTGGCCGACGAACTGCAGAGCGCAGCGTAAGGGGACGCCATGACGAAAAGAATATCGAAGCAAGATGCGGGGGTGGCGCTGCTTGAGGAACCCGTTCTGGACGAACCTGTCCTCGACCGGCGCGCCCCGGACGATCAACCGGATGAGGCGGCACGCGAAGATCTTCGCGAAAGCGTGCGCGCTGCATCTACTCAACAGGGAACCCAGCAGTTTGTCACGTTTCTCTCCGGAGACGAGGTCTTCGCGGCCGATATGTCGCCGGTCAAAGAAATCATTCGCGTTCCTCAAGTGGTGCGAGTGCCGCTGGCTCCCGCAGCGCTAGAGGGACTAGCGAATCTGCGCGGCAAGGTGCTACCCATTATCAGCCTGCGTCGACTCTTCGGATTTCCTGAACTGGAGCATGACGATTCTACGCGTGCGCTGGTGATCGATGTCGGTCAACCGCTGGGCTTTGTGGTGGATCGGGTTTCAAGCGTGATGGGCGTCGATGCCGGCCACATCGAAGACTTGGGATCCATCAGCACCACGGTGAATACCGAAGTGCTCTCCGGTCTCATCAAAGATGCGGGCGGTCACGCGATGATCATGGTGCTGGACTTTGCCAAGCTCATCCAGCGGGAGTTCTCGCAGATCGCGGCGATCACAAAAAATACCTCCGTGGCCAGCGCCGCGCAAGCTCAAGTGCAGAGCGAGGAAGAAGATTCCAGCGATGAACTGCAACTGGTCAGCTTCAATGTAGAGGGTCAGGAGTACGCCATCGCCATCGAGGACGTGCAAGAGATCGTGCAGGTGCCGGAGGCGGTAATTCATGTGCCACATTCGGAGTCGCACGTCCTGGGCGTGATGACGCTGCGCAATCGCCTGCTGCCACTGGTCAGACTGCGCCGCATCTTCGGCCTGCCGGACAGCGACTTGGACGAGAAGAGTCGCATCGTCGTGCTAACGCTGAACGGTGTCTCGGTCGGCGTAGTGGTAGATGCGGTCAGCGAAGTACTCCGGGTCTCGAAGTCCGGGGTGGACGCTCTGCCAGCTCTGTTGGCCCGCGAGGGAAATCTGGCGGAGGTTACTGCTATCTGCCGTTTGGACAATGGAAAACGTCTGGTCTCGATCATGACCGCGCGTAATCTCTTCGATCACTCTGCGATCAAGTCTGCAATCAAGGAGGCACTGAATACCGTGAATGAGGGCGAACTGGAGAGCAGCATGGAAGCCAAAGCGGTGGATGACAACCTGGACGATGACGAGCAAGTTGTCATCTTTCGCCTGGACAAGGAGGAGTTTGGTGCGCCGATCGCCAGTGTGCAGGAGATTGTGCGCGTGCCGGAAGAACTGGTCCGGGTTCCTCAGGCGCCTTCGTTTGTCGAGGGAGTCATCAACCTGCGCGGGACCGTGCTGCCGGTAATCGATCTTCGCTTGCGGCTGGGCCTCAAGCAAGTGGAGCGCACGGATCGCCAGCGGATCATGGTCTTTCTCATCTCCGACGTGCGCACCGGCTTCATAGTTGATCAGGTGGCCGAGGTGCTGAAGATTCCGAAGTCAGCAATCGAAGCAGCGCCTCAATTATCGAGTGAGCAGAGCCTGCTGTTGAGCCGCATGGCTAATCTCGAAAAGCAGAAGCGGATGGTGCAATTGATCGATCCGCCACACTTGATGGGCAAGCAGGAGTTGGTGGCACTGGCCGCAGTTGCGGGATAAACCAGCGGAGCGAATCGATGATCAAATTGCTGATTGTTGACGACTCAGCCTTGATGCGCCGTCAATTGATGAACCTGTTTCAGGCCGCGGGGGACTTCGAGGTCCGCCCGGCCAGAAACGGCGATGAAGCGGTGAGGGAAAACCGGGATTTCCAGCCGGATGTTATGACATTAGACATCAATATGCCGGAAATGGACGGGTTGACCGCGCTTTCCCTCATCATGGCCGAGCGGCCGGTAGCCGTGGTGATGGTCTCATCGCTAACCAACGAGGGGGCACTGGCAACCTTCGAGGCGCTGAACCTGGGCGCGGTGGATTACATCGCAAAACCTGGTGGCACGATCTCGCTCTCGATTGACCGGATCACCGAAGAACTGGTGGCGAAGGTGCGCAGCGCCGCTCGCTCCCGGCCCAGAGGCAAGGCATCAGTCGCCGCAACGGTTGCCAGACGAATGCAGGAAGAGCGCAAGAAGGTTGCCGCTGCTTCCGCCGCATTGGCCGCACCACGGGGCGCGGGCGATGGACTGCTGGTGGTGGGCGCATCCACGGGTGGCCCGCGGGCGCTGGAGATTGTGTTGTCAGGATTGCCGGTAAGTTTTCCCTGGCCAGTGCTGGTGGCGCAGCATATGCCGGCGGCGTTTACCAGGGCTTTTGCCGAGCGGCTGAATCAGTGTTGCGCGTTACAGGTGGTTGAGGCAGGCAGTGCGCTGCCGGTTGAGGCGGGAAAAATTTACATCGCTAGGGGTGGGGCGGATATGGTGTTGGCAAGCCGTGCAGGCAAGCTAATTGTTCTACCCATGCCGGAGAACTCGCAGTTTTTGTGGCACCCTTCGGTCGAGTTGCTAGGCCGGTCAGTATTGGAACACTACGATCCCAAGCGCGTAACAGCGGTGCTATTGACAGGCATGGGCTACGACGGGTCCGATGCGTTTGCGGAGATCAAAAAGCGCGGTGGCCGCACCATTGCCGAATCGGAAGAGTCGGCGGTGGTCTATGGGATGCCGGCGGAATTGGTCGCCAAGGGTGGAGCAAGTTTGGTTTTAGCGGTGGAGAGAGTGGCCTCGCAGTTATCAACCTGGGCTGGCCGGTAAGGAAAGAGCGATGGGACTCGTCAAAGGGAAGGCAGTTGGATGTACGAACAAGTCCGATCCGATAGAGCAGCAAAACTGCGAAGAACTGGCAGCGGCTCTCGAGGATTCCGATGCCACTGTTCGCCGCCACGCCGCGCAAAAGATTACGTCCTGTCTCAATGCCGCAACGGCGCTGGTGAGCCGTTTGAAGCGCGAGGAAAACACTGCCGTACGCGAAGCAATTTTAAATTCATTGCTTCGGCTGCACGACCCATCGATTGCGAGCGGCCTGGCCGAGTGCTTGCGCAGTGAAGATGCTGCGTTGCGCAACGATGTCATCGAGGCCTTCAAACAACTGGGCGACGAGGTAGCACCAATCCTGCGTTCCCTGCTGGCCGATCCCGATCCAGACGTGCGTATCTTCGTCATCAATATCCTCAACTCCGAGCGTCATCCGGATGTGGAGCAATGGTTGATCGAAGTTATCGAGCGTGATGCGCACGTGAACGTTTGCGCCACGGCAGTCGATCTGCTCTGCGAAGTGGGTACCGAGGCATCCATTGATCCGCTGCACCGTCTCAAGGCCCGCTTTGGCCACGAAGCCTACATCCAGTTTGCCGCGAATCTGGCACTGAAACGCATACGTGAAATCTGACCCGCCGATGAGCACATACGCGTCCCATCCAGAATCCGCGACAATCACCAACGAGGACTTCTTGAAGTTCAAGGAGTTCTTCTATCGCCGCACCGGCATCAGCTTCGAGACATCCAAGCGCTACTTTGTGGACAAACGCCTGGTCGAGCGCATTGAGGCGACCGGCACGGGCACGTTTCGCGGCTACTTTACCCTATTACGTTTTCAGGCTTCGGGCGAAGAGTTGCAACAGCTCACCAATATCATGACAGTGAACGAAACCTACTTTCTGCGCGAGGAATATCAGTTCAAATGCCTGGTCGATTCCATACTTCCTCAGATCGTCGATCGCAGGGTTGGCACGGATGCGATCCGCATCTGGTGCATTCCCTCGTCGAGCGGCGAGGAGCCGTATTCGGTCGCCATGTATCTGCTGGAAACCTGGGCAGGCATCAAAGAGTGGGACGTGGAGATTATCTCGTCCGACATTGATACGAGCATTCTGCGCCGCGCTCGCTCTGGACGCTACTCCGCTCGCTCGATACAGTATCTTCCCGAGCCTTGGTTGAGGAAGTATTTCAAGAGCGTGGGCGACGAGTATCAGCTCTGCGACGATCTGCGGCAGGCAGTTGAGTTCACTCGCGTCAATCTCGCAGAGCCGACCGATACGCTCGGCTATCGCAACTTCGACGTGATTTTTTGTCGCAATCTTCTTATCTATTTTGACGATGCATCGCGCAAGATGGCGTCCGATACTTTCTACGAAGCGCTGAATCCAGGCGGTTATCTTTGCCTGGGACATTCGGAATCCATGAGCCGCATCTCGTCTTTGTTCGAGGTTCGCAAATTTTCTGAAGCGATTGTTTATCGCAAGAGTCTGGAGGCCAAATGATGGACGGCCCGGTCGTGAATGAAGGCGTGATTGCTAAACGCATTCTAATTGTCGATGATGCAGCCACCGTGCGTATGTATCACCGTGGCATTTTGGAGTCCGCTGGTTATGCGGTCGATGAGGCGATGAACGGAATTGAGGCGTTGGAAAAAACCCTTGAAGCTCCCTTCGATCTGTATGTCGTGGATGTCAATATGCCCAAGCTGAATGGCTATGGATTTCTAAGTGAACTGCGCCAGCAGGAGATTCCACAGCAGCCAGCCATCATGGTCTCGACCGAAGCTGCGCCGGGCGATGAGGCAGCGGCGTATCGGGCAGGCGCCAATGGCTATCTCATCAAACCGGTGCAGCCAACGCAATTGTTGGCATATACGCGTCTGATGCTTGGGGAGGCAATTCGATGAACCGCTTGCCCAAGAATCCATTATTGGATCAGTTTCTATCTGAATCCCACGAGCTTCTGGAAGGCATCGGCCAAAAGCTGATGGAACTCGAAGATTCACCGAACGACCGGCGCGTGATCGACGACCTCTTCCGGTCTGTACATACCCTGAAGGGCAACAGCGGCCTGTTCACATTCCCTGAGATGACCCGCGTGCTCCATGCCGGCGAAGACCTGCTTGGAAAAGTCAGAAACGGCGAGATGACGTTCTCAAGGGAGCTGGCGGATCGCCTGCTCGACGCAATGGATTTTGTCGGCCTGCTCTCGAATGAAATCGAATCCACAGGGTGCATCGATGCTTCCCACGCGGCCGATTCCGCTCGTCTGGCCGAGTCGCTGCGGGCGCTGATGGCGGACTTTCCGGACTCCGCTAAATCCAGTCCTGCCGGATCCACTCCCGTCACAACGAAATCAACCGCCGAGGCGCTCACCCAAATACCATCGCTCACTGAGGTTCCCGAAGCACTGCGCATTGAAGCCTTCCGTCGAAGCGGAGATGGGGAAAAGTTTCATTGGATTGCCTATCAGCCTGTGCCTGAGTGTTTTTTTCAGGGCGAGGATCCGTTTCATCGCGCCCGTCAGACACCGGGTCTCGTTTGGGGTAGTGTTCTGCCCTCCGAGCCCTTACCACCGCTCGCCGAGTTGGATACTTACAGGTGTTCGCTCAAGTTTCATCTGCTGACAGCTGCCTTCCACGAAGAGTTGGTCGAATACTTTCGCTATGTGCCGGATCAGGTGAAGATCGTTGCTGTCGATCCATTATGGCTGACGATTTCGGGGGGCAAACCTGAGAACATATCTGAAACCAACAGCGATTCTGAAAATATAACGCCCAGTTCTTTGGAGGAAAGGAGTCCAGAATCCATTGAAGAATCAGGCGCGCTCACGCGGCTGCTGGCGGTACAACAACAGATTCTCACATTGGACGATCATCCCGCATGGCACTCTGGAAGACTCAAAGCAGTTTCGGCGGTTCTCAAGAATCTTGCTCACGCTGTAGATGATGCTGATGCCGAAGGTCAGATTGAAGACTCACTTGCGGCTGCTCTGGCTGCTGCCAGCGGTCTTCCGCTGCTCGAATGGCTGAATGCGCATCAGAGTCAGTTCAACTCGAAACTTGTTCCACAGTCCTATGAAAACGTGAATCAGGCCAATACAGAGGAAGAAGCCGCAGCATCCTCTACCGGCAAGCCAGCCGCCGACGATGGAATCAAGTTTGGCCGTCGCGCCGAAGATAACCAGACCGGCCCGCGCAGCCTCAAGGTCGATCAGGCCAAGATCGACCGGCTAATGAACTTGATCGGCGAACTCGTAGTCGAGAAGAACGCGCTGCCTTATCTGGCTCAGCGGGCCGAGGCGCAGTACGGTGTGCGTGAACTTTCGCGCGAGATAAAGGGCCAGTATTCGGTTATCAATCGCATCGCCGACGAAATGCAGGATGCGATTATGCAGGTGCGAATGATGGCTGTTTCGACCGTCTTCCAGCGCTTCCCCCGACTGGTGCGCGATACCTCCCGCAAACTCGGCAAGGAAGTTCAACTGGTGCTCGAAGGCGAGCAAACCGAGGCCGACAAGAATATCATCGAGGCACTGGCCGACCCGCTCATTCATATCGTTCGCAACAGCCTCGATCACGGTTTGGAAACTCCCGATGTCAGGCGAGCCAATGGCAAGCCGGAGACCGGCACGCTCGCCATTCGCGCCGCGCAGCAGGCCGACCGCGTGGTCATCGAGATCGTCGATGACGGCAAGGGCATTGATCCTGCGGTCATCAAGCGCAAGGCGTATGAAAAAGGGCTGATTGACGAAGCCGCTCTGGAACGAATGGATGACCGTTCAGCCGTCAACCTGATCTTTGCCGCCGGCCTGTCTACCGCCGCTGTCGTCTCCGACCTATCGGGCCGCGGCGTAGGCATGGACGTGGTGCGAACGGCGGTCGAAAAGCTCAACGGATCGGTCATAGTCGAGAGTGAACTTGGCAAGGGCACATCGATTCGCATCTCGTTGCCACTATCGATGGCCGTGACTCAGGTCATGGTCATTGAGTCCGACGGCCAGCTCTTTGGCGTGCCGATGGACCATGTTATCGAAACTGTGCGGGTTCCCAGGCATTCCATTCATCGAATCAAGCAGAGTATGACGGCGGTTTTGCGTGGGCGCGTCGTTCCCTTGAAGGCCCTCAACGGCTTACTGGGAATTCCTGCTCAACATACGGCCAACGCGGACGATGGAACTATCTGTACTGCTGGTTCAAGCGGGGGGCGGAGTACTGGGCCTACTGGTGGACGGATTCAGAGAAACCCTTGGCGTTGATTCAGAAGCCTATGGCAGGCTTCCTGTCTAACTTGTCTACCTGGTCCGGTTCGGCGCTGATGGGAGATGGATCCGTGTTGATGATTTTGAATATCCGGGAGATCGTCTGATGCCTATCGAATTCAAGCGGAACCGCGTAATTTTTCGAGATGTAGTGCGAGTGGAAGAGGCTGAGGCTCTGCTCGAAGCCCTGCAGAAAAAGCCAACTACAAAGGTGGATCTCGCCGCGTGCACCCATCTTCATACCGCCAATCTTCAGGTGCTGGTGGTTGCCAAATCGAGTATCGCCAGTTGGCCGGAAGACTCTGAACTGCGAGCATGGGTCAAGTCTGCGCTCGAACCAACATCGTGAGGTTGACTGTATGGCAATGACAATTCTTATAGTTGACGACTCGGCAACCATGCTGATGAGCCTCAAGACCACTCTCAGCATGAGTGGCTTTAAGGTCGAGTCGGCCAACAACGGCCAGGCGGCGCTAGATAAGTTGAAATCGGGAGTCAAGCCTGATTTGATTCTTACCGACATCAATATGCCTGGCATGGGAGGACTCGAATTAATCGAAAAAGTACGCGCCCTTTCAGCCTTTCGCTTCACCCCGATCCTGACGCTGACAACTGAAAGTGAAACCACCAAGCGCGCTGAAGGCAAACGCCTCGGCGCTACTGGATGGCTGGTCAAGCCACTTGCCGGCAATGATCTGATCAAAGTCATCAAACAGGTTTTGCCGGGAGCATAAAAGTATGGCATCGACGCGACTTACTTCTCACTTGGCGATCTCTCCCTATCAAGCCGGTCCTACGACTGCTCATTCAGTAGCGAGGGAGATCGAGCCATGATGGATCACAAGACACGTCTGCATCGCATCAGAAACCGACTGCTCGGTCAGTCGGCGCTCCGAGTGATTTGCAATCTTCTGGCATGGTTTTCCTTGTCATCTGCACAGGGGTTCTCGCTCTGGGATCATTGGCTGCGGAATTCCGGGCTGTTCTTCCTGTTGATTCTTGTTCCGGGCATATTTCTGACCCATGTGAACTGGAAGCAAGCCAAGAGCGCCGTAGAGGATATGTGGGCATTCGGCCATAGAAGTTTTGAAGATATCTCGCGTGAACTGGCAGCCCGCAAGGCAATTGAGTCAGACATTAAAGACTCGAAGCCCTATATTGATGTGATGCACCATCAGATCGGGGATTCGCTAGCCGAATCCGAGCGCGAAGTCATGGAGGTGATCGAGCAGATCGGCATTCTCAACGCGAAAACCAATCTACAGAGAGAGCATATCGCTCAGTCCATCAAGAACGGACAGGAGTTAACAGAAAGCACCACGACTCGTGTAGCGAACAATCGGGAGACCATCGCCGCCATAGAGATGCAGTTGAATATGCAGACCGAGGAGTTCAGAAGCAACTTCGAGCGGATTCAAGGAATGGCAGGCGAAGTGGGCGCTTTGACGCCGCTAATTAAAGTCATTACATCCATAGCCCAGCAAACCAGCCTATTGGCTCTGAATGCCGAAATCGAGGCTGCCCGCGCAGGCAGTGCTGGCAAGGGGTTTTCCGTCGTTGCTTTTGAGGTGAGAAAGCTGGCAGTCGCCTCCACTCAGGCTGCCGCCGACATTGCAGAAAAAATACGCGCGACTTGCAAGAAAGTAGAAGATGAGAGAGTTGCTGCTCTTGCCTCTCTGGAGCAACACGAGGCAAGCTGCGCCATGAGTCAGTTAGTTACGGACCTGGGTGAAATGCAAGTGGAGTTCTGCAAGAACAGCCAATTGCTTCTGGAAGTTATTACCGAGGTGGACGCCAACTACGCGGAGAGCGTCAACCGGCTCGTCGAAGCACTGGGGCACATCCAATTTCAGGACGTGATGCGCCAAAGAATGGAGCACGTGCAGCAAGCCCTGGAGCAGATGCGCGACCACCTAATGCAATTGAGCGATACTGCAAATTGTCCAAGCTGGGACTGCCAATCTCAAACAACCTTCAAATCATTGCTCGAAGCTCATCTCAGTCAATACAAAATGGCCAGTCAGACGTTCACTCATCTTGCCGTGGCCGGTGGAACAACCGAGGGCGATCACAGCCACCCAGCCATCGAACTGTTCTGATCATCCGGTAGCTTCAGGTCCGTCCTTTGTTCTGTCATGCGCTGGTCTATCCGATCCTCGATGCTCGTATCCATCTCTTCCGTGGTAGTGAAATGCAAATTGCAGTAGCGAGTGATGTTGAAGTGCCCGAAGTGAAAATCGGACGTGAACCACGTATTGGCCATGTCCTTATTATGAAAGATAGCTGGCCAAAGCGGCTACTCTGTCCCGCCAGAATGCAGACTCGTGGATCAGAAAACATTGCGGTGAGAACTGGCCAGCCTTGGCGATGCCGTTGCCAGCCAGATGAACCCGAAATGTCTCCGCGATCAGTAGGTTGATAATCGTCAATTTCTTTCAAGTATGGAACTATATCGACATAGAGGAATCCAGCGAAAAGCAGGGTTCAACGTGGCTTTTCTCATTCGGAAAGAGAGCCGGTAAGGTTTGCCGGTTCTTCGAGAATATCGAGCAAGGTTTGCGCGCAGTACACGCGGTCGCGTTTGGCCTCTGTCGCCTGCTTCACAATTCCGATACGCTCCAGCCGCTCGATTGCGCGCTGTGCAGTCGTGAAGGCAACGCCCAATTCGCCGGCAATGCCGGTGGCGGTGATGAATGGATTTGCCGCCAGCAGATCGACAATCCGCAGCGGAGTATTGGTTGACTCACCAGCTACCTGCCGTTGCCATTGGGCAAGAATCACGTTGATGCGTGTCGCTCTGCTAAGTGCATCCTGTGAAGTGCGGGCGACGCCGAGGAGAAAGTATTCCAGCCAGTCGTTCCACGCTCCGCGCTCACTCACCCCGCGCAATCCCTCGTAGTAGTCGCGCCGCGTCGCCTCAAAGAACGCCGACAGATAGAGGAGGGGGGCCGGAAGAATCTTCTGCTCGATCAGAAACAGCGCAATCAACAAGCGTCCAACGCGGCCATTGCCATCCAGGAACGGATGCACGGCCTCGAATTGGTAGTGGGCCAAGGCAATTGTCACCAGTGGCGGTAGCTCGGACGCGTATAAGAATTTCTCCCAGGCCGCGAGACACGGCTCAATCTCACCGGGCGGCGGCGGAATGAAAGAGGCCGTTGCCAGCGTACTCCCCGGCTTGCCAATCCAATTCTGCGATCTGCGGAATTCGCCCGGAGTTGCCTGATCTCCTCTCACGTCCGCCATGAGCTTGCCGTGCAGCTCGCGGATGAGCCGGACGCACAGAGGGAGTTTGTGAAGCTGGGCGATTCCATGTTCGAGCGCAACAATATAGTTTCCGACTTCGCGCAAATCTTCCGGGCTGCGATCCACGACAGCTCCGGCTTCAGCAGCCAGCAGTTCGCCCAATGTGGCTTGAGTGCCTTCGATCCGGCTCGACAGAACGGCTTCACGGCGGATGAAGGGGCGAATGAGAACGTGAGGGTTGGGCAGCCGTCCGCCTTCTCCAGCAAGTCTCCCGATGAGGCGATCCGCATCAGAGAGCGAGCGGATCAGTCGAGGCGTCCAATCGAACACTGGTGGCAATGGCGCAGGGATAAACGCGCTGTAGGTGCCTTGAGAGACCTTCTGGCCCGGTATCGCTTTGCGTTGGCTCATTGGTTTCACGGGCGCTAATAGCGCCCCACCTCTATTAGCGTTATACACCATAAACGAAAATAGCGCGCGTTCCTATTTGCGTGCTCGATAACGGAAATGCACCTGCTGCTCAGGCAGACAGGCAGCCACTCTCACCTTGCATCCTGTGGTGACTTCGGCATTGATTGGGATTAGATTCCGCAGGGATTGCCCAGACACTGTCTGGGCAATTGGGATAGCAGGTCATCGTCTGCGCTGCGGCGGAACCGATGCTAGTGTAGTGTCCAACAAATA
>PLZC01000393.1 GCA_003151985.1 Acidobacteriaceae bacterium
GTGGTCATCGCCGGCGAAATCACCACCAAGGCCTATGTCGATTTCCAAACGCTGGTCCGCGGCGTGATAGCCTCCATCGGCTACGATAATGCCCTCTACGGCTTTGACTCCAACACCTGCGCTGTCATCTCCTCAATCAACAAGCAGTCCGGCGACATCGCCCAGGGCGTCGATACAGGTGGCGCCGGCGACCAAGGCATGATGTTTGGCTACGCCTCCAACGAAACCCCTGAACTGATGCCGGCTCCCATCTCGCTGGCCCACAAACTCTGCCGCCAATTGGCCAAAGTGCGCAAGAACGGCAAGCTGCCCTACCTGCGTCCCGACGGCAAGAGCCAGGTCACCGTCGAGTACGACGAAAACGGCAAGCCCGCCCGTATCGACGCCGTAGTCCTCAGCACCCAGCACTCTGAGACCGTCTCCAACGAGGACTTGCACGCCGACATACTCAAGTACGTCATCCAGGCCGTGCTCCCCGCCGCATGGCTCGACGAGCACACCAAGTACCACATCAACCCAACCGGCCGATTCGTCATCGGTGGTCCCATGGGCGACACTGGCCTCACCGGCCGCAAAATCATCGTGGACACCTACGGTGGAGCGGGCCGGCACGGTGGCGGCGCATTCAGCGGCAAGGATCCGACCAAGGTGGATCGTTCCGCGGCCTACGTTGCCCGCTACATCGCCAAGAACATAGTCGCCGCTGGATTGGCAGAGCGCGTCGAAGTCCAGCTAGCCTACGCCATTGGCGTGGCAGAGCCGGTCAGTGTACTGGTCGATACCTTCGGCACCGGTAAAATCAGTTCCACCAAACTCACTGAACTGGTACGCAAGAACTTCTCGCTCACGCCCAAGGGCATCATCGAGAGCCTGAACCTGCGCCGGCCCATCTATCAAAAAACCGCCGCCTATGGCCACTTCGGCCGCAACGAGCCCGAGTTCACATGGGAAGCCACCGACAAGGCCGCCACCCTTGCCGAGCAAGCCGGTGTGCTGACCGCAGCCAAGTAAGTAACTGACTCGGATGTTACCGGTAACTCACATTAGGTTACGGGATAGAATGGGACCCTTGCCTGAGGGTCCCATTCTTCTTTCTGGCCGTGCGCCAATGAAATAGAATCTTCCCGGATAACTCTGCGATCCTTAAATCGACTTATCCAATCGAGGCATCGTAGTTATTCTTTTCAGGTGAATATCGACTTTGCTCCGGCGGCAGCCGTAAAACGCTAGAAAGAGTGGAGTTGAGGGAGAGAGATTCCCTCAGGGGCTAAAGCCCGCGCGTGGTTTGCAGCGTTTGCGGCACGACTAAAGTCGTGCCCTGTTACAAAGCATTTGCCCAACACTTATGCCTGAGCAAGATTGATATTCATCTCTTTTCATTCGCGAGGAGCGATCGATGCGTTTTCCTGTTTTTGTTGCTTTGGCACTTGGCGTAGCCTCCATTGCCGCCGCCCAAACCACCGCCCACTGGGACTACGAGGGCAAGAACGGCCCCCTGCGCTGGGGCAAGCTCGACCCCGCTTACAGTGCCTGTTCGCAGGGCCACGAGCAGTCCCCCATCGACATTCACGGCGCACACCTCAACAAGGCATTGCAGCCGATTGAATTCCACTACATCTCCGGACCGGTGACGTTGGAGCACAACGGCCACACCATCGTGGTTCACGTCAACCCCGGCAGTTACATCGTCGCCGAAGGCGTGCGCTACGACCTCGTGCAGTACCACTTCCATCACCCCAGCGAAGAAGCGGTAAGAGGCAAGTTGTCCGACATGGTGGTCCACCTCCTGCACAAGAGCGCCGATGGCAAGCAGGCCGTAGTCGCCGTGCGCTTGAAAGAAAACATGGACCAGCCCAACGCCGTCCTCGCTACTTTATGGCAGCACCTTCCCAAGACCGCGGGCTCCACCGAAAAGCTCACTGATTTCGTAAACGCCGGCGGGCTGTTGCCCGCCGAGCGCGCCTACTGGACCTACAGCGGCTCGCTGACCGTCCCGCCATGCACCGAAGGCGTCCGCTGGTTCGTCCTCGAGGAAGAAGTGGGACTCAGCCGCGACCAGTTGCGCACCTTCACGTCCATCTTCAGGATGAATTCCCGCTCCCTGCAGGACGCGCACGGCCGCCGCATCGAAGCCAACGAATAGGGTTTTCGAGTTTTTTGGGATTTTCTCCCTAACACAAGCTGGGTGCCCCAGGTCCCCGATTCTGGACCTGGGAAAGCAACGACCCCAACCAGCCCCTCAACCACAGCCCATGGGCCGACTCAAACCGCCGATCCCAGCTTCAAAACCAGCCCCTTGTCCCCCGGCAGAATCTCCACCCTCATTCCCGTCACATCTTCCACCAGGTAATCCGCAGCCCCCAGGCAGTCAACCGGATGCGAAAACGTTGTCGCCACCACGATGCATCCCGCGTCCCGCCCGGCCTGCACGCCCGAAGACGAGTCCTCAAAAACCACGCACTCTTCCGGCGCGAATCCCAGCAGAGCCGCTCCCGCCAGGTAAGGGTCGGGATGTGGTTTTCCGTGGGCCACGCTTTCGGCATTGATAATCTTCCCCGGCACCGGGATTCTGGCAGCCGCCAGCCGCACCCGTGCCACCCGGTCGCTTGCGCTGGTCACAACGGTCCAGCGATCTTCAGGCAATGCAGCCAGCAGTTCCAGCACGCCGGGCAATACCACCAGCCCCTCGTTATCCTCAACTTCGATGTCCTCGAGTATCTCCGATTCCTTCTCCGCATCGAGATCGGGCCGTAAAGTGGCCATGCTGTCCGTGGCCCGCCGCCCATGGATGAGGCTGCAAACGTATTCCGGGTCCATTCCCCGCATCAAGGCCCATTTCGTCCATGTGCGGTCCACAATGCCCAGCGACGACATAAGAACTCCGTCCATGTCAAACAGAACGCCCTTGCAGCGAATCTGAACCGGCGATGAAGTTATCGATAATGCCATAACTCGATTCTAACGGGACGCGCCTTTACGACCCATAACCGCTCGCCGCCTCCCTTACACTAGAACCATGTTTACTGGAATCATCGAACAGACGGGTACACTCGTCGGCCTGGAGAGCAGAGGCGGGGTACAGCGCATCACCGTCGACGCTCCGGGCATTGCGGCTCGGCTGCGAGAGGGCGACTCGTTGGGTATCTCCGGGGTCTGCCTTACCGCATTGGACGTGGACCCCACGTTGTTTCACGCCGATCTTGCGCAGGAGACCCTGGACCGTACATCGCTGGGCTCGCTCGCTGCGGGTGCCAGGGTCAACCTCGAGTTGCCCACCGCGGCCGGCAGTCCGCTCGGCGGACACATCGTGCAAGGCCACGTGGACGGAACAGGCACAATGACCGCCCTCGACCCGGTTATCCCCGAATCCAGCCCCGAATTCGACCGCCAGACAACCGACTGGACCCTCAAGGTCAAGGTCCCCGAGAACGTGCGCCAATGGATGGTGCATAAGGGCTCTGTGGCGATTGAGGGCATTAGCCTCACAATCGCCGACTTCGATGGCGAAACCATTACAATCGCGATTTTGCCCCTAACCTATTGGCGAACGAACCTGCACACCTTGGCAGTGGGTGCGCCCATGAACGTGGAAGCCGATGTGCTGGTAAAGCTTGCCCTGGCCCAGATGCAAGCAAACAAGAAGCCTGAGATGGAATTGACCGAGGCCTGGCTCGTTGCCAACGGGTACTAATCCGGTGACATTTGGCCCGGCGGCCAACTCATGGGCGCGGCACGATAGTGGGAAAGAACGGGAATAGTCTGCGAATATCCTCTTCGCTTGGCTGCTTCCCGTATTCCGAGATTTCGAAGGCCTCCACGAATTTGATTTTGTCCGCTTGCCGGCCATACCTTTTTTCAAGCGGCTCCCGCCATTCAGCCTTCACGCCCTTGATGAACTGCAGGGTCATGAGCCATTCTTTTCGCGCGGCTGGATCCTTCGGTACGCTGTCGAGCTGATCGTCATGCCAGGGTAGCCACTCGTAGAACTGCGACACGTGCGCATCGAGCATGTCCAGCTTTTTCCGGTACACCTCGTCGATCGAAACCACAATATCCGCCCTGAAGGGCTGGGGCCGCAAAAAGTGATCGCTGAAATAAATGAACACGGGTTCCTTGTGTAGCGCAGGCGCCTCCGGCACGATGTTGGGTACAGTGACCATGTAGGACGCGTCCTGCACAAGGATCCCAGTATTCCGATGATCGGGATGGTAGTCGTTGGGACGCGGGGAAATGACGATGTCAGCTTTCCATTGGCGAATCTCGCGGATCACCTGTTCGCGAACCTCCAGGGTAGGCAGGAGCTTCCCGTCGTGGTTATCCAGCACTTCGTATTCAACTCCGATGCGTCGCCCTGCTTCCCGCGCTTCGGCCCGACGGCGATTCGCTAGCTCGTCACCGTGTTGCGTCTGATGCCCGGCGTCTCCATTGGTGAGCGACACGAACTTCACCTTATTGCCGAGCGAGGAGTATTTGGCGGCAAGGCCTCCCGCGCCCAGGTCACAGTCGTCGGGATGTGCGCCGAATGCGATCACTCGCACGGGTTGATCTTGCGCGTGTGCCGACACTACGAAGAAGAAAAGCGCAACCAGGACACACGCCGGCCAATTTGAGCCTCGACCACGGCGCGCAGACCACAGTCCCTCGATTGACATCAACACAAGCAATCACCTCGGCCCAAATCATATCGCGGTCCCTTGTGGATTGGCGGGTGCCCACCTTTTTACTCGCCCACAAAATCTAAGATCTGACCAAATGAAAAGAGGGTGACGCACCTCGCCCAAGCATTCTCACCTCTGCCTTTTGCACTTAGATGAATATCAATCTTGCTCAGGCACGAGTGTAGGGGCGAACGCTTTGTATCAGGGCGCGACTTCAGTCGTCCCGAAAAAGCAAAGCCTCAGAATTGGGAGTTCTTCCGCAGCCTAGGCGACCCGCCAGTGGTTCCGGGCTTTCACTGCTCATTCTTGCTCAACATGTCGTCCTCTGTGACTCCGGGGAGTCCGACGGCTGTATGCACCCAGTTCCTTCGCCGCCGACGATGGCCTTCGTCTCTTCAGTACAGACTCGGCACTCCCGAGTTATGCTGATTTGTTCACCCTCCTGTCGGATCGGGCCGACTCTTCGCCGGGCCCGCGAGGATTTTTACTGCCGGGCTTTCGACGGTTTGGTCACCCTTGTAAGCGCCGGAGCAAAGGAAACCTCAAGGCCGAACCTATTCATTCAACCCGAAATGCCGAAAAATCGCAAAATAGCAGTCGCCAGTTTGTGGTAAACATCTGGAGAAGAGGAGAGTTGGCATGAGCTCAGTGCGGTTACTTGTGGGAACGCGCAAAGGGGCGTTCATCTTGACTTCGGATGGAAAGCGGGATAAATGGGAAGTCAACGGCCCGCTATTTGGCGGCTGGGAGATTTACCACCTCAAGGGATCGCCGGTGGACCCTAACCGGCTTTATGCGTCGCAGACCAGCGGCTGGTTCGGGCAAACGATTCAGCGCTCGAACGACGGCGGGGCAACCTGGGCGCCGGTTGGCAACAAGTTCACTTATGAGGGGACCCCCGGCACACACCAGTGGTACGACGGCACCCCGCACCCCTGGGAATTCAAACGGGTTTGGCACCTTGAGCCTTCGCTGGCCGACTTGGACACGGTTTTCGCGGGCGTGGAAGATGCGGCGCTGTTCAAGTCCACCGATGGGGGGGCGAGTTGGGTGGAATTGGCGGGCCTGCGGGGGCACGGGTCTGGGCCGCACTGGATGCCTGGGGCTGGCGGCATGTGCCTGCACACCATCA
>PLZC01000001.1:0-318 GCA_003151985.1 Acidobacteriaceae bacterium
CGCGCCAGCTTTCTGGTGAACTTCCACTTGATGTTGGTCTTATCGCGGTTGGTGCGACGATTCCAGGCTTTGGCTTGACGGCGCAGCGTGACAATATCGCCGATCCGGCCTTTCCCGAGGCATTGGCGGCTGAAGAGGCTGATCTCGATCTCTGCCTGGTTCAATCAGCTTCCGTGTTTGGGCGTGTAGTGCACAGTAAAGCGATCCCACAACCATCCGCCTGCTTCTTCGCCAAATCGCTCCACCAACGCCTTGCGGGTGTGGGTGCTCAGGTAGTCCATGACCAGAGGGATGGTTTCGGCGGCCGGATAGTGTTCG
>PLZC01000001.1:370-10112 GCA_003151985.1 Acidobacteriaceae bacterium
GAGTACTGTCGGCTTTTCGTCGACGCAAACCACCGGTTCGTCCTCCGATAGCGGCCTTTCGTATGTCTTGAGTACGTCCTCCATGTTGAGGATGTACTCCTTGTCCAACTTCCCCACGCACCACATTTTTTTCCCGCCACGTCGCCCTTGAACTTGACCTGTCCATCTTCGTCGAGATCGGCGTTATACATCGCAACGCACGCATCCAGAATCGGATCAAGTTTCTCTCGCGGTGCGCTGGCCAGGAAGAGTTCAACAAATTGTTCCACTTGATCCCAGCCATAGACCTGTGCGCCGTCGAGGCCCGCCTTTAGATCATGCAGTTTGTTCGGGTCCGTCTCTTCACTCAGAATCGTTGTCCGATAATAATCAGCAAACGCATCCTGGATCGTATCCACATCGTTTGTGAAGTCGAGAACGAATGTATCGTACTTGAGCGGATGCGCGCGGTTCAGCCGGGACAACGTCTGCACCGCCTTGATCCCAGACAGCAACTTGTCTACGTACATCGTGTGCAGCAGAGGTTGGTCATATCCAGTCTGGAACTTCTCCGCCACGATCAGGAACCGGTACGGGTCGGTCTCGATATAATCTTCGATCTTGCTGCTCGGAAAGCCATTCAGACTGGCTTCCGTCACCTTAGCTCCGCCGTACTCATGCTCGCCGGAGAAAGCCACAATCGCCTTCCAAGGGCTCCTGATCTCTTCCAGGTAGTCCTGAAAGGCATGAAAATACTGGATCGCCCTGCGAATGCCGCTCGTGACGACCATCGCCCGCGCCTGCCCGCCGATCTTTCGTTTGGCAATCACCTGGGCGTGGAAGTGGTCCACCATAATTTCGGCCTTTTCCCGGATTGCGTGCTCATGGCTCTCCACGTATCTGCGCAGTTTCCTTTGCGCCTTCTTCGTGTCGAACTCCGGGTCTTCCTCGACGGTTTTCATCAGCCTGTAGTAGCTGCTGACTGGCGTGTAATCCTTTAACACGTCGAGGATGAAGCCCTCTTGGATCGCCTGCTTCATGGTGTAGCTGTCAAACGGGCGGTGCTTCACTTTGTCACCAGCCGGGAACGGCTCGCCGAAGAGTTCCAACGTCTTGTTCTTCGGCGTCGCGGTGAAAGCGAAATAGCTCGCATTCTTGAGCATCTTGCGAGCTTCCATGATGCGGATGATCTTGTCCTCGGTCGTTTCCTCCTCTTCTTCAGCTCCGCCTTCTGAAAGGGCGATGTTCATCTTTGCAGCTGTGCGCCCGCCCTGGCTGGAGTGGGCTTCGTCAATGATGATGGCGAACTTGTTCTCCCGGTGTTCGTTGCCAATGTCGTCCAGGATGAAAGGGAACTTCTGGACGGTGGTGATGATGATCTTTTTGCCATTGCGTAGGAACCGCCGCAGGTCGCCGGAGTGTTCAGCATGGCCCACCGTAGCCGCCACCTGCGCAAAGTGCTTGATCGGCAGACAGAGCTTACCAGAACGCCATGAAGAACTCGGACCGACAGAACGCCCGCATCGAGCACGACAAGGCGTTGCAGAGAGTGATCGTCGAACTGCTGGCCGACCACGCCGAACTCTTCAAGCAATTCAGCGATAACTCGTCCTTCAAGAAATGGCTTGGCGATACGAATTTTCTGAACACCTACACGCCGCCGGTCTCTCAACCGGCCAGCCCGGCCAGCCCTCTGGCCTGACCGGATACAGTCGGTGTCGGCGCACCCCGTTCAGGCAAATGGGAGCCTCGGTTCGAAGCTCCCTTTTGCACCGTCCTGGGGCGGACCTCAATTCACCGTCAAATCTGCTTCCTGTTTTCTCCGGATTGGCTCGGATCGGGACTCTTCCACCCGCGCTATTGCCACCGCTGGTTCCGCCTGCCCAGTCATCACTTCCACCAGCGCCGGTGCGTAACGCTCGGTGACGCTCCAAACACAGTAAATTAGGCGCGTAAGCTGCTGGTCTGTCGGCACACCATCGTAAAGAACCCAATCCGCCCGGCATCGAACCTAACCGTCTTCAGCATCCATTTCGAAACGCGCAAAACGCAGCTGCCAGTTTGCAAGTGAGAGAGCCTCGCACACCGCTGCACGTCTCTGCACGGGAACAAAGATGGGAATGAATGAGCAGACAATAATCGCCTTCTCCCTGACGCTGATCCGGATTCGGACGCTAATGGGTCCAGTTCTTGCCAAAAAGGAGAGCCCACCGTCTTTGTCGATTTCCGCAGTGACATCCTTGGTCCGAAGCAGTTCTTGGATTCGTTTCAATAGTTCCATGGGAATTCCTCCAGCACTTCGGTGCGTTCCGACTCGGTCCTTCTCTCCCTTCGGTGGAGAACCGTTTCGTCAAATGACGCACCGATTGCCAAGGAGGATTTATGGCAAAAACTGTTTGGGATGGCTTCGGACGCCGACTTGGGTCCGTGGCAACACTGCCTGATGGCAAGAAACACGTCTACGACAAAAACGGTCAACCGCTCGGGAATGTCAGCCACATCGGAACGGTTGACGTTCGTGGGAAGCTAATTTCCCGAACTCCGATGCCGGGATTGCTGTTGAATCTCGGAAAACAGAAGAAGTAAGAAGGAGAGGCAGCGGCGAAAGCCGCTGTCTCTCCTGATTGACTAGTTTGCAGGGGCAGCGAAACTTTCTCAACCTCTTACCTACAGCATCACTTCAGAGACCAAAGTGGTATAGACCGCAAGTGCATTCACGTTAAATGATAGTGCCAGCTAATAGAACATCTAGGAATGTACTGGGCAAGATTCAACGCCGGAGGACGCCCACGTGTCCGTGCGCGTGGTGGTGCAGATGAACCGGATACTTGTAGCAGGTTCAGAACAATGATGAAAGAGGAATGAATGAAAAGGCTCATGGCTATTTTTCTTTGCGTCGTATTTCCAATTTTGTTGTGTGCGAACAACGGCAGGTGAGGCGCACGTATGAATAAGATAATTCTGGCTGATTCACAGACCATTTTCCGTGCCGGGACAGCCAAAGTGCTTGCCATGGACGAAGATTTGCGCATTGTTGCCCAATGTGCTGATGTGGAACGGATGATGCACGCAATCATCGCGTTTCCGGGAGCGATTGTTCTCTTCGCGTCGTCGTTGCATCCGGACATGGGACGGCTGTTGATGATGCTGGAGGCGGCGGGGAGCCGCGCCATTGTCATCGCAGAGAACGATGAGAGCGCCGGGGCTTATTTGCGTCAGGGCTTTCGCGGGGTGGTGTTCCGCAACGTGACCGGGACGGCCCTGGTGGAGTGCGTGCGCCGGGTTGCCCGTGGGAACACGTGGGTGCCGCCGCAACTGGCCGTCGCCGACGTGCCGAAGGACGACATGGTGGGTACGCGGGTGCGCGACCGGCTCACTCCGAAGCAAGTGCGCATCGTGGCGCTCATCGTGCAGGGCTGTAAGAATCGCGAAATTGCCATCCGCCTCAAGACCACCGAGCAGGTAATTAAGAATTATCTGCGCCTCATCTACGACAAGACCGGGGTGAGCGACCGACTGGAACTGGCGCTGTTTACGGTTCACCACCCCGTGCTGGCGCAGATGGCAGCGGAGATGGGAAGCAAACTAGAGGCGGAGGAACTACAGGTCGCTCAGGCTGCCGTGGCTTACGCGACCTAAGTAAACCATATCGAAACCGGACTGACCTCGACCTTCTGCGGCTACGGCATATGGGACGCGCCGTACTGGTTCATCGGTGCGGAACCGGGCGGGACTCGGGACGCCGGAAGCCTGTTGCTGAAGTCAGTCGCCATGAATAGAATCGCTGCCTTCCAACTGACTAGCCGTCCCTCTTGGCCTTTCTGGTTTGCTCCACTGGATGACGGCAGGAGGCGCGTTTGGTAGCCTCGGCTGGGCACTTTCACAATCTCCGCATTTTCTGAGAGGCTTCATCCAAAGCACATTGAACCTTCAGCCCACGCTGAAAAGCGTAACGATTCGCTTGCAGCACACGGGATGGCCGAATTTCAATTGCGGAAAATGGAATTAATCGGCACCAATGGTGGAACTCCCGCGCAGGAAGCGGTTTATGCACTCGGAATAGATGGTTTCTTGCCGCGCATCCACTCA
The DNA here is from genome assembly GCA_003151985.1 of Acidobacteriaceae bacterium. Taxonomy (GTDB): domain Bacteria; phylum Acidobacteriota; class Terriglobia; order Terriglobales; family Acidobacteriaceae; genus Telmatobacter. The sequence goes on from PLZC01000001.1 coordinate 4,439, forward strand.
AATACTGCCCATGTCGCTTCTAGGTCTTCGTCGTTGTATTTGAGAATCTGTTCCATGATTTGTGCTCGCAACTGTTCGTCGCTTGTTTCCGTGGCAAGGATGAATTGGGCAATCGACCATTCTCCTCCGTATGTGGCTTGCGTTCTCTTGAACCCACCGATGTATTTTTCCACTACCTTGAGGCTGAAGCTGGGCAGTGGAAGCACGATTGAATTGCGGGCTACTGTTAGCAGGTCGAGAAGATTGGCTTTTACGTGTGCAGCGACTCCGTTCGCGTCGCCGTATCGCTGCACGTATTGGCTGATATGGGTCTTTTCATATGGTGCCCAGTGAACGAATGGAATGTTGTCACCATACGATTTGAAGATGCTGTCGGCATTTTGCAGGAACTCAAACCAGCCCTCTTTGTCGCCGTCCGACCCGAAACCGGCAACTGCTGGCATGTACTCCCCAGCCGTTGAACCGAATACACGGGTTCCCCAAAGGTAAATTTTGTCGGTTTCATCGAGATACGGTGGCATCCCTTCAAGGTCGAACATTACGTAATTCGGAAAGCTTGGTATTGCCGGTACCGCCAACACCAGCTCTTGCTTCGATTCCATCGAAGCTGCGAATTGCAGGATTCGTTCCGCCTTCTTACCAACCTTCTGCACCCGTTTTCCTACCTGGCGCTTGAATTCACCCAATGAACTGATATCGAATGATTGCAAGAGCTGGCTTATGGAGTTCACCCCGATTCCGTGGAGAGCAATTGCAAGGTTCTGGTCGATATCGGGTACAAGGGCGACGTCGTTGCTCTGTTCGGCAGCTTCCCAGCACTTTTCCTTAAATCCACAGCCGCCGCACTTGCTCCAGCCCACGGGTTCATAAAGGTCGTCTTGGGTTTCCCTTAATGCGACTATCCGCCGTAATTCTGCCAACGCAGATACGCCGCCATCATATGGAATATCGACGATTGCATTCGTACCGCAGTGCACTTGGATAGCTTTCGGGAGCCTGCCACAGGTTTGTTCGAATAGGTATCCATAAAGACCTACTTGAAGAACAGTTTCGGGATGATGTTCGGCATCGATACGGCGAGCCATCTTGGAATCTCGGATGATGTATCCGTCCCCATCGAAAATGAGAAAATCGGGGTATCCAACAATTTCGCACTCGACTCCGTCTAGCATCGTAGTGATACGAAATGCTGGCTGATAAATTGCGGCAGCCCCGGAATCAATCGCCGCTAGCGTTCTCTCAAACCGCTCCTCTTGGGGAATCTCGCTCAAGTCAACGAAAGGCCCGAGAGTGGCGAGATGTTGGAGTTCGTGGCGGCGACCGAGTTCCTGTAGCACTTTGTCAAATTCAGTCGATTCCGCTTCTTCCTCGCCTCGAAACCTGTAAATCACTCGGCTTGCACACATGCTTGGCAGATACAACGACATCAAATCAGACGCGACAATCCGCATTGAACCCTCTCGATGCCAGCAACGCTACACTTGAATCCAAGCAGGCATTGTCTATCAATGCGTTGGGCACTGTATGTGATATCGAAAGCAGGGGTCAAAGTTTTGAAAAATGGCGAGCTTAAGACTGAGCCCACTCTGCGGGAGTCGAAAGTGATTCTGTGAGGATGAGGGTCGGTGAGCCTTTGTCAAAATGAATCGTCTTCCTTCAGAGGTTGTATATGAGAGATACGCTGTGAGAGGGCAATTGTTTATCGACGCAATCGCCATTTGAAGTCCTGCTGTTATTAATACAAAGAGGTATCAATCATGTTCGTTGACCCCCGCACAATTTCACGTGCAGAAGGTTGTTTACTCGGTCAGCTTGCCGGAGACTCGCTGGGTAGCCTCGTGGAGTTTCAATCGCCTTCTGAGATTCGACGCAAGTACCCCGATGGAGTCCGAGAATTGGCGGCTGGAGGAACATGGGGGACGATTGCCGGACAACCTACTGATGACTCCGAAATGGCATTGGCTTTGGCCAGAATGCTGATGAAGTTCAGACGCTACGACGCGGACGAGGCTCGGAAAGCGTACTTGATGTGGTTGAATTCATCTCCGTTTGACTGCGGGGCGACGGTGGCATCTGGTCTACGGGGCCATCTGAATCGAGATAGCCAAGCAAATGGCGCTCTCATGCGGATTTCCCCTCTTGGCATCTTCTGTTGCAACTTGGATAGATACCGCACATCTGAATTCGCACAGATGGATGCTGCTTTGACTCATCCACACCCCGTCTGCTTGCAAGCCAATTCATTATTTACTATGGCCATCGCGGAAGCAGTCAGCCAAGGGAAGAGTGCACAGCAGATTTATGAAGACATCAAGGATTGGGCGGTAGCAAGGAATGTCGAGAAGCCGCTGATGAAGGCAATACTCGATGCGGCTGATGGACCACCTGCAGACTACTTGACCCAGCAAGGTTGGGTTCTCATTGCCCTACAGAACGCGCTGTATCAGCTTCTTCACGCCAAGTCGCTGGAGGAAGGTATCGTGAATACGGTGATGTGTGGCGGGGATACGGATACGAATGCTGCAATTTCAGGCGCTCTATTGGGGGCTGTGTACGGTAGAGAGGCGTTGCCCAAGCAATGGGTTGAAAAGGTTTTGAATTGTCGCCCAATGTCTGGTCAGGCGAACGTTCGACATCCGCGCCCGGAGTGCTTCTGGCCCGTCGATGCCCTTCATATCGCTCGGTGCTTGGTTGCTGGCGGGGAAGTGCGGGACCGAGACTGATACCGGCGGTTATGCCTGCATTGGTCAACAACTCGGTGTACCCGACGAGTCCTTCAGTACTCGTCGGGTAGTAAAAATGTCGTGCAGGAGCGGTCTGCTTCCGTTATCAACCAAATCTTTGATCCGTCGCGCAGGTGGTACGCGGATAACAGCCTAAATCCGTTCAATAGTGAGCGCTCGTTTTCTAATCTGTCATGCTCGTCCAAATCGCCCCAATCGCCAGAAAGGTGTCGGCGCAAATATTGGGTGAGGTTATCTCCCGTTCGTTGGAATGCCTCAAGTGCACCGACTGTGGTCAAAAGCCGCCCGAATGTGAACTTCAAACGGCAGATTGTTTCATCTTCGCTTTCGCTGGAGGTCATGCCTACGGGTGCGTGATGGATGCTCACAGCTCTCGCATTTTCGGAGACAGGAGTCGAGATATCCGTATTGAGAGCATCAGCGGCTGCGCACGCACCCATTGCTTAGTTCGGCTGGGATAACCAGCAAAAGGAGAGCAATGGGAAAGACAGCAACAAAGGAAAGCATGAAGCGGGTGCCGTTCAACTGGACGAAGTTGAAGAAAATGTGGGACGAAGGAAAGTCCTATCTGGAAATGGCAAAGGTGCTCGATAGTCATTTCGACCCCGAATCAGACGACAAAACGAAGGCCACACGTGCCCGGTGCAGCATTGCCATGACCAAGGGTATCAAGCTCGATGGCAAATTGGTTCGATTCAAACGCCGTTCGAAGCCCCATACGGAAACGGTATCAAAGCCGAAGGCCAAGGCAACGGCAACCAAGCAGGTGAAGAAGCCGTCGACTTCCAAGGTTCAAAAGCCCAAGCCCAAGGCCACGACCACGGCCAAGAAGCTTGCCAAGGCAGTTCCTGTAACCCCATCACCCGATAAGACAACCCCACCGACCGAAGCCTGAACCGTTGCCCCACCTTGCCCAAGCCCTGAGATGCCGTTCTTCTCGGGGCTTTCTTTTGCCTGCCGAGGGTAAGGATTGAGGTCCTTTCGGGCATTTCATGCATTAACTGACGCGAAAGCACATTCTGGAGAGTGATTCCAAGGAGGATTTGATGGCTACACCATTCTTAGTTCCCAATCACCCGGGGGCACCGGGGGCACTGACACGGCCCAGACCGAATCCGGTTGAGGCTTACCTAACCAGATTGGGGCCGGGTTCCCGTAGGGGGCAAAGACAAGCCCTGAATGCCATTGCAGGGTTTCTATCAGACGGAGTTCTCGACGGAGATGAAACCGATTGGGCTTCGCTTCGATACCAAGATACGTCGGCAGTCAGAAGCTGGCTTGTGAATCGATATGCACCGAACACGGCAAAACGCCTCCTTGCTGCTCTACGTGGAGTGTTGAAGGAATGCTGGCGAATGGGATTCATGCAACATGACGACTTGGCCAAAGCTACCGACTTGGGCTCCGTTCTTGGTGAATCCGAACCATCCGGAAGGGCACTCAGCATGGAGGAATTACAAAAGGTAACCTTCTAAGTCTTTGTGTGAGTTTTCTTCCATTGCTGCAACCTTTGCTAACATCTCTTCCGTCGTTGCATACGGCGGCCATTTGGATAGCTGTGAGGCCCGGTAATATACGTTCATATCGTCCCAACTCAGTTTGCAAAAAACAGCTAGATGCTTGAGCAGATATAAAAATGGCTCTATAGCACTATTTGTGGGTGAAGCGGTCGGTGGAAGAAGGCGCTCCGAGGAAAAGTCCCAAGGAGCGGGACTTTTCCACCTCGCTTGGGCAGAGATGCAGCGCTGATCGAGGTCACCTTGGCGTCGCACAGTGGGATGCGGGCACGCTGCTCGCAGTGCCGGCTTCCTGCTCCGGGCTATGACCGGCTGCCGGAGCGCCACTGGGATTTTGTACCGTTGTGGGGGATACCGGTCAGCTTCCGTTACGCGCCACGACGGGTGGAGTGCCAGGAGCACGGAATCGTGGTTGAGCATATTCCCTGGAGTGACGGCAAGCGGCCGGTGACTGTGGCCATGATGGGATTTCTCGCCCGCTGGGCGCGACGGCTGAGCTGGCGGGAAACGGCGCAGGTCTTTCAGACCAGTTGGGAATCGGTGTATCGGTCCGTGGAGTGGTTCGTGGAGTGGGGCCTGGCGCATCGCCAGCTGTGCGGGGTTGAATCGATTGGCGTGGACGAGATCCACTGGGGACATGGCAAGCGGGCCGACAACTTCTTAACCGTTATCTACCAGATTGATGCTGGTTGCCGGCGCCTGTTGTGGATCGGCAAGCGGCGCTCGGAGAAGACGCTCCGCCGTGGGCTGAAGGAACTGGGCCCGGAGTTCGTCAAGGGGCTGCGCTTTGTATGCAGCGATATGTGGAAGCCCTATTTGAAGGTCATCGCCGACCAGGCCGGCCAGGCGCTGCATGTGCTGGACCGGTTCCACATCACCATGCACATGAACCAGGCCGTGGATGAAGTACGCCGGGCTGAGAGCACGCGTCTCAGAGCAAAGAGCAATGACCAAGCCAAGCGACTGAAGAACATGCGCTGGTCCTTGTTGCGCAAAGGAAGCCGGGTGCGCGGACATGCCCGCGAGAAGCTCAACGCCCTGCTGGCCAGCAAACTGGCGACGGCCAGGGCATGGGAACTGAAAGAAGTCTTCCAGCACTTCTGGAAATACAACTCGCCCCTCTGGGCTTCCGCATTCCTGGACTACTGGTGCCAGCGTGCTATGCGCAGCCGCCTCGAACCGATCAAGAAGGTTGCACGTATGCTACGGGCCCATGAGGATCTGCTGATGAACTGGTTCCGCGCTAAAGGAGAGATCTCAAGCGGCGCCGTCGAGGGTCTCAACAACAAGATACGAGTGGTTACCAGACGATCCTTCGGCTTTCGAACCTATAAAGCCATGGAAATGGCCCTGTTTCACACGCTTGGAAGACTCCCCGAACCGGAGTCCGCCCACAAATTCTGCTGAGGAGGC
>PLZC01000434.1:0-396 GCA_003151985.1 Acidobacteriaceae bacterium
TCTTCCAGAAGTTCAACCTGCTGCCAACGCTTTCCGCGATGGGCAATATTGAGATCGCCTATGACGTGAGCGGGCGAAAGGAGCCGTTGGACCTCGTATACCTTGACCATCTCAGCGAGCTCTTGTCCATCAAGGGGCGGCTCAAGCATCGGCCCTCGGAACTTAGTGGCGGCGAGCAGCAGCGGGTGGNNTGATCACCCACAATCCCGAAGCCGCTTCCATTGCCGGAAGGATTCTGTATATGCGCGACGGCGAGATCGTCAGGCAGGAAAGCGGGAAGGGGTCCGCCGGCAACTTTCCTCAGGCAGATGGGATAGCAAAAGGAAGCGCCTCGGTTTGACCGGATTTCGGCCTGACGGGTATACTCAACCTTGCAGTAAGCGGGAGTAGCTCAGT
>PLZC01000434.1:437-16861 GCA_003151985.1 Acidobacteriaceae bacterium
CGGCCCGCGCCTCCAATCCTTTCAACAACTTAGAACATGCCAGCCGGGAAGGCCCGAAAAAGCATTCGGGAGGTTCTGGTGCAGATATGTGCATGGGGCACAGCAACGGGCGGAGAGGTGTAATTCGGTCGCGTCCTCCACCGCCTCTCGCCCCGAGGAATCTGGCTCTACCAAAAGTAGGCGGCTTCCAGCTTTGGAGAGCCAGGGCCCCGGCAATGCACGGCCAAATAACCGCTGGGGAATGTGGGCGGGATACTCGCAGGTTTTCAGTCCGACGTTCACCATGAACCTGACCTCGGGAGTGCATATCTGGCATGAGACTTCCGACAACCAGTCATTCGGATTCGATCCCACCTCCACTTTGGGACTTCCGGGTTACGTAAAGGACAACAGCCCACTGTTCCCGATGATTACCGTAGGGAGCCAGTCCAATCTGGGCCCCGGCGGCAACAACCAGCAGGCTGTCACCAATCACGGCCCCGTTGGCACCGTCTCAGCGGACTTCATCAAGCTGGCCGGGAAGCACACATTGAGCTTCGGATTCATGGGCGTGGAGCAAATCAATAGCCAGCATAACTACTACCAGACCAACTTGAAATTCAACGGAGGGTTCACCAGCGGGCCTGATCCAATCAACGGATCGGGATTCGCCAGCGGCAACGGCGTGGCGCAGATGCTGCTCGGCGTCCTGGACCAAGCCAATGTGGGAACGGTCTTCAATCCACTGGGCCTTGGCTAGCAGCCCGAACGACCCGGAGCTGAACCTGATTATGGCCGAGGCGATGCTGTCGCGCCACGAACTCGCAGATGTCGAACCGTATCTCGAAAAGAGCCTCCTTGGCAAGCCGCAGATGCTTCCGCACGTACATTCGCTGATCGGCAGAGTGTATGCGGAGACCGGCAGAACCCAGGCCGCAATCGACCAATTGAAGCTGGGTGCCTCGAGCGACAAAGATGGCTCCATTCAATACCTGCTTGCCCGCCTTTACCGCAAGCTTGGCGACACCAAGGATGCATCCCAAGCACTTGATCGAATGAAGGCGATCAAGCAGCAGCGCCAGGAGCGAGGTTACAAAGCGGTCGAGGACCCCGATCTTTCCGCGTTGGAGTCCGGCCCAAAGTGAGCCATCATGGCTGCATCGGCTCCCGCCCTGCCAACCCGACCCCACAGTCAGACCTTACGAACATTCCAGTTCAGGAGTAATCATGCACGTCCAACGCCCTTTTTTTATGGCACTCATCGTTACGATCTTCGGGTTCTGTCAGTTATCTGCAATCATTTGGTCGCAATCAAGCTTGAAGCCGACCCCTCTGCACACGCTCGCGCAGAGTGCCAAAGAGTCCCTTCTGCCTAATGGAATCGAAGTGCAGATTGGAGACTTGCACGAAAGGGTCGTCGCCCTGCGCGATGACGTCTTGCGCATATCCATGTGGAAGGGCGATTTCGCTCCCGAAGATGCGTCCTGGGCCGTCCTCGCCAGCGCACGTCATGGTTCTGCTCCTGTCACACTATCGGAAAGCGAGGGTCATTTCGGATTCCGCACCAGCGCGCTGATCGTTGAGCTCGACAAGGAAACACTTGAAGTTATCGTTCGTGATCAGGCCGGCGCAATCCTCCAGCAGGATGCACGCCCGGTTCGCCTTGACGGCGATGCGTTTCGCATTTATAAGTCCATGCCGCTCGATGAGCACTACTTCGGGCTCGGAGACAAGGCAGGACCGCTTGACCGGCGCAACCAGGCATTCACACTCTGGAATACCGACGCTTACCGGTTTCAAGAATCTACAGACCCGCTTTATAAGAGCATTCCATATTTCATGACTTATCGCGCCGGGCGCGCCCTCGGCGTTCTTTTGGACAATACGTGGCGTACGAGCTTCGATTTCGGAAAGGAATCCGCTACAGCCTATTCTTTCGGCGCGCCCGGCGGGCCAATCAATTACTACGTATTTTATGGCCCATCTCCCAAGCAGGTTGTTCAAACATACGCATGGCTCACGGGCACGCCTCCGCTTCCGCCACTCTGGTCTTTCGGCTTCCAGCAATCGCGCTATAGTTACATGACGCAGGCCCGCGTGTTGGAGGTGGCGAAGCGCCTGAGAGCCGATCGCATTCCCGCCGACGCAATTTATCTCGACATTGACTTTCAGGATCAAAATCGCCCTTTTTCGGTCAACCGCACCGCCTTCCCCGATCTTCCCGGCATGGTCAAGCAACTTAAAGCAGATAACTTCCACGTGGTATCAATCACCGATCCGCATATTGCTAACCTCTCAGGGCATAGTTATCTTCCGTTTGACAGCGGCATTGCAGGCAACCACTTTGTCAAGAATCCTGACGGCTCCGTTTACACTGGCCGCGTTTGGCCCGGCCCCAGCGTCTTTCCTGACTTCACGCGCCAGCAAACACGCGCCTGGTGGGGCTCGCTCTATCGTGACTTGCGTCGCGACGGCGTCGAAGGCTTTTGGAATGACATGAACGAGCCATCGATCTTCGACTCGCCTACTGCTACCATGCCCGAGAATGTTGTGCATCGCATCGATGAGCCGGGGTTTGCATCTCGCCCCGCAAGCCATGCCGAGATTCACGCCATTTATGGGTTGGAGAACTCGCGTGCGACCTTTGACGGTCTTCGCGCCATCGATCCAGAGATTCGTCCTTTTGTACTTACTCGGGCCACTTATGCCGGCGGTCAAAGATATGCAGCCACCTGGACCGGAGACAACAGCAGCAGTTGGAACCATCTCCGCCTTACCACGCCAATGCTTGAGAATCTTGGGCTCAGCGGCTTTGCCTTCAGCGGCGCCGATGTGGGGGGATACGCGGGAACTCCGACGCCGGAGTTACTGACCAAGTGGATGGAAGTGGGTGCGTTCCAGCCGATCTATCGCGATCACAGCGAGAAAGGGAAAGGCGATCAAGAACCCTGGGTGGGAGGCCCGGAGCGGGAAGCAGTGCCTCGGCACTTCATCGAGACTCGCTAACAGCTCATGCCTTTTATCTACACACTCGCCGAAGAAGCCTCTCGCAATGGTCTTCCCATGCTCCGGCCACTCTTTCTGGAGTTTCCAGATGCAGCGCCCGATCGTCATCCGATCGATACAGATTCCTTTGCCGCCGGCGAATTTCTCTTGGGCAACAGCTTGCTTATAGCGCCCCAGCAGTATCCCGATGAAGTGGACGCATACGCTGTTGAACTGCCCTCGTCCGATTGGTTCGACTACTGGACCGGCATGCGGATCCCGCCGCCTGCTCCGCCGGCGCACTCCTCTACCGATCCAACTGCGGTTCCAGACAGGACAGCACAGTTCCTCATCAAGGTAACTCCCGATCTGAACCAACTCCCTGTCTTTGTTCGGGCCGGCTCGATACTACCTATGGCGCCGATTGTGGAAAGTACAAATGAAACGCCGCAGGGTCCGTTGACTTTGCGCGTCTACGCCGGAGATCAATGTGCGGGCGACCTTTACCAGGACGATGGCAAGACCTATGCCTTCCAGCACGGAGCTTATCTGCGAATGAAGTTTAGTTGTCAAACAACTCACGATGGTATGCGCTTGAATATCGGCCCCCATGAGGGCTCTTACCCAGCGTGGTGGAAAGATATCCATGTTGAAATCTACGGCTGGACAGGAAAGCAAGGAAAGATCGCTGTAGACAGGACGCAAGTCGCCGGACATGTGGACCGTGACCCACACCTTATCGGATTCACGATTGGGGATGACGGCAAAGGAGAGGAAGTAGTGTTGAAGTAGGCGCCCGTAGATTGGGAGTATCTCTACCAACAAGCGCAAGAATTCTGCTCAAAGCTATGAGCGGGTTGAGGCGCCAACCATGGCAAGCGGCTGGTTTCGATCTGTGCGCAGCGTAGGCACGGCCGCGAGAAGGCTTCGCGTGTACTCGTGTTGGGGCCGAGTGAGCACGTCGCGTACACTGCCGGTTTCGACAATGCGGCCCATGCGCATGACCGCAATGCGGCTGGCGACTTCGCCCACTACAGCTAAATCATGCGAAATGAAAAGCATGGCCAGCCCGTGCTGCTGCTGCAGGTCTCTGAGCAACTGCAGCACCTGGGCCTGCACGGTCACGTCCAGGGCGGTCGTCGGCTCATCGGCAATCAGCAACCGGGGCCGGTTGATGAGCGCCATGGCAATGAGAATGCGCTGCCGCTGTCCACCGGAAAACTGATGCGGATAATCGCCGTAACGCCGTGCCGCCTCGGGAATAGAGACCGCCTCCAGCGCGGCGATGGCCTTGCGTTTCGCCTCTCGCCCGGTCCAGGAAGCAGAGTGGGCAGAAGCGCTTTCAGCCACCTGGCGGCCAATGGACATGACCGGGTTGAGCGCGGTCATCGGCTCCTGAAAGATCATGGCGATTCGGCAGCCGCGCAACCGGCGTATCGCGCCTGGGGGCATTTGGAGCAGATCAACCGCCGCGCCGGCTTCGCTCCGCCAAAGTATTTGCCCGGCTACTTGTGCAGCGGAGCCGAGGAGCCCGAGGATGCCGAGCGCCGTGACACTTTTTCCCGACCCGGATTCGCCCACCAACCCCAGCACCTCGCCCTCTTCGATGTGAAAACTCACGGCGCGAATCGCTTCCGTGGTCCCAAATCGAATCTGCAAGTTGCGAATTTCGATGAGCGCGGGCATAGACCAATCCTATTGCATCGCCAAACAATTGAGGGTCCGGTGAAGGCTCTGAGGGCCGGGAGGCCGGCGCTACGGCTTTGGGCAGGCTGTGAGAAATGCAGGCCGGCGCCAAAAAATACCCAATTGCGAACCCTTGCGGTATCATTACGTCTATAGAGTGAGCGGCGTGTTTCCCCTCCAGGCTGCCCCGGTGGTGTTTGTGTCTCGAATGGTCCAACGATTTGTCTTCGTGTTCTCCGTGGCGATTTTCGCCGCCCTCGGATCCGGCTTCGTATTGGGCGAATTTGGCTGGTTCGGCGTTCATGCCGGCGGCGAGCAGGACGGCGCCTACCGCCAGATGCGCGTCTATGCCGAGGTCCTGAAAAAGGTCCAGAGCGACTACGTCAAAGACCCCAACATCAACGATGTGACCACGGGTGCGCTGCACGGCCTGCTCGAGTCCCTCGATTCAGACTCGAGCTATTTGACCGCGACGGAGTACAAGATCTACAAGGAGCGGCCGGAATCGGGCGTTGCGCAAGTGGGAATCACAGTCTCCAAGCGCTTCGGTTACGCCACCATTGTGAGCGTGCTGCCCGGTTCGCCGGCGGACAAGGAACACCTGACCGACGGCGATGTGATTGAGTCCATTGGCGATCAGTCCACACGCGAGTTGTCGCTGGCGGTTGTGCGGTTAATGCTTGAAGGCAAGCCGGGAACTACCGTCACCCTTTCAGTTGTGCGCCCGCGCAAGGCGGACCCGGACAAACTGACTCTTACGCGCGTCATCGCTGCCGCGGCCCCTCTGAGTGAGCAGCAGTTCGAAAACGCGACCATTGTTTATATCAAGCCGGGATCGCTCACCCAGGCCCATGTGGACGAGATTGCGGCCAAAATCAAGGCGGCCGGCAAGGGCCACAAGGTGCTGCTAGACCTGCGCGACTCCGCCGGCGGCGACGCGCTGCAAGGACTCCGGCTGGCCAACTTCTTTATAAAGGACGGGACGCTGGCTACATTGCAAGGGCAGAAGTTTGCTCTACAGACCTTTACCGCCGATGCGGGAAAGTTCTTGACCGATGCGCCGCTGGCGGTGCTGGTCAATCGCGGAACCTATGGCTCGGCGGAACTGACGGCCGCTGCAATCGAGGACGCCAAGCGCGGAGACGTTGTAGGCGAACGAACCTTTGGCGAAGGCTCGGTGCAAAAGACAATTGAACTGCCCGATGGCGCTGCGCTGCTGCTGACTGTGGCCAAGTACCAAAGCCCGGCCGGCAAAAAGATCCAGGATGTGGCCGTAACGCCCACGGTAGTTGTGGGACCGGCACCGGATGAAGAACTTGAGGATGAAGCCACTCCTCCAGTCAAGGGTGACGAGCCGCTGAATAAAGCGCTCGATCTGCTCAAGGCCAAAAACGGCTGAGTTGCACCCCTGTTCCCGCTCTTGCACGGTATGGTACGGGGTGGCATTCATCACACTCCGGCGAATCATAGTCATGCTAGCCTTAGGCTGAAGCATTCTCTCCCCGCTCGTGCGAGGAATGCCGATGAGGCCTGAATCGCTTGGCTGCTACCCCCACCGAGCCTACAACGCCTATTGCCCCGCTTGTCCGCGACAGGAGCCGACGGCCGGTTGAGCCGCCTGTGCCTATCCGGCTGAGACGCAAGTTGGCAGGACGATTTACGCTGGCCACTTTGCTGGTGCTGGCCGTGATCACCGGTTCGCTGGCCGGGCTTACGCTGGTCTATTCGGTCGATCTGCCGCAAATCAACGATCTGGAACGATACCGCCCTTCCACAACAACCGATCTTTATGACCGCAAGGGTCACATCGTCGGCTCCTTTGCGTTGGAACGGCGCATTGTGGTCAACTACGACGACTTTTCGCCGGTGCTGCGCCAGGCCGTTATCTCCATTGAAGACAAGACCTTCGAGTCGCATTGGGGCATCAACGTGCTGCGCATTGCCGGGGCAGTCTGGTACGACTTGCGGAATCGGGGGCGTGCGCAGGGCGCTTCCACGCTGACCATGCAGTTGGCGCGGAACCTATTTCTCACCACCGAGCGCACCGCCACGCGCAAGATCCAAGAGGCCTATCTTTCCATTCAGATCGAGCGCTCTTTCACCAAGCAGCAGATCTTTACGCTCTACGGTAACCAGATTTACCTGGGGCACGGGATGTACGGCTTCGAGGCCGCCTCGCAGTTCTACTTCAGCAAGCATGCCAAGGAACTTACACTGACCGAGGCCGCATTGCTGGCCGGCCTGCCCAAGGCGCCGGTGGCCTATTCTCCGCTGCTCAATCCGGATAAATGTCTGCGGCGGCGCAACCTGGTGATCAGTGAAATGGAGTCCGACGGAGTCATTTCCCACCTGGCTGCCCAGCAGTCCCGGCGTGCTCCGCTGGGATTGCATATTGCCCAGCCGGAGGCATCCGTTGCTCCGTGGTTTCAGGAAGAGGTGCGCCGAGAGTTGGAGAAGCGCTTCGGCACGGAGCAAGTACACGAGGCCGGTTTGCGCGTCGAGACCACGCTGGACCTGGAACTGCAGCAGACCGCCAACCGCGCCGTGGCCGATGGCCTCGCGGTCTACGAACGGCGGCATGGGTGGACCGGAAAGCTCGAAAACGTACTCAGCGAAGGCATCGCGATCGAGGATTACAGGCATCCCGATTGGGCACTGAAAATCCCGTCGGGCGGCTATACGCATGCCGTTGTAACCCGCGTGCTGCCCCTGGAGATACACGCCCGTGTGGGCCCGCCCGACCATGAAGGCCCGGAGATCCTACTCTTGCCCGAGGACTGGAAATGGACCGGCCAGCGTTACGGCGATGCGCTGGTCAAGCCGGGCGACGTGATCTATGTCCACCTGGACGGGAAGATGGAGGGCAGCGCGCAGCGAGTGACTCTGGAGCAGGATTCCGGCGCGCAAGGATCGCTGATGGCCATGGACAATACCACCGGGGACGTGCTGGCCATGGTGGGCGGGCGCGACTATGCGCTTTCGCAGTTCAACCGGGCCACACAGGCCGAGCGGCAAACCGGTTCCAGTTTCAAGCCCTACGTCTACACCGCGGCCATTGAGAACGGCTCCAAGCCAGACGACATTATTGTGGATGGGCCGGTGAGCTTTGGCAGTTACACGCCGCACAACTACGAAAACGACTACAAGGGCGCCATGACCCTGACCCGTGCTTTTGCCGAATCGCGCAATATTCCGGCCGTCAAGCTGGCCGCGCGCGTGGGCATTCATAAAGTCATCGACGTGGCCCACCGCTTCGGCGTGACCAGCAACATTCCCGCTTACTTGCCCATCGCGCTGGGCGCTGTGGAGATAACGCTGGAAGAGCAGGTGGCCTCATACGCCGTTTTTCCCAACGATGGATTGCGCGTGAAGCCGCGCCTGGTCCGCAAGGTATCGAACGCCGACGGCTACACGCTTTGGGAGGACACGCCCTCGGTAAACGAGGTGATCGATCAGCAAACGGCGCGCACCATGTTGACCCTGCTGCGCGCCGTGACCCAACATGGCACCGGCGCTGCCGTTGCGCAACTCAATCATCCGCTGGGCGGCAAAACCGGCACCACGAGCGACTACACCGACGCCTGGTTCCTGGGTTTTTCGCCGTCTGTTACCTGTGGCGTGTGGGTGGGTTACGACAGCAACCAGTCCCTGGGCGAAAAGGAAACTGGGGCGCGAGCGGCGCTGCCCATCTGGATGACGGTGATGCGTGTAGCCATCGCAGGCAAGGACGATGAGCAGTTCCTCGGGGATCAGAAACAGAACCAGATGCTGAAAGCGGCCGTTGAAATGCCCGCCAAACCAGGGTCGCCCTTGGAGGCCACCGCAAGTGCCGTTCCCTCGACACCCAGGCCGGTGAAGGCCGATGTCGCCGTCAAGCCGTCTGCGAGCAAGAAAACGCCCGGACCGGGCTCAAAGCCTGTTGTGCTTCCAGCCGGAAAGCCGGTGCCGCAATCGCCCGCGGCCACCCTCTCGGCCAAGCGGGTAGTCAAGGCCGCCGCCTTGCCTGCGCTGGCCGCTCCAGCCAAAGTCACAGCCACCGTCAAGCGGGCATTGGACCCTGGGCCGGGACCTCCGAAGGCAAAGAATCCTTAAGGAGCCTCTGATTAAGTCCGATTGTTCATCCGATGCTTCGACTCTGCTGGGCAGGCTAAGAGTCGTGCCCTGTTACAAAGCCTGACCGGTTTGGAGGTTCCCTAAGCGCCGGGGTTGAAGAAATCATCGAGGCCGGCGCGGTGGGCGTGGGCAACCATCGACGCCTGAATCTCCAAAGCCAATGCAAGAGCATTGCGGCCCTGGAGCGCTGTAACTCGCGGCTGCTGCCGGGTGCGCACAGCGTCAAGGAATGACTCGATCTCCAGGCGGAGCGGCTCTCCCGGCGTAACCGGTGGTTTGACAAACGCCAGGCCGGGACTGGGATGACCGCCGGCTGCGGCAAGTTTTGCCAGGGCTGCAAGGTCCATGGCGCCGGCGGCAACGGCCGCTGCGATCTCGGCGGGTATGGCATCATCCAGGCGAATTACCAGCAAATCCTGCCGGGCATAGTCGATGGAGACGTATTGGCGCGGCTCAAAGAAGCGCAGCTTGCGGACGCGCTCAGTGGACACGCGAGAGGCTGTGAAATTCGCCACGCAGCCGGACTCGAATTCGACGCGGACGTTGGCGATGTCCACCTTGGGCGACAGGATAGGCAAACCCACCGCTCGCACCTCGCGCACCGGCGAGGCGGCAAAGGTGAGGACAATGTCGAGGTCGTGAATCATCAGATCGAGGACCACGTCCACATCCAAGGCGCGAGGCGTGAAGATGGAGAGGCGGTGCGACTCAAAAAACATGGGGCGACGCAGGCGGGGCTCGACGGCCAATACGGCGGGGTTGAAGCGTTCAAGGTGACCGGGCTGGAGAATGCGGCCGTGCCTGGCGGCCAGGGCCAGCAGTTCGTCGGCTTCGGCCAGGCTGGCGGCAAGCGGCTTTTCCACGAGCAAGTCAAGGCCTGCTTCCAGCAGTTCCGAGGCCACTGCATGATGGTGCACGGTGGGGACGGCTACGCTGGCGGCGTCGAGATGGAGGTCGGCGGCGAGCAGCTCCACAACCGTGGGATAGACCGGAATTGCGTACTTGGCCGCTTTTGCCGCGGCACGGGCAGGGTCCGGCTCGACGGCGGCAACGAGGCAAACGCCCAGCCCGGCTGTTTCCAATTCGCGGTAGACACGAAGATGGTTGCGGCCAAAGGCTCCGGCCCCGGCAACGGCGATGCGCAAATTATCCTGGCTGGCTATCTCTATCCCCTTTTCCTTCCACGGCTTTGAGGCAGCGAGTGTAGAGGTCGAGCAGTTGGGTTACGTGCTCATCCGCCTTGGGCCCGGCGGAGCCGCTGAAGCCTGTGGAGGGCGCTATCGGGCGGCCAACGCCAGCGGTGCCAGCCACAAATTTGAGCAGATCGAGAGCGATGTCTTCATTGCGGCGGGCGCCGAGGCCCGCACTGGTAAGGGAGTCCATCGTGAGAAATCTCCAAAGAGGATGCTACCAGAAGCCACCGGCGCGAAGGCAGCCAGTTGGCCCCTTGCGAGAGATAGCCAGTGGGCAAATGGCGGCATCTGAATGATTCAGCCGGTTTCGGTGCTTTGGGCATTGAAGGGATTCCACTGTTCCATGTGGATTCCGATGATCTATATTGGCTACGCGCTGGATCGGAAAGAACTCGACTGCGCTGCGAGGTTCCGATGAAGATTACAGACACGATTGGATCTGTGCTGAAGAGCAAAGGCAATAACAAAGTCCTTTCAGTAGCGCCTGAGCAGTCGGTTTACGAGGCTCTGGAGATTCTGGCGGAATACGATATTGGCGCCCTGCTGGTCCTTTCAAATCATCGGCTGGTCGGAATCCTCTCCGAGCGCGACTACGCGCGCAGAGGCATCCTGATGGGCAACCCTTCCAAGGAAACCCAGGTCTACCAGATCATGACCAGCCCGGTAGTTTTCGTGAGCCCGCTGCACACCGTGGATGAATGCCTGGCGGTGATGACGGAACACCATTTTCGTCATCTGCCGGTGTTGCAGGGCGACACCGTTGCCGGAGTGGTTTCGATCGGCGATTTGGTGAAATGGGTTATCTCCGGACAGGAGCAGACCATTCATGCGCTGGAGGACTACATCACCGGAGCGTATCCGTCGTAGAGTGGCGCGGGCCCGCTTCGCGGGATGGCCGGTTAGCGAGATAGCGGGACTGTGCGATGAAATGATCAGCGGCCGCAGGGCCGAATAGGCCCAAGAATTGGCCAAGCGGAGGGCAAAAAGCAAAGGGGCGGGAGTCTCTTTCGAGACCTCGCCCCTTGCTGCCGTATTTTCGAAGATCCGGGTTCGGCTTCCGGATCACAACCTATGACAACCGGACTATGCGAAAGGTCCAAGTAGAACTCGAGTTTCCCGCATTGTCCATTAATCCGGAGGTTGAATGAGTTTTCCTGCTTCCACTCGCTGGAATCGTCGCCGATTCTCTTGAGGGGCCGAAGTTTTACTCTCTCCTTTTGGAAGATTTCTCTTCCGTTGAAGGAATGAGATTCGCTATCGGGGGAAAGAGTTGCCGGGTGCATTGGAGATGCGCCTGTGGAAATCAAGCACTTATTGTGGAAATCTCGAATTATTGCCAGCCGCGGCAGGGCGCAGCGCCGCAACAATGGAATTGCGTTAAGCGGAAAGAGAGTGCGTCCTGCGCACTCGCCAAATGAGATAGGGCAGGACCAGAACCGGGAAGATGATCAAGGCATGAAGCAAGTTGGAAGGAACCCCGTGGGCGGGATGCCCAAAGGCGAATTCCATGCTTACATGCGCACCCCCTCCGGGGATTCCCCGGCTCGCCTGGACCTGGGCCAAAGCGCTCGTCAGTGAAATCAGGGCCAAGCCTGCAACGGGCCAGGCCGCCTGAATTCGTGCGCGGGCGGCGAAAACCCCGAACCCCCAACCGATGAGAAACGGTGCGCTGTAATAAAGCAACCTGCCGAGGCCAAAATAGAAAATCGCGATGCCATGGATGCGGACAAAGGGCGTATTCGATTCAGGCAGAAAGATTCCCCAGCCGGACCACAGAATCAAACAGGCAACCAGGTAGGTTGCGCCGAGAAGAAGAAGCGGGCCAAGTGAGAACACTGCCCACGGCACGCGCTCGCACCAGGACCTGCTTTGCAACCGCAAAGAAAAGGGATCATCCATGCTGACTCCTTGAATGGGGAAGGCCCGCTCATGCATTGCCGAGCAAATCACATTCGCGAAGAATCCAAATCCGCCCTTGCCGGCGATAAGGAGCGCCTCAAATTCTTCGCCATAGCGCTCTCTCCAGGGGCGCGGATAGAGGCACACCAGCAGGCGAGCGAGTCTGGGATTCATAGGGCCGGCAACCTTCCCAGCCCAGCCTTGGCGAACTGGCGCAGGGTGGTGAGTTTGGCGCGAAGAACGCGCAGGCCCTGCGCGGTGATGCGATAGGGGCGGCGGCGCTCCTCGGGTGGAAGGGGTTCGATCCATCCCTGCTGTTCGAGGCGGGCGATTGCCCCATAGAGGGTTCCGGGGCCCAGGCGCGTGCCGCAAAGCCGGACGATGTCTTCGATCATGGCGTGGCCGTGCTTCGGTCCGCTACCGAGGCTGGCAAGAACGAGGAGCGGAGGATCGGAATAGTGGCCCGTTTCCGGGTTGTCTTTGCTTTCTACTACGTTTTGCGTACTACGCATGACGTAGTTATCGCACAGTAAGCACATAACTGCAAAACAAATTTGGGTCAGGGCCCGCATCTTTCTCTTGAATCCGGCCTTTTCGGCAGCCCAGGCCGCGCGATACCCTTAGAGACATGCGGACGGCGTACATCGGGATGGGGGGGAACATGGCAAGCTGGGCCGGGACGCCGGAGGCTACGCTGGCGGCAGCGGCCTTGCGCCTGGAATCCCTGGGCCGGGTGGTGAGCCGTTCGTCGCTTTACTCAACAGAACCGGTCGGATTCGCCGCGCAGCCCAGGTTTGTGAATGCGGTGGTGGCGCTGCAGACGGAACTGGAGCCGGAGGAGTTGCTGGCGGGGTTGCTGGCCGTCGAGCAGGAATTTGGCCGGAACCGGGCGGAGGGCTTTGCGAACGGACCGAGGACGCTGGACCTGGACATTTTGCTGCTGGACGACCTGAAAGTTAGCGAGGCGGGACTGGAGATTCCTCACCCGCGTCTGGCTGAGCGAGCCTTCGTGCTTGTCCCCCTATGCGAGATCGATCCGCTGATTTTGGACCCCATTAGTGGAAGAACCGTGGCACAATTGCTGGACAGCCTTCTTCCCGGTTCGAGAGGCGAGGTCGATGCGGTGGTTCAAATCAAGGACGGCGGTTGGCGCGCTGACAGTGGCCGGTGTGCTGCTGGCCCCGGCGGCGCTTAGCGCACACTCCCCGGTCACAGTAACTCTGACGATCGAAGACCTCGGCGGCGCGGCGCTTCCCGGGGCCACGGTGATGGACCTGGACGGCCGGCTGATGGGCCGTACCGATGGAGACGGCCGGCTGACCATCGATTGCGCTTCGCCGTGCAGGTTACGCGTGACAGCGCAGGGGTTCGCTGAAAAGGCCCTGGAAGTGACAGCCGGAACGACGCTCCGCCTGCGGCCCGCGGCAGCCCCTGCCAGCCAGATAACCGTGACCGCCTTTCGTGCTCCGCTGGGTACGCTGGAGAGCCCGGTGACGACGCGGACGATCTCAGAAGAAGCGCTGGAAAGCACGGCGGCGGTTACACTTGACGGCCAGCTACGGCAGCTGGCGGGGATCGAGTTGTTCCGGCGGTCGAGCTCGCTGGTGGCTAACCCAAGTTCGCAGGGAATCAGCTTGCGCGGGCTTGGATCGACCGCGGCCAGCCGGACCCTGGTAATTGAAGATGACGTACCGCAGAACGACCCTGTGGGCGGGTGGATTCACTGGCTGGAGCAGCCGGAACTGGCCCTGAAAAGCATTGAACTGGTGCGCGGCGGGGCCAGCGACCTCTACGGATCAAGCGCGATTGGCGGGGTTGTGAACATGATCCCGGCGCGGCCCACGGGAGGCTTGGGTGGGGTTGAATTGCGCTCGAGCTACGGCGCGGAAGGCACCTATGACGACAGCCTGCTGGTTCAGGGCAGACGCGGGCCGTGGGGGCTGCTCGCTTCGGGCGGCGGGCTGGGGACGGACGGCTACATCCAGGAAGCGCCGTGGCAGCGCGGGCCGGTCGATGTTGCCTCGAACGCAAACGCCGAGAATGGTGTGCTGCTGGGCGAGCACGAGCGGGGACCGCTGCGGGTGTTTGTGCGCGGAAGCGGCTTCAGCGAGAGTCGCGTCAACGGGACGCGCTACCAGGCGAATGGAACGCGGGTTTGGCGCTACGCGACGGGCGGCGACTGGCAACGCGGCCACGGGGCGACTCTGGGTTTGCGGCTTTACGGTTCCCAGGAGCACTTCCACCAGACGTTTTCAAGCGTATCCAGTTTGCCGAATTTTGGGGATGCAAACTGCTCCTATCGCTGTGGCGAGACGCCGACTAAGTTTTCCCTAACGCCGGACAACGAAATGGGCGCGGCGGCGCATTGGAATCAACCGCTGGGTGCGGGGCTGCTGCTGGTGGCCGGGGCAGACACACACGACGTGCGGGTGTGGGACCGCGAGCAGAGTTTTGGAAGCAATGCCGGGGTCACGAATTTGCACGACCACCAGCGGGATTCGGCTGCCTATGCCGAAGCGATGTGGGTGCGCAAGGCGTGGACTCTGACTGCTTCCGGGCGTATGGACTGGTTCCAAAACTACGACGGGCGGCAACTAACCTTGATCGGGTCGAACTGGGGGCTGACGGCGAAGCAACCTCCGCAGTTTGATGAGAGAGTTTTCGATCCGCGCATGGGGCTTTCGCGCAAGGTAGGGGATCACTGGGCGGTGTCGGCGTCGGGGTTTCGCGCGTTTCGGGCGCCCACGCCGAATGAGCTCTACCGCTCCACGCAGGTGGGGAACAAGCTGACGTTTCCCAACGGGGGGCTGCTGAGCGAACGTGCAACCGGCTGGGAGGCGGGGCTGGCTACGGAGCGGCATTGGGGCAGCGTGCGGGCCAGTTACTTCCTGACGCAGGTCAACCGGCCGATTGTGGCCGTTACGCTCGATGCGACTGCTTCGCCGATCACGCTGAAGCGGGAGAACCTGGGCCAGATTGAGAGTCGCGGCGTAGCTGTCGACTTCCAGGTTTCGCCGCGGCGATGGCTGGCGGTGGACGGCGGGTATCAATACGCTCATGCCGGCGTGACGCGCGGAAGCCAGGACCTGGGCAACTGGATTCCTGAAGTGGCGCGGAACATGGCCTCAATGAATGTGCGGGCGTACCGGCCCGCGGTTGGCGCCCTCACCCTTCAGGCACGGCTTAGCGGTCGGCAGTACGACGACGACGCCAATCTTTTCCTGCTGCATGGTTATTTCCGCCTGGATGCTTATGGTTCGCACGACTTCGGGAAGCGGCTGCAGGTGTTCGCGGCGGGGGAAAATCTCTTCGATCGCCAGATCGAGGTGGCAAAAACGCCCAGCACCACATTGGCCATGCCTCGGGTGGCGCGGGTGGGATTTCTTGTGCGGCTTGGCGGGGACAAGCATTGACGCCCGGGCCCACCGGTAGAATCCAAGGGTGGGCTTACCTTTCAAGATAGTTGCGGAAACCGGGGCGGGCGGGCGGCGGGGACAGCTCAGCTTGCCTCACCGAACGATCGAGACGCCTGTATTTATGCCGGTGGGGACGGCGGGGACGGTGAAGGCCGTTGCGCAGGACGTGCTTGAGACGCTGGGCGCTGAAATCATCCTCGGCAACACCTATCACCTTTATTTGCGGCCAGGTCACGAGGCAATCCGCCGCATGGGGGGCCTGCACAAGTTCATCAGTTGGCCGAGAGGCATGCTGACCGACTCCGGCGGCTACCAGGTTTTCAGCCTGAGCGCGCTGCGCAAGGTTACGGACGAGGGGGTGCGGTTCCGGTCGCACCTGGACGGCAGCAGCCACTTTTTCACTCCCGAACACTCGATGGACGTGCAGATTGCTTTGGGCGCGGATATTTGCATGGCGTTTGACGAGTGCACCGAGTATCCTGCGGAGCGCAGCCGGGCACAAGAGAGCCTGCGGTTGACAATGGCCTGGACCCGGCGGTCGCTGGATCACTTTCGCGCTCACCGGAATGAGGTGGTGTGGCGCGTGGAACAGGAGGGACGAACGCAAAGCCTGTTCGGGATTGTGCAGGGCGGGACGCATTCGGACTTGCGCCGCGAAAGCGCCCAGAGGCTGGTCGAGATGGATTTTGACGGCTACGCCATCGGCGGCCTGAGCGTGGGCGAGCCGCGGGGGATGACGCTGGAAATGATTGCCGAAGTTCTGCCGCTGCTGCCGGCCGACAAGCCGCGATACCTGATGGGCGTGGGCTACCCCGACGAGATTGAGCAGTATGCCCGCATGGGCGTGGACATGATGGACTGCGTGCTGCCCACCCGNNACCAGCGAAGGGCGGATGAACATCAAGAGCAGAAGATATGCCGAGGACCAAGGCCCGCCTGACGCCGCATGCGGCTGCATGGTTTGCCGGCGGTATTCGCGGGCCTATCTGCGGCACCTGATGCACTCCGGCGAGGCGCTTTCGGGCACGCTGAACTCGATCCACAATCTGGCCTTTTATTTGGGGATCATGGAGCGGGTGCGGGCCAGCCTTGCCGCCGCGGCGGAAGCAACGGCCTAGTTAGAGCATTCCTCTTGATGGTGTAGAGTGCAATA
>PLZC01000223.1 GCA_003151985.1 Acidobacteriaceae bacterium
CTGAATTTGCGGAACCAGCTCTGACTTCCGTTCTATGCACATACCGGCTGGACGCAAAGACCGCCCGTTTCACCGTGCCGGATCCACGAATGGCTTCGATCATATTCTGCACGCCAACTGTGTTAGCGTCGTACTCCTGCAAATTTGCACCGTCCAGATCGGTTCTGGCTGCAAGGTGGACAACAAGTTCAGGGCGGAAATCGCGAATGGCCGCACTCAAGATTTCCCCGTGACGAATATCTCCATTCTTTAGGAGCCCTTTATGCTGGGCGTTTTGAGGTAGCACCCAATCGAAATTCATCACTTCCCATCCGTCTTGAAGATAGCTTTCGATGAGATTCGTGCCGATGAACCCGGACCCTCCGGTTACGAAAATACGTCCCACGTTTCCCTCTCTTTGTTTTGGAATGCCGGACGGGTTGACTGCCGCACTTTGGAGACTTGACGCCCGCATCAATGTTTAGCATTCCGATGGCAGTGCCGCCGGAGCGATCGAGTTTTTGCAGGTGTGGCCTGCTTCATTTTGCACATTCGGGAATTGGCAGAGGCCGTTGGACCATCTGCTCTCCACGATCGTCTGCCTTGGTCGCTGGCCCCCGTTCGGCAAGGATATCGATCGTAGTCTGGGCGATAGCCTTCCAGTCGGCCCTAATTCGAGCATCCAGGCCGCGGCGATGCATGCGCGGCATCGGTTATGCAGCCGGGCCCTGACCGGCATTCGATCACTTGGCAACATTGTACGTTTCAGCTCCGCCGATAAGTAAGGTCCCGAAAGCCGCAGCGCCACCGGCTGCCAATGCCGTCTTGAATGTATTGTTTGGTATGAAGAGAACGTCATCTGATACCAAGGCGATGTCCTGCTGCTTTCCATCCATCATTTTCTTAAGATCAAGCATGATCTCGACATGCTGATTATCGGCGGTCGTTCGAATTATCTTCGCCTTCGATAGTGCAGCTCCGTAACGCAGACCACCTGCCAGGCTAATGGCGCGCATCACTGTAACTGGAGCATTAGTAGAGAGAGGGTAGGCGGACTGAGTCTTAACCTGTCCCACCACAAACACATTCCCCACCTTGGGAACAATGACCGTGTCCCCGGCCATTAGCGGGATGTCGGTTGGATCAGTTGCGGTCGGGTCTACGCCGAGTTCGACGGTGACTGAAGATGGATAGCTGGGCCTGCGAACGATAATTCGATGACTGGCAAGCGGAGTAAAACCACCACAGGCGGAGATGGCATCCATCAGCCGTAACTGCCCGAAAGCCGGAACGGGCAAGGGCCTTTGAACCTCGCCGATTACAGTGATTATTCGAGTCGGGGAGTCCATTAACTGAACGCTGATCTGTGGGTCGACCAGGAAGCCGCCGCTCTTCAGCGAACTGCTCAGAAAAACGGTTGCTTCCGAGGGGGTAAGGCCGGCTAGCTGTACCTTACCGAGATAGGGTAGGACAACTTCGCCTTGCGAGCCAATTTTCAGGCCGGCCGCTGTGAGTTCAGGAGCGCCATAGGTTGCAATCGAAATCACATCGCCCGGCATGATCTTGATGTCCCCGTAGTCGGCTTTTACTGCAGCGGCGGGCGCGCTCGCCACTTGCGGGGGATATGTGACGGCCGGCCCCCCATATTGAGCAAGTCCTATTGCGGTGCCAAAAAACAAGATCGATATCGCCGGCAGAAGTCGCCCTAGCTCGAGTTTCAAATGAACGCTCACAATGGATCTCCAATCGAAATGCGCATTGCGCATAGCTAGCTAATTCTTGTAGTCGTAGGAGTAGTAACCGAGATATCCGTAATACTCAGGAAGACTCGCATCCACCCCGTTGAGCACGAAGCCATACACCTTAACCTCTACTTCGCGAAAGATCTCCGCTGCGCGCAGGAGCATGGCCCGTGTACAGTACCCTTGGCGGATCACCAGTACCATTCCGTCCGCTAACGTCGCGACAATCAGGGGATCGGTGACCGACAATACCGGCGGAGTATCGAAAATCACATAATCGTACCTCTCGCGGAGCTCTTGAATTAACTGCTTCATCTGGTCAGAGGCAAGAAGGTCGGCCGGCAGCGGAGGAGAAATGCCGGAAGATATTACATCCAGACTTGTCAGAGTCTTATGTTTCTGGGTTACATCTTCCAGAGATTCCAGGCCGGTCAGGAACTCCGACAGGCCTTTCTTGTCACTCAGCCCGAGGCGCCAATATACGCTGGGTCGGCGCATGTCGGTATCGACCAGAATGACCTTCTTCCCTCCCTGGGCCAGCGCTGCCGCCAAATTCATTGACAGGGTGGACTTCCCCTCGCCCGGCTGGCAACTGGTCACAGCAATCACTCTCGACCCTCGAGAGGTACTCGACAATTGAATTGAAGTGCGAAAGACGCGTATTGCTTCGGCGAATGGAGACCGGAAATCCCACAACAATTCCGGACCTGGAGTTACTTCATCGGTAGGCTCTTTCGCTTTCCAGCTTGTTTGAGGAATTATCGCGATGGCGGGTAGACCGAGAAGTTCCTGGATCTGCTTGGAATCACGCATGCGCGTATCCATTTTCTCCAACAGGATGGCAATCGCCAATCCGCCGACCAAACCAAAGAGCACTCCTATCGCGCCCATTCTTATGGGCGACATGCTGGATGGCTGAATCGGCAGCGAGGCCAAGTCGACCACGCTGATGTCAGCGGAATCCAACCCGGCATCCACCGCCGCTTCGCGCAAGCGGGCGAGGATGCTCTCATACATGTGGCGGTTCGACTCATATTCTTGGGTCAATAATGCATACTGAACGATGTCGTCACGCGCGCCATAAAGTTCATTGATCCTCGTATCGAGCATTGTCTTTGCCTGATGCTCGGCCGCGTGCGCCATTTCAGAGGAATCCTTTGCCTGGCGTATCACCCGCGATTCCTGTTTGCCAATTTCCCGGTCAAATCCCTGGATTTGAGAACTCAGTTGTTTCACCTGGGGATAGTTTGGCCCATAGACTGGTTGTAGCCGCGCTAACTCCGCAACTGCAGTCGCACGTTGTACACGCATGCTGGAGAGCAGAGTCTGGCCGCCCCCGTTATTCAACAGGGTCGTAGTGTCTTGAATCTGGTCGGACGGCAGAGACTGCAAAATGTTGTAGCGGGCGTCGGCCAAGACCCGTTGCTGCGTGGCATCCGAAACGCCCTTTTCAAGATTGGTGATCTCCTGCACTATTACGCTGTGGGTGGGATCGAGCGCTGAGATGCCCAATCGCTTTTGCAGGTCCACCATTCGATCCTGCGATGCCTGCACGATGGTTCGCAAATCGTCAATTTGTCCAGTCAGCCAGGTTGTGACCTGTTGTGTATTGCTGTAATGGGCTATGAAGTTGTTCTTAATGAATTCGCTCTCCAGGGTGTTCACAATATCCGCCGAGAACTGCGGAGACGCGCTTGTGTACGAGATACTGATCATCTGCGTGCGCGGCACCCGTGCAATCGAAAGGCGACTTCTCAGGTCTTCGATGATTGCATTGCGCACGAAGGGCGGCACCTTTTCGAATTCTTGCTCTCTGACCCACGGTGAGGAGTGAATGAGGTTCCGCATTGCGCAGATGAGCCCCTGATCGCAGCGCATCGATTTCGGCGTCAGGCAAAGAAGCGAGTTCGCGCCCGGCGCCACCCAGAACATTGAGAGCGCCAGGTACTTCAAGAACGCGTACACGCTCGGTCCCGTTTATGTGGACGAAAATATAGCCGGGGAAAAGTGGGAGTTCCAGCGAAACTTTTGAGCCATCGCTCCATTTACGTTGAGAATGGAAAACGGGAAGAAAGTGTTCAATTTGTCTTTGGCGCAAATGCTGGGCCACCCGCTTTTCATGCCGAGAATTTGTGTAAACCGCACACCACTTTTTCGACAGTTGCGTAACAGTCGCGGAATTTCGCGACTGATTGCCGGATTGGCAGGCCTCGCAACTGAAAATTTTAGACAAAGCTTCGCTATCCTCACTTGGGTGGGGTTTTCCACAAGTGCCTTTGACAAATGAAGACTGGGGCACCAATATCCCAATTCGTCGCCAATAGATGAAAGCAAGCGCTTTCATCTGCGCAGTGATTTGTATCACGCTTGCTCTTGAACCAAATATATCAGCAACCCGAGAGCGATTGGCCCAAAAAGCCCGAATCAGGGCTCACTTGTCGATTACTTAAGTACATTCCTGGCCTGAGGGGTTAAAGAACTTTGCAGGTTGATACTAATCTTACCGCAAGCCGGTACCCGCATCTGTTCTTCAGCCGGTGTCCAGACGTGAATTTCCAAACAACAAAAACGAACGGGACGCAATCTGTGCGCAGTCAGAAGTCGCCTTTCGGCATGCGGCATGTCGTCCGGCGCGCTTCGACTGGATTTCATGCACTTCCTGGCGGATTCCGGCGCCACAGACCCTATTGAGCGATATCGGCAGTGGCGCCAATTGCATCAATGAGTATTCTCACTCGCAGGAGTTCTGGTTATTCGATTTGGTGGCACTGGAGCTTTTGACCGAGCTTCAGGCCCGCTTCGGCATGACGCGCACATTGAGAATCCACGGTGCATGCGCGTTCCAAGAACTGAGTTCGCTAAACGAATTCGGGAGCAAATGGGGACCTGCGTTGAGGAGGTGACGGGCAGGGGACAGTCGACTCTCCAGCGCGCGGACTTTGCGCGCCGGGAAAGGTCGTTTGTGTCGAGATTGTGAATGGTTTTTCGACGGGAAACTACATCGCGGCGCGGCTGGCGGGGGGAACGATGCTATTCATTCGCAGGTAAACCACCAATTGGCCGTAATGGTCCATGCAGTGTGCCAAGCCAAAGGATGCCATGCCGGCACGAGTGCCGTTGCCCGTCATCACGAAAGCGTTCTCAGGGGTGATGCCATCAACAAACGTGTGGCCCTTGGCGAAGGAGTCCTTTAGTGCCTGAACAATATCTGCCTTGCTGGTCAGCTTTTCGATCGCATCGCTCTTGGCCTTTCCGTCGGCCTCGGTGAAGTTGGGGCCGCCGAAGAAGAAGTAATTGGATTCAGCCACGTGCTTGACTTGCTGAGCGAAGGTACGGACGCCCTTGAAATCGCCCGCAGTGACGGGAGGAGCAAAGTTGTACTTGTCTTCGGGCATGGCCTCAGCGGCTCCAACGAATTCGTTTTCCATCATGCCGAGCAGTTTTCCATACGTTTGTGAGGGGGGCATCAGGGTGCCAACGGCGGGCTTGGCCGGTGCGGCGGCCTGGGAAAAGGCAGGCGTGGAAGCGGCGGCAAGCAGACAACAAGCAAGCAGGCTGCTCGCTACAAGTTTGGACATGGAATCTCTCCTCCGGCGGCATCAGCCGCGGTTTGACTCTACCAGACTGGCCGTGGAACCCGACACAAGAGAGTTATAAATCGCACATTCCCCGTGACGGGCCGGACGCGATTTCACAATTACCCGTACAATTTAGACAAGGAGACTCGCAATGAGACGCACCTATATGGATGCCAACGCTACCACACCACTGCTGCCGGAGGTGGTGGAGGCCATGCGTCCGTATTGGATGGAGCACTTCGGCAATGCCTCCTCGATCCACCTGGACGGACAGAAGGCGCATACCGCTGTGGACCAGGCCCGTGATACGATTGCCGAGTTCTTCAACTGCCACGCCGCTGAAGTTGTATTCAACTCCGGCGGCACCGAGGGCGACAACACGGCGATCTTCGGTCTATTGCACCCCGGCGACCATTTCATTACCACCTCGATTGAGCACTCGGCGATTCTGCAGGCAGCCAAGGTGATGGGTCAGCATGGGGTCGAAACGACCTTTGTCGACCCACAGCCCAGCGGCCTCATCGATCCGATGGATATTCTGCGCGCCATTCGCCCAGAGACGAGGCTTATCAGCGTGATGCTTGCCAACAACGAAACCGGAGTTCGCCAGCCGGTTGAGGAGATAGGAAAGATCGCCGCCGACACCGGTGTCTTTTTCCATATCGACGCGGTGCAGGGGGCGGGCAAGGTGGAATTCGACGTGCGCCGGTTTGGCTGCCATATGCTCTCGATTAGCGCCCACAAAATGTTCGGGCCAAAAGGCGTTGGCGCGATGTTCGTGCGGCGCGGAACGCCAGTGGAACCGCTGCTTGTGGGCGGCAGCCATGAGCGCCGACAGCGCGCGGGCACAGAAAATGTACCCGGCATTGTGGGACTGGGCAAGGCCGCGGAACTAGCCATGCACAGCCTTGAAGATGGCACGATAGGAAAGCTTACAGCTCTGCGCGACCGGTTGGAGACGGAACTTCTGCGGATTCCCGGCACAGGCCTGAATGGAACGGAGGTAGACAAGCCGGTTCCCCGCGTGGCCAACACAACCAACATCTGGTTTGATCAGTTGGAGGGCGAAGCGCTGGTGATCGCTTTGGATTTGAAGGGTGTGGCCGTCTCCGGCGGATCGGCTTGCCACTCCGGCGCCACCGAACCAAGCCATGTGTTGATGGCGATGGGACTGGATAAGACTCGCGCCCGCGCCAGCATTCGCTTCAGCCTTCTAAAGACCGCAACCGATGCGGACATAGGCCATGTTTTGAAAGTTCTGCCTGAGGCTGTCGAGCATCTTCGGGCGATTTCGCCTGTGGAGACAGGAACGCTTGGCTGACAGGGCCGAGCCCTTACTTCTTGAGGATCAATAGGTCTTCCCCATTGATTGAGCACACAACCATCGCCGTAGCCATGTCTGGAGGGGTGGACTCCTCGACGGTTGCGGCCATGCTCGCGCATGCGGGCGACACGGTCGTGGGGCTGACACTGCAGCTTTGGGACCAGACCCGTCTGGCTGGCCGTCACGGCATTCCTGACGCCCCAAAGGCCGGCCGTTGCTGCTCGCTGGACGATGTATACGACGCCCGGCGCGTGGCTGAGCACCTGGGCATTCCCTATTACGTCGTCAACCAGCAGTCGCGCTTCGAGCAGGACGTGGTGCGGCCTTTTGTGCGGGAATACCTTGCCGGCCATACCCCGATTCCCTGTTCTCTCTGCAATAACCACCTAAAGTTCGACCAATTGCTCCAGACTGCCCGCAGCATCGGCGTAGACCGCATTGCGACGGGCCACTACGCGGTCAACGAGTACGACGCTGGACGGGATTCCGGGCGCGGACGCTGGATTTTGAAACGGCCCGCCGATCTTGCCAAGGACCAGACCTATTTCCTGTTCGGCCTGACCCAGCAGCAACTTGCCCGCACGCTGTTTCCCCTGGGGCACATGACCAAGCCCGAAGTGCGGGAGATTGCCCGCCGGCACGGCCTGGCGCTGGCAGAAAAGCCCGACTCGCAGGAGATATGCTTCATCCCCGGCGGCGACTACAAGCAGTTTCTTACCGCCTACCTGGAAGAGCAGGGAGAGCAAATGCCGGAGACCGCCGGCGAACTGGTAACCGCCGGTGGAATAGTGCTGGGGCGGCATGAGGGCATATCGAATTTCACCGTGGGCCAACGCAAGGGGCTTGGTGTTTCTTCGCCCTCACCACTCTACGTGTTGCAGATTGATCCGGTAAGCCGTCGCGTCACGATAGGAGCCGATGCCGAGTTGGCGACTCGCACATTGCGCGCAGACCGGCTGAACTGGATCTCCATCCCGGAGCTCACAGAGCCGATGCGCATCCGCGCCAAAATCCGGCACCGCCACGAACCTGCGTGGGCCATGCTGGAACCGGCCGGTGAGAGGGAAGTTGTCGCCACTTTTGATGAACCACAGCGCGCTGTCACTCCCGGGCAATCGGCGGTCTTTTACGATGGCGACGAGGTGGTGGGCGGCGGCTGGATTGTGTAAAGAATCTGATCAGACGCAGCGACATTCAGAATTAATTAAACGAACCCGTCCCCATCGGGGGAGGTGTGGTTGTGCTGCCGTGGTCTTGATCCGGGGGCGCGCAGCGAGTCGACGATGGCTTTGACAGAAGCTACCACGCCAGTGATTTGCCGTACCGGCTTGCTGACCACGTCGGCTACAAAGCCGCCTGCGCGCTCAACAGTGTTGAGTACACCAGAGAACATGGAATCCAGCCTCATGCTCTGGCGGCGCACGCGCTCCATGATTTCCAGGGTCGAGGCTTGCACTTCGGCGGTTTGAATGCGTAACCCGCGGGTGATGCCCGACAGGTCGTCCACCGTGGTTTCGACCTT
This sequence comes from Acidobacteriaceae bacterium, assembly GCA_003151985.1. Lineage (GTDB taxonomy): Bacteria > Acidobacteriota > Terriglobia > Terriglobales > Acidobacteriaceae > Telmatobacter. Next base: position 8,146 of record PLZC01000223.1, read on the forward strand.
CTCAAGAGTATCCTCGATTTTTGGACCCACTCGGGCGCAGAATTCCCGGGTGTTGTTGATGAGGGGCATGACCGCGGAGCGTACCTCATCCGCCTGATCCTTGAGGGCAGCAGCGGCTTTGCGGAGGACCAAAAAAATCGCCAGCAGAATGATCGTCTGCAGCACAACGGCCAGCCCGACAACGATTACAAAGGCCAGCAGGACGGTTTCATTTTCCATGATTGGCATTGGATTGATCTCGCGCAGAACTAAGCGTCTGCAGGCTTAATGAAACCTTAACTTGAAGCGCTTTCGCAAAACACAAAAAGCGCCCTGACGTGAGTCCGCGCGAGAGCTTTGCCCTAGCCTCTCGCGCACGGACTCGTATCGGATGTTCGAGCAAAAACCGCCAGCCGATATTTTGCCTTGGAATCCGAAATTCTACTGGTTTTCCGTGGAGGACTTGTAGGCCTGGCGACCCGCATCTACAGCCGCTGTAACGCGGGTGGTCTGATCGGTGACAATGTTCTTGCCACGCTCCACGAATTCTTCCCATTGAGCCCGCCCGCGATCGACTGCTTCGCGTCCGCGCTCAACATACTCGCCTACTTGCTGCTTGCTTTTGTCCACCAGGGCGCTCACTTCTTCGGCGGCCTGACGGGTACGATTGCGCAGGTATTCGGTGCCCTCGCGGGCCCCGCTTGCCAGGTCTTCACGGGTCTCGCGTCCGCTCTTGGGGGCGTACAGAATTCCGACGAGAGCTCCTACACCCAAACCAGCCACGAACCATGCCAAACCAACTACTTTGTTCTCTTCTGCCATGACGAAGTATCTCCTTTTTGCTCAGTCCAAAGAGAGGATGAGCGTATCAAAACTTAGAGGTTTGTCGCAACCCGTGTTCATCTCAAACAAATTCGGGGTGACGCGACTCAACCGGATTGGACGCGGGTTAGATACCCCAGGTTGCACTGTGTCCGGAAGGGCCTGAACCCTATTATCCCTCAGTGCATTATGGGTACACTGGTTTTTATTGACCACTCTGAAGGCCGGCGAGGCGTAGAGAGGGGTAAAATCGTCAAGAAATGGCGCAAAAGGAGGAGTTTTTGGCGCAAAACCGGGTTAAATCCGGGGGCTTTGTTTACTGTAAGGTTACTATGTTGATTTTACAAACTATTCATTCTTTGTTGGTTATCTGCACAGTGGGTCGAAAAAGAAGGTCCCCGGAGGGGGGAGGGGGGAGGGGGGGCTTTTCGATGTGTTTTCGTCGCGTGATGCAAGGGCTGGAACCGGCCAAGCTGCGTTCCGCCGAGTTTGATTTGGTCATCTTCAGCCTCCAAGAAATATTGTGCGCCGAATCGCCGTAATTTTCTGCAACAAGAAGATGGCGCGCCCTTGAGCTGATGGGAGGGACCACGGGCGGGCTCGGGAGAGAGGTCGATTCTTGGGAAAAACTGCCGAAAAACGTCCGATTTGGGCTCAAAACGGGCGAAAAAGCGTGAACATAGAAGTAGTCTGGAATCAACATTATAGAACTAGGCAGCGTTGATTATATTGGCTTTATGTGGGGGGGATGGATTGAGTCTTTCGCAACTTTGAAGGCCGCACCTTGCGGTGAGATAGCAGTTCCAGCAAGGTCCTCGGCATTGGTTGGTCAAACCTTCAAACGGACCGCCGGCCCATATGGAAATCTTCTCGATAATTTCGCAAGCCCGATTCCGGGCCAGGAAGGAGCTGTACCCCTATCATCACCGAAGGTAGCTCAGGTGACAAGTTGCGCGGTTCTGCTCGTTTTGCACGAGCGGGTGCGCAATATCGTCCGAGCATGCCTTGTCGTAAAGCGATGTGTAAGCGAAAGAATCGGCGACCGCCCTACTTGCGCCATTTCCAACAAGTATTCCACTCCATTGTTGATTGATGTCTGCAAACTGAACAAGAGTATCGTCAAAGACCATTGTGCCTCCCAGGAGAGCCATTGTCCTGAACTTTTATCGGTCGACTCAGGGTAATACAGATTCAAAGGTCCCGACATACGCCTACTGCACCTGAGTGTCCTGGCTTCGTGATAAATCGCCGATGCACGAATTGAACGTCGGGCAGACAATTCCCGAGGTTACGGTCGATTGACCGCCAAAGCGGAAACCTCGAAGAACAACCGCAGATCCTTCGCTGCGCTCAGGATGACAGCGCCGAAGAGGGAGTTTGACCCGGGAGGTTGTCCTTCAAACCGGAAATTATGATTCGGTTGCCCTTCGAGCCCACCGCCAGGTCCTCGGCAGGACAGACTAACGGCCCGTGGCTAAAGCCATCCTTGTCGTGGCTTGCTTCAGGGGCCTGAAAGGCCCCTGCTCCCTCCGACAGCATGGGTTCTGATCAGTGATTAGCTTATGTCGAAATCAGGCGGATAAAAGCAAAGACAACAGCAACCGCAGGTCCTTCGACTCCGCTGCGCTTCGCTCAGGATGACAAGGTTTGTTGCAGGTGTCGAGATTATCACCGGCAAACCGTAAATTACGATCCGGCTACCCTTCCAGTCCTCCGCGCTCGGTACACGTTGATCGGGCGAGGACTTCGGCAAAGTGCAGGGCTTGGCGATGGCTTAGCTGGGCGATCTGCTCGCGGCAACTGAAGCCGTCGGCGACGATGATGGTGGCTGGGCTGGCGGACTCAACGGCGGGGAGCAACCCGTCGTTGGCTATGGTTTTGGAGACTTCAAACTTGTCGGCCTCGAAGCCAAAGGGGCCGGCCATTCCGCAGCAGCCGGCCTTGATGGGCTCGACGGTGGCGCCGGCGGCACGGAGGAGGGCAATCTCGTTGCCGGGGCCGCCGAAGACGGCTTTGTGGTGGCAGTGGCCGTGGACGAGGATTTGCGCACCCTCGAGTCGGCCGACGGCCCAATGGGGGGCTCTTTCGGCGAGCCAGTCTGCGAGGAGCCAGACCTGGCGGCTCAATTGGCGGGCGCGAGGGTCCTTGGAGAAAAGCTCGAGTAGTTCGTCTTTGAAGACGCTGGCGCAACTGGGCTCGAGAAAGATGAAGGGCAGGCCGCGTTCGATTTGGGGGGCCATGCGGTCGAGGACCTTGGCCAGATAGGCGCGGGCTGCGCCGAGCAGTCCGAAGTCGTAAAGCGGGCGGCCACAGCAGATGTGGCCGCGAGGGGTTTCGACCTTGAAGCCGGCCTGTGTTAGGACCAATTCGGCGGCGGCAAGGGTTTGGGGATGGTAGTAGTTGTTCCAGGTGTCGGGCCAGAGGACCACATGTTGCTGGGTCGGCATTCCCTCAGGGGCTAAAGCCCCGTCGTTTTTATTGGCTTCATCGGCACGACTGAAGTCGTGCCCTTTCAAAGTCTCCTCATTGGTACGGCTGAAATCGCGCTCTTTCAAAGCAAATTCGCGGCCCGAGGCCGATCTGCCTTTTATGTAGCTTTGGGGGGCTAGGCGGGGGAGGTGGCGCTGCTGGGCTACCCCGACGACGTGCTTGATTAGAGGGCTGGTCAGGGGGCCGGTGAGAATGGCGTTGGTGAGCGCGGGGGTTAGGGAACCCCAGCGGGCCAACTGGTCGGCAAAGCCGAAGATGTAGTGATGCAGCGGGTGCAGGCGGCCCTTGTAGCGCTGGGCGAGAAACTCCGACTTGTAGGCGGCCATGTCTACCTGCACGGGGCACTCGGTTTTGCAGGCCTTGCAACTCAGGCACAGGTCGAGAGCTTCGTGGACGGCTTTGCTTTGAAAGCCTTCTTCGCGCAGGGCACCGGCCAGCATCTCCCACAGGAGGCGGGCGCGGCCGCGGGTGGAGTGCTGCTCCTCTCCAGTGGCGCGGTAGCTGGGACACATGACGCCGCCATCCGTTTTGCGGCAGGCGCCTACGCCGACGCAGCGCTCGGTGGCGCGTTCGAGCGAGCCTTCGTCGGCGGCAAAGACGAAATGCGTTTCAAGGGCGGCGTGATTGTGGCCTGCGGGTTCGCCGGGCGCGGGGAGGCCGTGGCGGAGATTTTCCGCGGGATCGTAGACGCGGACCGCATCGACAAGCTTGCCGGGATTCATGCGGTTGCCGGGGTCCCAAATTGCCTTGAATTCGCGGAAGGCCTGCATCAATTCCGAGCCGAACATTTTGGGCAGCAAGGCGGCGCGGGCCTGGCCATCGCCGTGCTCGCCGCTGAGCGAGCCGCCAAAGCTGAGAACCACTTCGGCGGCGCGGTCAATGAACTCGCGGAAGACGCGCAGGCCCTCGACGGAGCGGAAGTCGAAGTTGATGCGCGTGTGGACGCAGCCCTGGCCATAGTGTCCGTAAAGCGGGCTGCGGAAACCGTACTCGGCCATGAGGGCGGTGATGCGGCGGAGATAGTTGCCCAGTTGGGCGGGCGGGACGGCGGCATCCTCCCAGCCCTCCCAGCGGTCGGGCTCGCCGGGGACGAAGACCATGGCGCCGAGAGCGGACTCGCGAACATACCAGACGCTGGCTGCCTCAGCGGGGGTGCAGATGTGGGCTACGGGATGGCTGGGCCAGCTTTGCGCGGCGCGTGCCAGGACTGCGGCTTTGGCCTGAGCATCTTCGGCGGTCCATGCGCCCATTTCGACAAGCAGGAATCCGATGCCGGGGGGCAGTTGGGAAAGATCCTTGAGCGCGAGGCCCTTGCGGCGCATGAACTCGACAAGCAAGTGGTCAAAGCCCTCGAGGCCGATGGGGCCGTGTTCGAGGACCTGGGGAACGGTGTCGGCGGCGATGAAGGGGTCGTCAAAGCCGAGGACGGTGAGGACGCGGAAGGGCGGGCTGGCCGTGAGGTTGAGAGTGGCGGAGACGATGTTGGCGCAGGTTCCTTCAGAGCCTACCAGGGCGCGGGCTACGTGAAAGCCGTTCTCGGGGAGGAGCTCATCGAGGTTGTAACCGGAGACGCGGCGGGGGATGCGGGGATACTTTTGGCGGACCAGGTCGGCGTAGCGGTCGCGGATGCGGGCGAGTCCGGAGTAGATTTCGCCGACGCGGCCGCCGGAGCGGATGAGGGATTCGAGCTCGGCCTGACTGGTGCGGCCGACGGTCATGCGGGTGCCGTCGTAGAGAACGATGTCGAGGGATTCGACGTTGTCGGCAACTTTGCCGCCGAGCAGGCCGTGGACGCCGCAACTGTTGTTGCNNTCATGCCGCCGAGGGTGCAGCGGTTGTGGGTGGCGGGGTCGGGAGCGTAAGTGAGGTGGTGGCGCTCGGCGGCACCGCGGAGGGTGTCGAGAACGATGCCCGGCTCGACGATGGCGAGCTTGGCGGCGGGGTCGAGGGAGGTGAGGCCGCGCATGTACCGGGAGTAGTCGAAGACGACGGCAACGTTGGCGCACTGGCCGGCGAGGCTGGTGCCCGCTCCGCGCGGAAGGACCGCGGCTCCGGTGGCGCGACAGGCGGCCAAAGCAGCCTCGACGTCGGCCGCGTCGCGGGGCAGAATGACGCCGACGGGAAGCTGGCGGTAATTGGAGGAGTCGGCCGCGTAAAGGGCGCGGGAGGCCATGTCGAAGCGAACGTCTCCTCGAAGCTTGGACTTGAGGAGAAACTCCAATTCGCGGTGGGCGGCGAATTGCTCGTGGGCCAGGCGGGGCTGATTGGGAAGAACGGAAAACGTAGAATTGCTCACCGGGGAATGGTAGCGCGTTGGAAGCGCGGGGGCGGCTGAAAAGAGAGAAATTTGTTCCGGCGACGAGCATGAAGGTTAAACTGCGGCTCTATAAAGCCCGGGGCCTAAACATGCCGCGGAAAGACGGATGTTCCGAGGTGCGGGCTAGCGGGCGGGCCACTCGTCCACAACCAGGCCGAGGTCATTGAGGTTCCGGATGACGGCTTCCACATTGCGCCGGAGCTTGGCGCGGTCCTTGCGGTTTGCCAGGGGCGACTCGGCAACCGCTATGACGCGCCCATAGGGCCAGGCGCCGGGGGGTAGGGCGATCAACGCCTGGGCAAGGTCGGCGGGGCGCAATTGGAGCTCCTGGCGGCGGGCCGCGGCGGGCCGCAGCATGGTGCCCTGGCCCACGTCGCTGGGGTTGGCGTCGGCCATGGTGACACGCAGATTAAGGGTGTCGGCGTCGACGGAGAGGAAGGGGTTGGCCCAAACGCCGGGCTCATGCACATCGATGTAAAGGCTTTTGGTGGGGAGGGGGATTGCGGCGAGGGCGGTTCGCTGGCGGTCAAGGTTGGTGGCGGTCTCCAGGGCTTTGTGCTGGGCGTTGACGGCGGTGTGGGCCACGCCGGCTACTACTTGTTCTTCCTTGCGGCAAGCGGTGAGGAGGGCGAGAGCGAGGAGGATGGCGATGCAGGCTTTTCCAGAGAAACGTCCTACGGGGGCTAAAGCCCTGGGGATTTTTAGCAGCTTATGTACGGGCTGAAGCCCGAACCCTTCAGTGCCGGCCATTTTTTCGAGCGCGTTTCCGCAGGGGCTAAAGCCCATTGGTTTTATTGGCTTATCGGCACGACTGAAGTCGTGCCCTGTTACAAAGCCCGAGAAATGGAGTTTTTTCGCGGCATATAAAGCCCTGAGGGTTCTTAGCAGCTTATGTAGTGGCTGAAGCCCGTACCCTTCAGTGCCGGCTATTTTTTCGAGAGCGTTCCCGCAGGGGCTAAAGCCCATTGGTTTCATTGGCTTATCGGCACGACTGAAGTGGTGCCCTAGGAAGAAACAAAAATGCAAGTTCAACCAAACAAAGACAAGCCCGGGCCTAAAGGCCATCGGAATAGAGGCGGTATTCAGGGGCCTGAAGGCCCCTGCTCCCTCCGTCCTCCGTGAACCTCCGTCCTCCCCGAATTGGAGAGCGGCGGATTCTTCCATCGCGGGTCGGAAAAGCCGGTGGGGGACTGTTACAGAGCGGTTGAGAGGAAGCGTTGCCGGAGTCTGGGCGGACGCAGAACCCTTGGTGTGTGAGGAAGGAATCACTTACTCAGGATAGCAGGGTCTCGGTCCGCCCTTATGGGCTGGTATGGTCTCCTTTGACCATATTGCGCTGAAGAAGATATATATATGTCATCGGGAAAAATGGGGCAACGCTTTCCCCTTGATCTTTCGCAGCTTGCGTCATCGTCCGCCGAAGAAAAGGCGAATTAGGCCCAAGTTGTTCTAGATCAAATGAAGTCTTGCTCGGGGGAACTAGACTGCATGAAGTCAAAATCACCACGAATTTTGACGTGGATTGCATAGCAATGGCGTAGCGCGGGGGCTTCTTCCCGTCACCTCTGAGTCAAAGCGCTGAGTCAACCAGGGAACGGAACGGTTCAAGGAGGCAAGCAATGGAAATAGAAAGCAACAAGATTTCTCCCGCTGGATCGGGTGGGGATGTGATTGTGCAGCCTGCCCGGAAGAAGAAGCGCTCGCGCAAGTCGCGCGCGGCCGTGGTTAGCCGTGTTGAGGCCAGGAAGCCCACTGAATCTTTGTCGGGCGTGGTGGTATTGGGGTTTGTGTTTGCGGGAGGCTGCGGCACCAACAATGCACGGCGTTTTATGGCCAGCGCCGCGCCGGAAGAGTATCCCTACCTTTTTGTTCTTGTAGCCAACACGGACGGGCCGCAGCTTAAGGAGTTTTTCGACCCGGCGGCTGCCAATCACGACCTGACCGAAAAGGAGAGGGAGAATCTTGCCAAGTGGATTGCCTCGATTGACGGGTCGAGACAACTGACGATTCTTCAATTGGGAGAATCGGGCAGCGGCGCGGGCGGCGATCCGGAGGTTGGCAGAAAAGCAACCGAGAATCGCAAGGGAGACTTTGAGAAGTGGATGAGACCCCTGCGCACCGTGATCATCGCAGGCGGCGCGGGTAAAGGCACCGGCGGCGGTGCGCTGCCTGTGATCCAGAAGATTGCGAAGGACCTGGACAAAAGTCCGCTGACCATTGTTACGATGCCGTTTGCTTACGAAGGCGCAGGGCGCATGAAGAAGGCCAATGCGACTCTGAACGCACTGTACGAGCAAGGCCCGGCAATCCCCATCTATAACGAAAATGTTCCGAAGGAGCTTTCCAAGGGGAAGGTCTTCAAGGAGATCTTCGACGATATCAATAATGCTTCGATTCAGCCTGTCTTCCTGGGGATTCGCGAGGTGACGCAGGTGGTTGGCGATATGCAGAACGTGGATATCGCGGATTGGAGAAGGGTTCTGGGCGTGGGCAACTACGTGACTTGCGACTACGCGAAGATCGAGCCTGCGAAAGAAGGCGAGAAGGTAGACAACGACCGAGTCATCAACGACTTCATGCATCGGCTTTTCCGCCAGGATCCCTATCAGGATCATCGGACCCGGAAGAACGCAACCGGGATGCTTGCGTGGGCGCACGGCAGATGGCATCCGGACGAAGTAACTACGGTCGTGACTTTTGCCACGGATGAACTAACTCCGAGCAGCGCGGAAAATCTGGAAGTGTTTCCGGGGATTCACGTTGGAATCGACGACGCCAAATGGATGATGATTCTATCCGTGGCTGCGGAAGGACCCGATTCGGGATTCAAGGAAATCAGCGATAGCCATCACGGAATCCGGCACATTGGGGGGATGACGAACACCGGAATGAGCGTACTTTCTCCGGGACCCGACGCTGCGATGATCTACGTTCCCGTCGAGGGGCAGAATGCTCCAGCGGAAGTGAAGGTCCACCCGGAGGTTGCCGAGCGCTGGAAGCGGCTTTATCGGAAGCACTATTCAAGCCTCACACCCTCGGAACGGAATGAGTATGGCTCGCTGGCCACGCTGATCGGCTCTCAAATCGGCAAGACGGTGTTTTGTCCGAAGGTTTAGGCTTGGTTGATTCGGAGGAATGGTCCAGTGTGCCGTATGCGCACTGGATCATTTTTTTTGGCGGCAAAGATTGGATGCGATGAAAGCGGAATTGCGCGATGGAAACCAGCTCGCAAGCCGCGATTCCCTCAGGGGCTAAAGCCCATTGATTTTATTGGCTTTATCGGCACGACTTAAGTCGTGCCCTGTTACGAAGCTCCAAGATTGGGAGCTTGCCGCCTGTGAAGCCCGCGTCATTATTGCGTGGTTGATGTACGGGGCCTTACGAAGTTCGAGGCATCCCACCCTTGCCGCGCGGCAAGGATGGGGCACCCGGCTACGGTGGCGCGTCCAAGCATGGTTCATCGATCTTCAGGTGCCGATGAGGCTGCGGGCAATGGCGTCCAACATACCATTGAGAAAGTTGATGGACTCGGGCGCGGAGAAGCGACGGCCGATCTCAAGCGCCTCGTTGATCACGATGGGGAAGGGTGTTCCCTTGAAGCCGAGCATCTCGCCAATCGCCATGCGCAGCAGGTTGCGATCCACGGCGGGCATGCGCTCCAGGCGCCAATGCTTGGAGTTGGCCACGATGAGGTCGTCGATTTTGTCGTGTTGGGCGATGGCCACGCGGAACAGGTCCTCCGCAAAGCCCCGGACCTCGGGTTCGACCTCGTCGCCGGCCTTCCAGAAGGTGGCGCGCACTTGGTCGGGCGTCTGCTTGCCGATGTCCGCCTGAAACAGCATTTGCATGGCAAGTTCGCGTGATTTGCGACGCCCCGACGTGTGATGCGGTCCGGTGCTCAAGCAGCGCCGCCTTGCTGTAGCTTGCGGTGCAGGCTGACCATCTCGATGGCCGCTACTGCGGCTTCAAATCCCTTGTTGCCGCCCTTGATGCCAGCGCGGTTGAGGGCCTGCTCGAGGGTTTCGCAGGTAAGCACGCCGAAGCTGTGTGGAATTCCCGTCTCCTGCTGCGATTGGCCGATGCCGCGAGCCACTTCGTTGTAGATGGCTTCGTAGTGGGCAGTCTCTCCGCGCAGCAAACAACCGAGGGTAACGATTGCATCCACCTTGCCTTGGTTGGCGATGGCGCGCGCAGCCGAAGGAATCTCCCATGCGCCGGGAACGCGAACCACCTCGATATCATTTCGCGTGGCCCCGCTGCGCAAGAGAGCGTCCAACGCGGCCTCAAGCAGACGGTCGGTGACGACTGCATTCCAGCGCGCGACGACGATGGCGAAACGCATTCCCGCAGCCGAAAGATCGCCCTCGACAGCAACAGGCTTGCCGCGGACCGGATCGGTCCAGGCCCAGAAGGAGAAGGCAAAGCCCGGCTCCGGTTCGACGGTAAAGATGCGTGACTTCCAATGCGTATCAGTGATTGGACTCAGACGAGCGGCCGCGGCGTCGCCGGGCTGGTCTTGTACGGGATTGGCGCGAAGCCAAGAGTCAGCGGCTTGATGAATGGCATCGAGCGCGGTCACCTCCACGAGCACTTCGGCGGTGGGAGGGAATCGGCCATCGACAAACTCGAGATTCCCGAGCGGAGCCAGAAACGCCGCTCCGCGGCTTTCTTCCTCGTTCCACCCCTTGCCGCGGGCAAATCCCAGCGCGGAAAAGAAGCTGGCCAGGCGGTCATAGACCGCGGCGGTCCCGGCAGAACGAAGAAAGGAAATCCCCTTGATCATGGTTTGATTCTATCGCGCGGAATTGGCCCTGCGTTCTTAACGCGCGGGCAGGCAGGTAAGGCAGAATTCGACGATGAAAATGCGGGCCCTTCGAGTACATTGGCGCATAACTGCCGCAGCGACGACAGGATGAACGGAGCACTATTTTGGGTTGGTGGCTTTCCCAGGTCTCAAAATCGAGACCTGGGGCACCCAACTTCTGAAAAGACTACGTTGTCGAGCGAGGCTTGACGGCGATGGCGGTGGCCGGGACAACGGGCCCGGCCGGTGTACCGAGACAATCAAGATCGGTGGTGGCCGGGGTGCATGCGGGCAGATTGGGCGCGATCTGCTGGGTGTCAGCGTGTGCGGGGTCGGTAAGTATCTTCGGCACGCTGATGTAGTGGACCAGGTTGTCGCCGGAGGTGGACACGAAGAAGAGGGTGTCGTCCGGTGTGAAGGCCCCGGCCAGAGGAGCCGTGGCCAAGCCGCCGACGAGCGGTAGGTACCCTGGGGCGGCTGCCGTGCCCGGCCGGTAGTACGGCAAGGTGGCTCCAGTTGTGTTGCCGGTATACGTGATGAAGGCCAAATTGGAGGCCGGCGACGGGACGACCTGGTTGACACCGGTGGCACTGACAGTGAGCGTATGCGGCGGGTTGAGCGTAAATGGAACAGTAAGCGGCAGCAATGCGCCGCTGGAATCTGCCGGTGGACATTGGCCGCTGGGAACGCTCACCCCGATGTCGGAGAGGCTGATCTGGCCATTGGCGAATGCCGCGCCAAGAATATGAAGCCCGTCGGTTGTGGCAGCCAGCACGTCTGTGAGAGCAGGAACGGAATCACTCGGCGGCTCCGGATAGAAACTCATGCTGGCATAATTACCGATGTTTCCGGATGGACACCAGGTGTGTGCCACGGTGGGGCTGCCGCTGAGGAAAGCGCCTACGCCAGGGATGGTGAGAGCCAAGCTCTGCGCTCCCGGATTCTGGGTGCCGGGACCGGAGGGGGCAAGGGGATACGTCGTCCAACCGGTGTTGACGTTGTTGACGTAAAGCGTGTCAGTGTGGCCATTGATGCCGGCCGCAATGTTTTCCGGGGTGTCGTTCAAGGCCGCACTGTCAGAGACATAGAGGGTTTTTGAATCGGGGGTAAACGCGGCGGCATTTCCCATTCCGCCAAAGGTGATAAATCCGCTGCCGCTTGTGGGATAGAGATAAAAGACCTTGCGTACCTGATCGTTGATGAGGACTTGCTGGTTGTTGGGCGACACTGCCAGGACCACGCCCGGTACGGCTGGATCCTGCTTGATGATGGAATTGCTGGCAGTGTTGTAAACGATGACCCCGTGGGAAGTGCCAAAGTAGATTGCCTGGCCGAGCCGGTCCATGACCATTGAATTGGGCACGTAGGGCAAACGAACATTAGAGCCCACTGTTCCGCTAAGCAATTCGACGGGAACCACATACTGCGATTTGCCGGGAGCAGAGAACCAGACGAAGGCACTGGCAGTGCCGGGGGTGGTGATGCTAACCGGGCCGCTGGTAACGGACAGCCCGGTGCCGAAGAGTCCTACCTGGTTGATGGGAGATGGATTGCATGAGCCCGGTTGGCAAATTGCATAAACTGTCGCGGAACCGGGGAATGACGCGAGTACCGATCCCCCTGCGCCGGCTGAAATATCCACCGGGTCAGTGGACTGGTAGTCCAAACTGAGGCCGGTTATGGTTTGGTCGTGGGTATCGGTCACGGTTGTGACCAGGTTTTGTGTGGCGCCCTTGGTAATTGTGCCGACGGTGCTGCCGTCCGCCAGCGTAATTGAGATCTTCTTTGGCGGGCAAGTGGAGAAGTAGCCGGCCGATGAACCCGAACCTGCGACCGAGGCGGTAATCACGGTGGTTCCCGGCTGTCCCGCGGTGATCTGGTTGGTCTCGGCGTTGATGTTGCCGACAGAGGGAGTGCCTACCGTATAGGTGAGGGTGCCGATTGCGGTAGTGCAGTCCGGGATAGTGACGCCGGGGAGTTTTGGGCAGGCGAACTGATTGGGGTCGGTAACCGAAGGCGGTGCGCACAGCAACCTGTTGACGGGCTTGCCATTGACGTCGGTGGTGCTGTAGCAGGCCTGCGCGTCGAGTTGGGCCAAAGCGCCCTGGGAGAGGCATTCCTGCGGACCCACGAGGGAGACACTGGTAACCGGTGCATGCACGTATATTTCCACGGGATTGGAGGAGACGGTGCCCGCGGACGCGGTAATGAAGGCAGATCCGTAGGGCTGTCCGCCTGTCTTGGGCAGGATCTTGGGGAAGTTGCAGATGGTGAAATCGGCAATGCCGCCGCCGGAATTCCGATTCCAAGCACCGGCGCACATGTTGCCGCCTGGCGAGATGTCGACCAACTGGTTGTTGGTGGTGCCAAAAGTGTAGGAGGTCACACTGGCCGAGGTGCCTTTGCAGGTTTTGGCGGTGGGCTGTTGCGACTGGCGCGTCTGCCCGAATGCCAAAGAGATGCCCGTGGTTCGCGGCTCGAGGTCAATCGAGGCCACCTCAGTGATTTTCAAGCCGAAACCCGCGCCGTTGCAGTACTCCGCGGCAGGGTTACGAGTACAGCCGGAAAACGAAATCCCAGCTGGAATGGCCAGGCACAGCAAGCAAACAAGCGTAAAAAACCGCCGCATGAATCCTCCCCGCCCCGCCTTGTCGAACCGCGGAACGGTCGCTCCGAATAGGTCAAAATGATGGTTATAAGCGGTCCGTCAACATGCCCTGATTGGCAATGCCACCGGTGGACTCCGCTGAAATAACCGGCTGCCGGCAGGATGTCCTTCCGAGTAGCCGGCCGGCACAAAACGCTCTGAATGACTCCAAAGAAAAGTGTATCAGGGCGAAGTGGCCCCCTGCGTGGGGCCGGTCTGCGGCCCCCTGCGGCCCCGGGGCAATTGCATGAAAGCGGTTTCGCGCCAGGACAAGGTTCTTCGCGGCCCTACGGGGCGCGAAAACGTGACCACGCTGCTGTCCCAGGATTGCGCTGCGCTCCATCCTGGGCTATTTTCGACCCCTCCCTACCGGGAGGGAAGCAGTAACTGACCTGCACACGCGGCGAAAAGAAGCAACCTCGACGACAAAGAACGTTCATGCGATTGCCCTGCATGCGGCCGGTTTCGGACTAGGGGTTGGGGGGCATGTAGCGGGCAAACCACTCGACCGCCCGGTGAATGACGTCGCGACTATGCGCGGAGTCAACAAAGCCGTGCCCCTCGTTGGGATAAACCACCAATTGCGTGGGCACATGCTGGTCACGCAAGGCGTGCCAGAACTCGAAGGATTGGGGGGCGGGGCACTCGCCATCTCTGTCGCCCACCACCACGAGCGTGGGGGTGTGGGCCTGCTTGATGAAGGTGATTGCAGAGCTTTTGGCGTAGACCGCGGGGTCGTCGTAAACCGAAGCGCCGAAATACGGGATCATCCACTGGCCGATGGAGTTTTCGCCGTAGTAGCTCTGCCAGTTCGAGATACCGGCGCCGGCCACCGCGGCCTTGAACCTCGACGTCTGAGTGACGGCGAACATGGTCATGAAGCCGCCGTAACTCCAGCCTGTAATTCCGACACGGCCGGGGTCCACCGGGTAGCTGGCGAGCACCGAGTCAACCCCGGCGAGGATGTCGCGAAGATCGCCGTAGCCAAAGTCTTTTCGGTTGGCCTGGGTAAAAGCCTCACCCTGCCCAAAGCTGCCGCGCGGATTCGGTTGAAGCACAAAGTACCCCAGGGCAGAAAATGCCGCAACGCTCAAATTGCCATTTTTGCTCCAGTGCCCTACGACGGCGGAGGCGGGCCCGCCATGCACCTCCACGATCATGGGATATTTCTTCCGCGGGTCGTAGTCGATGGGCAACATGAGCCAGCCCTGCGATGTGTAGGAATCGCTTTTCCAACTCAGGGAGACAGACTTGCCCCATGCCGGCTCGACGCCGTCGTTGACGTGCGATAACTGGGTTATGCCTTGCAAACCGGAGGTCGTTGCGTGGCCAGGCCTGGCAGCATAGATCTCCTCTGGATGGTCAAAGGTGCCGGCGTGAAGGACGAACAGACTGCGGTCGGCCGTGGAGGAGAGGCTCATCTCGAAGCGCCCATCGCCCACGTTGCCGGGAATGCTGAAGACCGGAGGCTCGAAGGTGGTGGTGGCGCTGTCGCCGGTCCCTTCCGAGTGCAAGCCGAGACGGACCAGTTGGGAGTTGCTGCCGGCCAGTTCGCTGACATAAATATTGTTGTCCCCATCCCACTCGATCCAGGTTGGCGACGCGGGGCGCTGAGGGGTCAGGTTGCGGGGTTGGCCTCCATCGGCGGCGATCACCCACACGTCGCCACCGGTGGCGCCCTGGTCGCTCATGAGGCCGCCTATGAAAGCGATAACCTTGCCGTCGGGGGACCAACGCGGCACGGCGATCTGCAGGCCATGGAGCGGGCCGAGGATTTCCGTGGGGGCGAGAATCGGCTTGGGCGCCGCGGGACCCGAAGTCTCGAGGGTCTGCGTGTAGAGTTTTGCGACCCACCAGTTGTTCTCTCCGGGCGGATCGGCGGCCACATAGGCAAGGCCTTTCGAGTCAGGCCGCCAGTCAAACTCGTAGATGTGGAGTTTGGCCGGGGTTACGATGGGCGGCGCGAAGGTGATGGACGCATCGACGGGGACGACGGCAACCCGCTGGATTTCGACGCCGTCTTCACCGATGACTCCTGCCGGGGGCTTCATGGCTGCCAATGCGCCGGGCGGGCGGGTGGCGCCTTCTACGTATAAGAAGGCCACCTTTGTCCCATCGGGCGAAAATGCGGGTGCTTCAACCTCGCCCCGTAACTCGGTGAGTCTTCGCGCGGCGCTGCCGTCGATGCGCGAGAGATACAAGTCTGCTTGCTCACTTTCCGTGGCGCAATCGGAGAAAAAGGCCAGGGACTTTGCATCCGGCGACCATAGCAAGTCGCCCTCGCGACAGTATTGCTCCGGCCTGGTGGCGGCGGTGACGCGTTGGCTCGCGGCCATGTCGATCCTGGTCAGGCCGGCGAGCGGTGCGACTCGAATCTCAGTGCCACCTTTGGCAATCTGGATCCAGGCAAGCCGCTTGCCGTCCGGCGCGACGGATACCTGTCCGATGGAGACTCCGCGGTTGAGCCCTGCAAGGTCCTCGTCAATGTGAGTGCGATCGGGATGCGGCTGGGCTGGGGCGGCATTCTGCGCCTGGGTAATGGAAACGCAGAAAACGGAACCCAACACCAAGGCGGGACCGCAAAAGAGCATAGCGCGGAGTTGCGAGCGAGACGCAAACAGAAACATGGAGAAATGCTATCAGGCCGCAACTGTATGAATGCGCTCTATAGTATCTGTATGAAATCGGACAGGAAAGGCAACACCTTCAATCCGCATGAAACGGCGCGGGCGCAAGCCCTTGCCGGCGTTCCGCTGGCTACGTTTGGTCAGCGGTTTGCCGCTATTGCTATCGATTTCTTTCTTGTTTATGCACCTATTTGCCGGCAGTCGCGATATTCCAATATGTGGTGACGCAGAAACTGCACGTGCAAGAGGACGTATACCATTCCGCTCACGTGCAGGTGAAGCTTGAACTTGATAGATTCATCGAATTGGCCAAGGTGATTTGGCTCATCCTCTATTTCGGACTCATCGTCTGGAAGACCAACGGGCTGACGCCTGGCAAGCGGCTGCTGCGCATCCGTGTTGCCTCGCAGACGCACGAGAGGATCACACTGTGGCAGGCGATTGAGCGAGCGCTTGGATACGGCGCGTCGGCGCTGGAGGCGGGGTTTGGGTTCTTTCAGTATTTCATCTATCCAAACCGCTGCTGCGTGCACGACAGGATTGCGGAGACGATTGTTGTGAAAGAACGGCAGGGGGAGGGAGACCGCGGCGCTTGATGCTCCGAGTCAGGAGGAGACGGCATGATGCGATGGCTGGTTTCATGGCCCCTGTACGGAATGCGCGACGCGGAGAAGTCGGGCTCGAGGTCTCCCACCCTTGCGTAGAGAAAACGCAAGGATGGGGCCCAGCTTCGGTGGGACGTCCAAACCCGGTTCATTCCGACCTTAACTCGCAACCGCGTGAATCGTCAGGAGCTTTTCCAGCAGAGGCTTCAGGAGCTTGAGGTCGAGGGCGTTGGCGCCGTCGGATTTGGCGTTGGCGGGGTCGTTGTGGACTTCGAGAAAGAGGCCGTCGATTCCCGCGGCGACCGCGGCGCGTGTTAACAAGGGAATGAACTCGGGTTGGCCGCCGCTTACTCCGCCTGCCGCGGAGGGCTGCTGCACGGAGTGAGTACCGTCGAAGACTACCGGCGCCAGTTTCCGCATGACCGGAAGCGAGCGGAAATCAACGACGAGCGTGTTGTAGCCGAAGCTGGCTCCGCGCTCGGTGAGGAAGACCCGCTCGTTACCGGTGGAGCGCACCTTTTCGACCGGGTGCGTCATATCCCACGGAGCCATGAACTGGCCTTTTTTGATGTTGACGGCGCGGCCCGTCTTGCCGGCGGCGATGAGCAGGTCTGTCTGGCGGCAGAGGAACGCGGGGATTTGCAGGACGTCTACCGCTTCGGCGGCAATTTCGCAGTGGCTGGGCTCGTGTACGTCGGTGAGCACGGGCAAGCCCGTGTCCTTGGCCAGGCGGCCTAGGATGCGTACGCCCTCGATCAGGCCTGGCCCGCGAAAGCTCTTGACGCTGGTACGGTTGGCCTTGTCGTAGCTGGCCTTGAAGATGCAGGGAATGGCGAGGTCGGCGGTGATGCGCTGGATGGCCTCGGCCATGGTGCGGACATGAGTTTCGGATTCGATTACGCAGGGGCCGGCGATGAGGAATAGCCGGCCCGCGCCGACCTGCACGGGGCCGATTTCAAATGAGTTGCTCACGGAGTCGATTGTAATGGGTGGGCTTAACCGGGCGAACAAGTCGGGTGGTATAGGGCACAGATTTCGGAGGCCCGCAAGGCGTATCCTGCGCTTGCATGGATTTGCGGTTGGAGCGAAAAGAGGATAGACGATGGAAGTTACGGTCAAGCATCTGGGCGACGTGAAGTTCGAGATTGGCGCACGGAGACACACACTGATCTGCGACCAACCGGCAGAGAATGGCGGGCACGACGAGGGCATGACTCCGCCGGAATTCTTTCTGGGTTCTCTGGGATCGTGCGCGGCCTTTTACGCTGTGGCTTACCTCAAGAAGAAAGGGCTGCCGCGCGAGGGAGTGGAAGTGCGCGTGACGGCGGAGAAGGCTGGCCCGCCGGCGCGGCTGGACAACTTCAAGATTGAGGTGCAGGTTCCGACGCCTCTGAGCGAAGCGGACCGGATCGGGGTGGACGATGCGGTGCATCGGTGCCTGATTCACAACACGCTGCTGCATCCGCCGACGGTGCGGATTGAGCTAAAGGCGCCGGTGAACGCATAATAACGAGCTTGCCATAGAACCATAAATATGGCATTCTGGGTTTATGCGCACCACCGTGGACATTCCCGACACTATCTACCGCGAAATCAAAATTCGGGCGGCCAGCGAGGGCACGACCATCAAGGACCTCATCCTGGAAGGCGTGGCGGCACGGCTGCGTTCCGGGAATGCACCTGCGAAGCGAGGAAGCAGACCTAAGTTTCCGGTGATCCGGTCGAAGAAGCCGGGGTCGCTGCAACTGGGCGAGGAAGGTGTCTACGAGTACATTCCTTTTCCCTGATGTGAATGTCTGGCTGGCGCTGGCCCATGAGATCCACCCACATCATAAAGTTGTCGTGAAGTGGGGAGAATCGCTGGATGGCGACACTGTGCTCTGTTTTTGCCGATTCACGCAGCTTGGCCTGCTTCGCTTGTTGACGAACCAGAGCGCCATGGGAGCAGACGTCCTCACGCAGCGAAGGGCCTGGGCAATCTATGACGCATTTCTCACGCCCGCCAGGGCGCAATTGCTCGAGGAACCGCGGGGCATCGACCCTATATTCCGGCAGCAAACAAACCGCAATGAGGTTTCGACCAAACAGTGGGCAGATGGGTACCTCTCCGCATTTGCGCTGGCTGCCGGAATTCGGCTCGTCACACTGGACCGGGCGCTGGCCAACAAGGTGAAGGGCGCGGTGCTGCTGGGCTGATGCGAGAAGCAACCACAGGTCCTTCGACTCCGCTGCGCTTCGCTCAGGATGACAGTGCATTGGTTAATGTTGAAACTTCGGTGGCATCGGATGCAAGCCGAATTTGGCGGTTCTTGTAGCTCGCCGTGATGAACGCGCGGAAGAGAGGGTGGGGCTCGAGGGGCTTGGATTTGAACTCGGGGTGGAACTGGCAGCCCAGGAAATAGGGGTGGCCGGGGAGTTCGATGATTTCGACGTAGGTGGCATCGGGCGTGGTGCCGCTGATTTGCAGGCCGCCGCCGGTGAGCAGGGCTTCGTATTCGCGGTTGAACTCGTAGNNTAGCGGTGGCGGTGGCGCTCGCTGATCTCGGTGGCTCCGCCGTATGCCTTGGCGGCCAATGAATCTTCCTGCAGGATGCAGGTCCACGCGCCGAGGCGCATCGTTCCGCCCATCTCTTCGACGCCCAACAGTTCGCGGAGCTTGTAGATGATGCGGTGCTGGCTGGCAGGGTCGAACTCGCTGGAGTTGGCGTCCTTGAGACCGCAGACGTTGCGGGCGAACTCGATGCAGGCGGTCTGCATGCCGAGACAGATTCCGAAGTAAGGGACCTGCTTCTCGCGGGCGTAGCGGATGGCGTTCAACATGCCTTCGATGCCGCGCTTGCCGAAGCCGCCGGGAACGAGGATGCCGTCGAATCCTTCAAGCTGCGACTCGTAGCTGCGGTCGTCGGGAGTCTTTGACTCGAGCCCCTCGGCTTCGATCCAGGTTACGCAGAGTTTAAGGTTGTGTGCGATGGCCCCGTGAGTGAGCGCTTCCTTGAGCGACTTGTAACTGTCCTCGTATTCGACATACTTGCCCACGATGGCGATGGAAACTTCGTCCTTGGGGTGGTAGCAGCGGTCGATGAGGTCTCTCCACCGGGAAAGATCGGCCTCAGGGGCTTCCTTGTGGAGGTACTTGAGGATGAGCGCGTCGACGCCTTCCTGGGCGAAGCAGAGGGGGACTTCATAGATGGAGGGCACAGTGCGGGCGCCGATGACCGCACGCTCCTCGACGTTGCAGAAGGCGGCGATCTTCTGCTTGATTTCGCGGCTCAGGACGCGCTCGGAGCGGCACATGAGGACGTCGGCCTGGATGCCGATGGAGAGGAGTTCCTTGACGGAGTGCTGCGTGGGCTTGGTTTTGAGCTCCTGGGCGGCGGCGATCCAGGGGACCAGCGTGAGATGGACGAAGACGGTGTTTTCGCGGCCCAGTTCCTGGCGCATCTGGCGGATGGCTTCAAGGAATGGCAGGGATTCGATGTCGCCGACGGTGCCGCCGATTTCGACGATGGTGACGTCGGCGCCGTTGGCTGAGACCTTGCGCATGGCGTTCTTGATTTCGTTGGTGACGTGGGGGATGACCT
>PLZC01000443.1 GCA_003151985.1 Acidobacteriaceae bacterium
CCGGCCCGGTGCGCCCAGGCGGCTCGAGCACTTGCCGAAACCTCCGGGTAGGTCGCTGATGAGCGTCCGCGGCGACGCGGCGTCTAGAGGAATGACCGCACATGACAGAATTCGGCTTACAGGATCCTCTTGCCGAATTTCAAACCGACAGCCCCGGCAGGTAACTCCCTGCCGGGGCTGGCCATTTTGGCGCGAATCCTGCTGCTACCATCGAGGCATGTTACGCGTGAAGCTGTTGGTAGAGGGTGCCCGCCTGCCCGTTGTGGCGCATCCCGGCGAGGACTTGGGTTACGACCTGTTTTCGCTGGAGTCAGTCGTATTGGTTCCACGGGCCACAATAAAGGTCCGCACCGGCATCTCCGTCGAAGCGCGCCACCCCGCCTCCGGTTCCTCCCTGGGCCTGCTTGTCAGGGATCGCTCGTCAATGGCGGCGCGAGGCATTGCCACCACTGGCGGAGTAATCGACGCCGGCTATCGCGGCGAGATCCTGGTGCTGATGACCAACTTGGGCGAGTCCGCCGTCGAACTGAAGGCCGGCGAAAAAATCGCCCAGATGATCCCCGTCCCCGTTCTCACTGGTTCCGTACAAGAGGTAGAGACACTGGAAGACTCCGACCGGGCCGGAGAGGGATTCGGAAGCTCGGGCCATTGAGAAAGTTCATCAATTCAAGAACAGTTGAGATTACAGTTGACCAAATGACCTGCAAGGCGGTTCTTGAGAATCCCCCAAAGGAGCATCCCCATGATCACCATCCTCGGCGCAGGCGGCGTCATCAGCAATGAACTGGTCAAACTGCTCGCGTCAGGAGAGCGCGCGGTCAGGCTCGTGGGCCGACACCCGGTGTTGCTGGAAGGCGCTGAAGAGATTGTATCGGCTGACCTGTCTGACAAAGAGCAGACCGCGCGGGCCGTGTCAGGTTCCAGCGTGGTGTACCTGCTGGCTGGTCTGAAATATGACCACAAGTTATGGGCGGAGATGTGGCCGCGCATCATGGCCAATACCATTGAGGCCTGCAAGCGCGCTGGCGCAAAGCTGGTCTCCTTCGACAATGTGTACATGTACGGAAGAGTCACTGGCGCAATGACGGAAGAAACGCCCTTCAACCCGTGCAGCCGGAAAGGCGAAGTCCGCGCCAAAATCGCAACCGATCTTATCGGTGAGTGGAAAGCCGGAAGTCTGAACGCCATGATCGCGCGCGCGGCCGATTTCTACGGACCGAATGCCAAGAACGGGGTGGCGAATAACCTGGTCTTCGACCCTTTCAGCAAACACAAGAAAGCATCTTGGCTTATCAACGATTCCGTACCCCACTCCCTTACTTACACTCCCGATGCCGCTCAAGCCCTGATCATGCTGGCCGAAAGCAAGGCAGCGTGGAATCAGACGTGGCACTTGCCAACCACCCCGAATCCGCCGACGGGCAAAGAATTCATTGCCCGAGCCGCGGAAGAAATGCAAGTTTCAGCGAAATATCGCGTGCTGAACCGGGCGATGATTCGTGTTGGCGGATGGTTCAATCCGCTGGTTGGCGAAATCTACGAAATGCTCTACCAGAATGATTCATCCTATATCTTCGACTCGTCGAAATTCGCAAAATCGTTTGGCTTCTCAGGGACGCCTTATTCAGATGGAATTCGTGCGACGGCTGCGTCGTATAAGAAGGCGGTTTGAGGGTTGGTCCCGAGTTTTGTGGTTGTAGGGCAGTCGGCAAATTGGGACTTTGGTCGAAGGACACGGAACGATGGGCGCGGCATATGCAACTATCTCCTATTTGGAAACGTTGCACTTGTACCTTGAATCCACCCACCGGGATTTGTTGTCATGTCAGCGAAGAACAATGCTGACTCACTTCTTCGGCTTGGCTTCTGGAGTGGGGGTCTCCGGATCGTCGCCTGACTCTTCCACCAGCACCGCGGAGCCGGGAGCGATATCGAAGCTGACGGCTTCCTTGCCGCCGGGATGAAATGTGATGCGCAATGGCTCCCGCTGCCATACCGGTTGACCGCAAACCGGGTCCGCGTGGCTCTCGGGAT
Organism: Acidobacteriaceae bacterium; assembly: GCA_003151985.1. Lineage (GTDB taxonomy): Bacteria > Acidobacteriota > Terriglobia > Terriglobales > Acidobacteriaceae > Telmatobacter. The sequence continues at coordinate 2,035 of PLZC01000443.1, forward strand.
CGAAGACCGCCAGCTTTTTGGCGAGTAATGCCTTGCGCGCGGCTACCTGGGCCACCACCGCATAGAGGCTCTTGCCGCTCGCAGTCACGCCGCAATAGGCCCCGTAGTCGCGGAACCAGCTCACCTGGCTCACNNGGCTCACGCCGGGGTCGTAATCCGGCAGCTTGAGGGCAGTTACCCGTCCGGTTACGCGGTCCACGAGCAGCCACGGCCCTCGCTGCCACACCCAATGGCCGGGCTTGTCGCCGGCCGCTTGCTTGTCGTTTTCGCCGGGCAACGTGTCATTAAGCTTGATGACCCTTCGCACGACGAAGCTGCGGTCGGTTACATCGTGCGCATCGCCGGTGGTCCATTCCTTGAGTGCGCTATCCACGAGCAGGGCGCGAATTTTCAGTTCTTCCTCGCCCGCTGCCGCACCCGCCGGATCGCCGGCCTTCGAGTAGTGCACGCGCTTGGCCGCGCCCAGGACCACCGTGTGACTCTTGCGCGGGGCAGCCTGCGCTGCGGGAGCGGCGGCAATCAACGCCGCTGTTAAAACAAAAACCGCATTCCTAAATCCCTTGCTCATGCCGCTAGTACCGTGACCGCTTGATT
>PLZC01000167.1 GCA_003151985.1 Acidobacteriaceae bacterium
TCTGGCCGGGCAGGGCCAGGTCAAGCAGCACCATGTCGAACGTTTCCTGATCCAGTAAGCGCAGTCCCTCTTCGCCGTCGCAGGCCAACCGCACCGAGTAGCCTTCCAGGGAAAGAAGTACCTCAAGCGACTCGCGGATGCCCGCTTCGTCGTCGATGACGAGGATGCTGGGTGATATGCCGGGGGCGTTCGAGTTGGAGGACGGGGCAGACGGGGAGACAGGGAAGTTCAAGGGCTCTTCGACCTCAGGCATTTACAGAATTCCTCATCAGCGGAAACTCGAGATGGAACGTTGTGCCAGCGCCTACCGCGCTCTCGACATGAATCTTGCCCGCATGTTCCTGGATAATGCCGTAGGAGACGGACAGGCCCAATCCGGTGCCGCGCCTGTCTCCAGGCTTGGGTGTTGTCTTGGTGGTAAAGAACGGGTCGTAGATGCGTTTCAGGTTCTCCGGCGCAATACCGCTGCCTGAGTCGTTTACAGTTGCTTCGACGTGGCCGTTGGCCAGTGTCGCCACCCGCAACTGGCCACCGCCGGGCATGGCTTCCTTGGCGTTCAACAAAAGGTTGAGGAAGACCTGCTGCAGTTTGCCCGGGTTGCCGTGGATGGGCGGGAGATCTTCTGCCAAGGCCAGATCGACCACGATTTGCGCCGTCTTGAACTGGTGGTCTAGCAGCGAAAGCGTGTCGCGGATGACCTGGTTAAGGTTGGTATTGCGAAACTCCGTGGTCGAGGTGCGGGAGAAATTCAGCAGCCCGTTGGCGATCTCCGCTGCGCGAAAGCTCTGCTGGGTAATCTTGTCGAGCAATGGGCCGAGCCGTGCATCGCCTCGTAATTGTTTCGAGAGCATCTGCGAGTAAGAGGAGATCACGGCCAGCGGAGTGTTGATCTCATGGGCGACGCCGGCGGCCAAAAGACCAATGGAACTGAGCTTGTCCGCTTGTGCGAGTTGGGTCTCGAGGGAAACGCGCTCCGTAATGTCGTCTACCAGGATGATGCGTCCAACGGAAACAAAATTCCGCGAGAGTAACGGGGCAATGGCGATGTTGGCTGTGCGCTGCTCGCCGGCGCGTGTGGTCAGGCGGAACTTGTACAGGTGATGCACGCCGGAGTCGTTGCGAAAGCCCTCAAGCGCTTCAATGAACTCCGCCGGAAATACGCTCTGCAGCGGTTGGCCGATGGCTTCGGCGCGGCTGAGGGCATACATCGCTTCCATCTGCGCGTTCCAGCTTTCGATGCAGTCTTCCAGGTCGACGGCCAGAATGCCCACGTTGATGGACTCGACGATGTTCTCGTTGAATTCCTTCAGACGCTCGAACTCGGTAATCTTTTTTTCCAGGCGAGCGTAGAGGCTGGCATTTTGCAGAGCGATGCCGATGTAACTTGCCAGGGATTCAAGCAACTCAACGTCTTCGCTGGAGAGAAAGTCGCCGCCGATGGTGCGGCCCAGTCCGATCACGGCGATGGTACGAGTAGTCGATCCGTCCTGCACACGGCAGGGCAAGTAGTAATTCAAATCCAGCAGGGCGGCGGTGCGGCGCTCTTCCAGCGGCAGATGCAAGGCCTGCTGTGCATTTTCAAGAAAGATATGGGTGTGATCGCTTGCCTGGTCGAAGTTCAGGAAGCCGAGCGACAGCCGGCCTTGCAAATTGCGCCCCTCGGCATGCATGCCGTGCGAGGCGGCCAGGCGCAGCCCCCCCGACTCCTGCGCCAGGAAGACCGCAACGCGCGCCACCAGCAGAGTGCGCGGCAGCCTCTCAACGATCGATCCCAGCAAGGCCTGCAGATCGGTCTCCGAACTCAGGCCGCGGCCAAACTCGATCAGAGCCTTGCGATAGTCGTAACGATGGCGGTCGAATGCCTTGTCGACCCAGCTTTGGATTCTGCGCTTCAGGGGCTCAAAGGTAGCAGCCACCAATAGGATGGCAATGCCTTCTCCCCAATCCTTGACCGACTCCGGCAGGCGATGCTGGGCGAGCCCCGCAGCCGCGGCGATAATGCCGAAGTAACCGCCCAGAATCAGGCCCGTGGCCAGGGTATAGGCCACGCCGCGCTTGAAGATCAGGTCTGTATCCATCAGCCGGTATCGGATAATCGCCCAACTGAAGGTGAGCGGCAGAAAGATGATGGAGAAGCCGGCCAGATTGGTGAACAAGCTGGGCAGTTGCAGGTCAAGCAGGAAGGGGATGGCGTAAAAAAGCGTGAAGGGAACCACCGCCAGCAGGGCGCCGCGGGTGAGCCACTTCAACTGCTGGCGCAGCAGCGGCGAGTCGGCGCGGCTATAGCTGCGCAGGAAAAGGACGGCGGCGAGAACGTAGAAGGCCGCGTCGTAGGCGGTGCCAACCTGATCCAGCCGGTGCTTGAGCAACCCCGTTGCCTGCCAGAATCCGATGGCCCACATCCAAAGCCCGAGGAGTCCGGCGCCGGGAATGTAGATGAGAGGCAACAACCAGCGGCGTTTGAGCTTTTTAAGGCGTTCTTCGGGAAAACTGAGGGCAAAATGAAGAAAGAGAGCCGGCTGCAGCGACTCCGCCAGCACATTCGACCAGAAAACAGTCCAATCGAGGAAGTCAAGCTTGCCGGTGTACTTCAGCGCGTAGAGCGCAAACGAGACCAGGCAGAAAAGGTAGAAGTGGGTGGCGCGAAAGGCTGTCCAGCGGCGGAGAAGGACGTAGATGCCAATGGCAAGATAGATGAGGCCGATAACGCGCAGCCCTAGTTGCAGGCCCCGATCCCGGGGCTCGGGGATGACTCGCGTTTCCAGCGGAAAGCCATCGCGTGTGATCGCGTACTTGGCGTTGCCGTAGCTTCCAGTGTGGTAAAGCTCGCGTTCCAGATCGGATACACGAGCAATCGGGGTGTCGTTGACCCCGGTGAGTAAGTCATGAGCCTTGATGCCTGCCAGTTGACCGGGGCTGTTGGGGAGAACTTTGTCTGCCTCGAGCCCGGCGCCAGCGGACGCCTCCCGCCACCATACCCCGTCAACCGGCTGCTGGACCTGACCCTCTTGTCGAAAATTCATGACCGCGAGCAGGATCAGGCCGGCCGTGGCTATGGCCAGCATCGTTGCCTGCAAACGGTTAAATAGACTTGTCTCCATTGGGGGAGGATCGCTTTCTTTTCACGGCACACTCTTGCGCAGCACGTCAATTGCCAATGCGGACGAACTGCGCAGCACTTCGGTAACGCGAGCGATAATTCATTGAGGTGATGCTAGTTAGAGACGAAAGGTTGTGCGAAACGTCAACCGGGTCCGCGGCGGGAATGCTGGAAAATTTCGAAAACAATAGACCATCTACGTTGAAAGGGATTGGCATATTGAAAACAATAAGTCACAGCTGACGGCAATCGCACCTGTCGACTGAAACAAACTTGTTCTGAAGTCAGCGCTGCCCGTAGGTAGCCTTCGGACCATGCTTGCGAAGGTAATGGTATTCGCCTACATAAGCCGGTATTCCGGACTCGGGAGCCCCCAGGAGCACACTCCGGAACGCCAGTCGGGCGATGTATTCGAGCACATCGGCGTGTTCTACCGCCTCCGCGGCGGATTTGCCCCAGGCAAAAGGGGCGTGTCCGGCAACCAACACTCCGGGAAATGCGACCGGGTCCAGTCCTTCGAAACGGAAACGCCGAACGATGACCGCGCCCGTGTTCCGGACATAGCCTTCAGCCACTTCCTCTGTTGTGAGGGGCTCGGTAACTGGTACCGGGCCGTGGAAATAGTCGGCGTGGGTGGTACCGAAGCAGGGAATCGCGCGCCCGGCCTGGGCCCAGGCGGTGGCGAACTCTGAATGCGTATGGACGACGCCGCCGATCTGTGGAAACTCGCGATAGAGAAGGGTGTGGGTGTCCAGGTCGCTGGAAGGACGCAATTTGCCTTCGACAATTTTGCCGTCCAGATCGGTGATGACCAGGTCGGCGGCCGTCATGGTGGCGTAATCGACGCCGCTTGGCTTGATGACGACCAGCGGACTGGCGCCGGATCGGTCGATACCGCTGACGTTGCCAAAGGTGTGTGGGGCCAGTCCGCGGCGAGCGATTTCGCGGTTGGCGAGGAGAACTTCTTCGCGAAGCGATTCGAGCTGCATTAGGGATTCCTTTACGGCGACCGTTGTAGGAAGCGTTTACCGAAGAATCAGTCTATCAACACGCCGGCTGTGCGTGGCACACATCCCGTGTGAGAAGGGCCAGGCACGTGAGCCGAACTATCGAATCCCCATCCGCGAATCGAGGAGAAATGCCGCCTGCGCTGTAAACTTGCTCCCTAAGCTGCCGTCTACCTGAGTGATGGCAGCCGGCACAGCATTGGAACAGATGACCATGGCCACGGCAGACGAGATTGCCGCGCTGGAGTTCTCAAGCGTTGCTGCAAGCTATCGTCCGCAGATTTTCCGGTTTCTGCTGGCTTCCACGCGCGATGTGGATCTGGCTGAGACGCTGACGCAGGACTGCCTGCTGAAGGCGCACCGCAACTGGGCCAGCTTTCGCGGCGAGTCCAGCGTCATGACCTGGTTGATGCGCATCGCCATCAACCTGCAAAAGGACTACTGGCGCAACCGGCGCTTGCAGTTCTGGCGGCACACGCGCACCAATGCGGTGGACCTTGACCAGGCGAGCGAGTGGCTGCCGAGCGGCGAGAGTTCGGCCGAGCAAAAAGTACTGGCCAAGGAGCGGGTGGGCCAGGTTTGGAAGGTGGTCGAGGGCTTGAGTGAGAGGCAGCGAACGGTGTTTCTGCTGCGCTTTGTTGAAGAGCAGGAGTTATGCGACATAGCCCGCGCTACCGGGTTGAGCGAAGGCACGGTCAAGGCTCACCTTTCGCGAGCGGTTGCCCGCGTGCGCAAGGAACTTGGGGGAAAACGATGAGCTTCAAGGACGAATTCGAGAATCACCCTGCCAGGCCGGAAGAACTCGCCGCAGGAAAAGCAAAGGAAGAGATGCTTCACAAAACGTCCGATCCGATGGTTGATGCCGAGTTGGAAGAGACGCTGAAGAATCTTCGATCCAGCGTTCACGCGTGGAGCGAAGCCGCATACAGGAGACCGCGGGCAGCAACTCTTCCTGAAAGTCGTAAAGTCTGGCGCCTGGCGGCGGGGTGGGCCTTGGGCTGCGCGTTGGTGGCCGGGGGTGTCTCGGGCGGGATAGTCGAACGTCATCACCGGCAGGAGATGGCCAGGATTGCGGTGGCACAGGTTGAACAACAGAGATTGATGGCTGAGCAGCAGGCCAGGGAAGAAGAGGATCTGCTGGCCAAAGTGGACAGCGACGTTTCTCGGGAAGTGCCGAGCGCCATGGAGCCCCTGGCTCAATTGATGGCCGTGGATGAAACCCAATAAGCGCCGGGTGAGTGTGCCATGCGAGTTTGAGAATTCAAAAAAGAGAGAACACCCTCGAAGCAAGAGGGAGATGGAGAAAGCAATGAAGGTAAGTATGGCAATACGATTGGGTGTCGCGATGGCAGGACTTTTTACAGCGGCATCGGTACTGGCACAGGGGCCGGGACATATGCCGGGACAAGGTCCGGAACATATGAATGGTGAGCATCGGCCACCGTTCGAGCGGGCATTTGGCGGCCCGGGCGTTCACGGCCGGTGGTGGAACAATCCGAAAATCGCCGAGGAACTGAAGTTGACCGACGAGCAGAAGAAGGCGTTCGATGCAACGCTGCTGGAACATCGGGAGACTCTCATCGATTTGCGCGGCAATGTGGAGAAAGCGGAATTGGCGATGGAGCCCCTGATCCGCGACGACCAGCCGAATGAAGGCAAGATTCTGGCCCAGATCGATAAGGTGGCGCAGGCGCGGGCAGAGCTGGAAAAGGCGAACGCGCGCTACCTGCTTGCCATCCGGGCCAAACTGACCCCTGAGCAGTGGAAGCTGGTGCAGGCTTTCCGCGCGGACCATGGACATGAAGGTCGCGACGAGGATCGCGGTCCGCGTCATGGCCGCGAAGGCATGCGGCACGGACCTCCTCCTCCTCCGCCACCGGCGCCCGGCGCGGGAGGCGACCAGTAAAGAGATATTTTTTCGCAGACTTTCAGGCAGAGAGCAAATGCGGTTGCACGTAAAACCGATGGCGGCAAGGGGCGATCCTCTTGCCGCCGATTTTTTGTGTCCGATTCTCTGCGCAAAAGCCGGGCGCCCGCGCACGAAGGCCGCAGACCAGATATCTGATTCAAATCGCTTTGCAGCCTCGTGGTAACCAAGAGCAGTGGATCGAAACGAGACAAGTGTGTGGAGCAATTCGAGACAGCAAATGCAGCGTATCGAGACACCCACTGAATCATAACCAGACACACTGAATCGAAGCGCGACAACTTGGGTACGCAGCCTTTTTAAGATTTATGACTAAAGTTATTTCCGGGCGCACCGATGAAGGGGGTGGATGCAAGAAACGCACATCCGGCTTGGCGGCACGATAGATGCATCGCAGGCTGAAGCGTGAAACAAGGCATCCAAGAAGGAGCTGTGTCCCATGGCGCTCGGAGTCTTGAATAACCTTTCAGCAATCTACGCAGAGAACAACCTGAACAACACCAGCAATAGCCTGCAGAATGTGCTGCGGCAGTTATCATCGGGCTCCAGGATCAACTCTGGTGCGGACGATGCTGCCGGGCTCTCCCTGATCAATGGGCTCCAAGCCAACTCGTCGGCCCTGACCCAGTCCAGGACCAACTCCACGGAAGGCGTGGGGTTGCTCGAGGTAGCCGACGGGGCTCTCTCACAGGTGACGAGCCTGCTCAACCGGGCCATTACGCTGGCAACTGAAGCTTCCAACGGCACTCTCAATCCGACGCAGGAATCCGCGGCGAACCAGGAGTACCAGTCAATCATGTCGGAAATCAATAACATTGGATCTACGACGACCTATAACCAGCAGCGTGTCTTCTCCGGGCAGACCATATCGATCTACACCGGCGACTCCTCGACGACTGGGTCTTCAATCGACAATCTCAATATTCGTACGCTCTCCGCGGCCAGTGTGGGCGATACCAATGGCGTCATGTCCTACAGCGATGGCCGGAACAATGTGTTCCTCAACCTGTCGAGCAGCACCGCAAACGCCCAGATCACCGACGTTCTGAACCCATCCGGGGCCACGACGATCGATGTCAACTATCTGGTGAAAGGCACCGTCGGAGGCTCATCCACTGCCTCGACACAGATCTCGGTAGGTACGGGAACTACTTACGCCAATACCGCCGGCGGATTGATCAGCGCAATCAACAACGCCGGACTCGGACTGACCGCCAGTTTCACCACCCAGGCGAAGGCCGGAGTCACCGGAGGCGGAATGCAAACGGGCATTCAGATCTTCGGAGGCCTGGTATCGGCGGGAGTCGACCCGAGCTCGGCGAGCACCGCCGGCACGCTGAACCCGAATGGAATCCCCGCGGACCAACTTCTCACCCAGGGCCAGACGATCACTATCAAACAGGGCGGGTCGGTTGTAGGTTCGCCAATAGTCATCGATCCCACGCTGAACACTCTCGACGAAGTGGCTGGGTACATCAACGACGTCTCGAATGGGTATTCGACCGCGGTTAGAGCCTCCGTTGTGACCAATGGCGATGGCACCGAGAGCTTGTCGCTGGCCAATGCCACCCCAACAGGAGGGGCGCTGACCGTGACGACTACGTCGGGCCCGGGCGCCGCGATTCCAGCCTTCGGGCCACCCACACCCGTTGCTATGGATGCTCCGCCTTTGGCCACCACCATCGGAGCGCCGGTAACAGGCGTCACAACGGTCCCCGCTCGGCAAGGCTCCTACACATTTGGTGTGGCTGGAACCAACGCCTCTGGCGATAAGTTGTCGGACGGTGCAAGCGTTACCTTGATCAACTCCCTGGCGAGCGGCTCGGTTACGGCGACATTTATCGTCGGCACCGGCGCAAATGGAGCTGGGACGTACTACACCGACGCCACCAACGGGGTCAGCAGGCCCAGCACGCTGGCCGGCCTGGCTGCCACCATTCAAGCGAGCGCCCTTGGGGTCACTGCTACTACCGGCGCCTCCGGCATCACGGTGAGTTCGTTGGTCTCTGCAAATGGCGACAACATCACGATCTCGGGACCGAACACGCTCACCAACGCGAACAACATTCTCGGCCTTTATGCCCCCACAATGGGCGGCGTCGGCGCCCAGGGCACAAAAACGGTGACCGAACTGGCCGCCGGCGCCGGCTCCTTGAATGACACCATCGCGGGCACTATCAATCTCTCCAACGGCAACCCGGCTGATAACTTCACATACACAGCCACCGGTTCGGATTCCTATGCCGAATTGGCCCTCGCAATCAACGGCAGCAACCTCGGCGTCACCGCCACATGGGACGTCGCCAATCGTGGCCTGAAGTTGACGTCGACCGCCTCGGGCGCTCCGGCCATCACCGTCGCAGCCGGCACCACGTTGGTCGATTCGGTTACGGCAACAAACGTGACCGTCAACGCAGCCCAGAGTTCAGTAGGCGCATTCGGCGCTCCGGCCTCGTCAAGCACGGCTGTCATGCAACTGGCAAACGGCGCCGCCATGGTGGATGCGTCAGCCAATCTCACCGGCACGTTCACGCTCAATTACAACTCCAACAGCCAGGTCTTTATCATGGGTGCGAACCCCGGCGCGGGTGCCGTTGCCGGCGCCATCTACACCGGCGCAAACACGGTCGCCAGCCTCGTGACAGCCATTAACGGCGCTGCCGCTCTTGGCCTCTCAGCCACGCTGCCCGGTACAGGCGTCGGTGGTGATTCGGGCGGCATCTACCTCCAGGGAACCCCCAGCGTGACCAGCCAAATCACCTTGACAGCCAGCACTTTGGCAAGCACTGTCCCTGAGACAACAAACAGCAGCTTGACCGGCGTAACGGCTGTAACCGGCATAGCCGCAACCAAAACGGTTGGCATTGCTCCCTCCGCGGTTGGGACGATCAGCACCGGCGATGTGCTGGCCGACGGAAGCATCACGCTTACTAACGCCGGCGGCACTCCCTGGACCTTCACCATCAACAGCACCGGCACGGGTGTCGCAGCCAATACGACGTACATAGCCTCAGGTGCAACGCTGGCCGACCTGGCAAACAAGATATCGTCCACGAATGGGACTACCGGGCTCGGACTAACCGCCCTGGCGAGCACTTCGGGACTGACGTTCACGCAGAACACGCCTAGCGGCGCAAGCGGCGGCGGCATCGTCATCACCAGTTCGCTCACCGACGCCACGCTGGGGTCCTACTCGACAACCCTTCTGGGACCTTTCGCCAGCAAGACCGATACGGTTTCCGGCACCATGAGCTTCGCGGTGGGTGTGGGCAGTCCACAGAGCGTCACCGTTGCCTCGGGATCGACCGTCCACGACATGATTGACCAGATCAATGGCAATTCAGCAGCCCTCGGCGTCAAGGCCAAATGGGTTGGCACAGCCAACGGCTTTGGAAATGTCGTCTTGACTTCGAACGCGGAAGGCACAGCCGGGCAGCTTGGCACCCTCACTACATCCATCGTCGACACCACGACAACCGCCAATCTGAGTTACACCGCGGCAGGCGCTTACGACATTGCACTCACCAGCGATTCGGGCAATGTGGTATTCGACTCCACCTCAGGGCAAAATGGGACCACAGGCGCCGCGACTTTCGTCTCCAATGAGAAATCCGGAAGCGGGGCGGCCGTCACCAGCTATTCCAGCGACGCCGGAATATCTCTGGCTGGTACCAGCCTCCTGAGCCAGAGTTCTGCGCAAAGTGCGTTAAGCAGCCTCAACCAGGCCATCAGCGATGTGGCTTCGATGGATGGCTATATTGGCGCGCAAATCAATGTGCTCAACTCCATCAGCCAGGTGATGAGCACACAGCAGGAGAACCTGACCTCGGCACAGAACGCGATCCAGGCCACAGACTACGCGTCGGCAACGGCGAACATGTCAAAGTATGAGATTCTGAGCCAGACCGGCATCGCAGCTTTGGCGCAGGCCAACACCGTGCAGCAGGAAGTAACCAAGCTCTTGCAGTAGTAGTGGCACGATTGCAGTAATTTCAAGACAACCCATGGGACGGGTGGCGGCGAGGGTAAAATCTCACCGCCTTTTTTTTGGCCGAGGATTCTTAACAGCTTTGGGTTTTGCTCTAGCGATAGCCCTTGGTCCGGAAGCGCGAAGCCTGTACGTAGAAAACGTTGGTATCGGTGCCTGGGTTGTGCAGGCTGATGTTGGCGTTGGACAAGTGCTGGTAGCGATAACCGATGCTCACGGACTGGCGCTGCTTGCGGAAGAACGTCAAGCCGCAGCCGTAATCGATGGTGTACATGAACTGCGAGCCCTCCGGCGACAATACGCGCTCAGTAAAATAAACGACTCCGCCATTAGTTGAAAGGAACGGCTGCACCCGGCTCTCGGGATAGAACGATGCCCTGAATCCCACCGGGCTGACCCCGCCGCCGTAGATTCGGGTGCGCAGGTGCAGATCGTGCTGCGTGATTTGCTTTGCTCCGGGTGTCGGCTCGTCCAGCATCGCCGCCGTCGCCTCTGGCACCCAGCGGAAATTCCACTTCGTGCCCGGGTGAAGCAGATAGGAATACTGCAAATCCATGGGCATGTACTTGATGTCTTTCGCATAGCCCCAGATGTGGCCGGTCATCAGCGACACGCCCCACCATGCGCCGAACTCATGCACGCCTCCATAGTGGGGCCAAACGGGAAGCGCTGCGCCGTTGTTCACGGGGCGCACAAATCCGCCGCCACCGTCCGTAGCAACCGCGCGATTGCCGGATTGGAGGTCGGCAACCTCTTCATCTTCATCCGGCCCCGGCACGGCGAAAAACGAGCGGACCATCACGTGGCGATAGTCGCGATACCAGGGCACTCGGAAGCGCAACATGTTTGCCGTGGCGCGAGACGGCGTGAGGAAACTGAGCGCCACAAGGGTAAAAGGGTTCCGAGGCTCCTGCTCCGCTTTGCGCACCACGTGCTTGTCCAGGTAGTCCTCGGCAATCGTCCATGCCAGCCCGACCATCGGTGTAGTCACCAACTCCACGTCGCCGGTATCGTTCTGCAGCACCCCGTTCACCCTATCCGTTGTGTGGTCGCCGCTGTGACCTACACCCGCTTCGCCAAACGGCCCGAACTTCCATTCGAAACTGTAGGCCGCGGAGAAGGCCAGCGCACGAAGCCGGCTATGCCAATACTGCTTTGAATTGGCTAACTCCACCGTCATGCCCTTGGGATCGTTCTGGATCCAGAGATAGCTTGTAACCGACCCCATCATGCCGTGACCAATGTAATCGTCCATGAATGGGTTGCCATCGTGCCACTGGCCCCAACGCCACCCCAAGTCGGAGTTAAACCATCGCTGAAACCACTTGCCATGCGTGGTTTCGTACCGGTACCAATAGCTTGAATACAGGTTCACGAAATTCTGAGAGGCGTTGAATACCGACGCACTGATGAACAACTGGCGCCAGTGAAATCGGCACTCTTTCGCGTGAGTCGCGTCGTATGGGCACTGATCCAAGGGAACCCGGCCCTGCGCGGTGGGCGTCACACTGGCGCCCTCCGCGCTGGAATATGGCGCAAAGAAGTCGTCGCTCATTGTGAGCGAACTGGATTCTTCCGGTAGCGCAGGCAATTTCTCTGTTACAGGCGCCGGCGCGTCGGGAAGTTCTGCCACCGGGGGGACTGGAACGCTGTCAGAACCTACGGAGAAGGACGGGATTCGCCCAACGGAATATTGCGGGGTGTCGATGATGCCTTGCGCATGTGCGGACAGAGCTGGCCAAGCCATGCAAAACAGCGCGAATAAGAGAGTGATTGCACGAGAGCTTCCGCGATCCTTGCGAGCGGGGAGTCGATTCATAAGCAGGGTTTCGCTCCTGGAACTTCGATCTGGGCGGGGCGCTGTTCGAGTTGGCATATGAGTCCCTTGCTGCCGACAGCGGAGTTTATGCGACAAATTGGGTGAGTCATCGGGAAGTTGCGGTCATGAGCTTGCGAAGTTTTGTCGGGAATATGACGAGTTAGCTATCAAGTTACAGGGGGGAAGGAGCGAAGTCAAAATTATTCCGGATTCGCCGAGAGTACGCCAGTACTTGGATGATAACCAGCATCAGTACCAAAACTCGTATAACTATCAACAGTTTAGGCTAATCCAGCAGGGAATATCAAGGTTTTGTCCAGACTTGAATACCCGATTGCGGATGGTCGAGGATTCTGGTCTCCCACATCTCAAAATCGAGATGTGGGGCACCCAGCTTGCGAGGAAAATGGAGGAAAACTACGCGCGATTGAGGTCCGTGGTGTTCCCCCTTTGAGCGAGGGAAAGTGCAAGGATGAGGACCCTCATGTGGTGGAAGATCAAAAGATGGTCTGCTCGCCTTAAATCGCCGGAGGCGAAGCTTCCCAAACGCCAGTCGTCAGGTAATCATGGATTGATGCGGCGGCCTTGCGGCCTGCGCCCATGGCCAGGATTACGGTGGCCCCGCCCGTGACGATGTCGCCCCCGGCAAAGACGCCGCGTTTGGAAGTGCGCGTGGTTGCGGGATCGGCGAGGATGTAGTTGCGGGGGGTGGTCTTCAAGTCGGGCGTACTGGCTTGGATGAGCGGATTTGCGGTGGTACCCACTCCGATAATGGCCACATTCGCGGGCAAAATGAACTCCGACCCCTTGATTTCCTTGGGGCTGCGGCGGCCGCTTGTGTCCGGCTCGCCCAGTTCCATGCGCATGCAGCGCACCCCTGTGAGCCAGCCTTTTTCGTCGCCAATCATTTCAATCGGCCCGGTCAACATGCGGAAGCCGATGCCTTCCTGGCGCGCATGCTTCACTTCTTCAAGGCGCGCCGGCATCTCCGCTTCAGAGCGGCGATAGACCAGCGTGGCTGTTCTTGCGCCAAGGCGGCGAGCGGTGCGCACCGCATCCATTGCGGTGTTGCCGCCGCCCACCACAATCACGTTGCGATCGCGGCAGTCGTATACCGGCTCGTCGTATTCCTCGACCTGGTAGGCGCGCATCAGGTTGACGCGGGTTAAAAATTCGTTGGCCGAATACACGCCGTTGAGGTGTTCGCCGGGAACGCCGAGGAAGACCGGCAAACCCGCACCGGTGGCCACAAAGACCGCGGCGAAGCCTTCGTCGTGCATCAGCTCGTCGATGGTGACGCTTTTGCCGACGATGACATTGGTTTCAAATTCAACGCCCATGCGGCGCAGGTTGTCGACTTCGCCCTTCACGATTGACTTGGGCAGCCTGAACTCCGGGATGCCGTAGACGAGCACGCCGCCCAATTCGTGCAAGGCTTCGAAAACCCGCACGCGATGGCCCTTCTGAACCAGATCGCCGGCGGCGGAGAGCCCGGCCGGGCCACTGCCCACGATGGCTACGCTCTTGCCAGTGGCAGATGCGTTGCGGGGCAATCCCAGCTTGCCGCTCAGGCGCTCAAAGTCGGCGACAAAGCGCTCGAGGTTGCCAATGGCCAGGGGCGCGCCTTTCTTGCCGAGAACGCAGCCGCCCTCGCACTGGTTTTCCTGCGGGCAAACGCGGCCGGTGATTGCGGGCAACGCGTTGTCTTCGCGGATTTTGGCCGCAGCACCGAGGTAGTCGCCGCCATGAATGAGGGCAATAACCTCTTTGATTTTTACGCCGACAGGGCAATCGATGACGCAGCTTGGCTTGGCGCAGGCAATGCAGCGCGTGGCCTCGGTAAGTGCATCCGTGGTGGCCAAGCCCTGGTTAACCTCTTCAAAGCAGCGGCTGCGCACCTCTGCGTCAAGCTCCGGCATCTGTGTGCGTGGAATCTTCATCCGTTCCTTCAACGGAAGGAGGTTGAGTTGCAGAGTCTTTTTCTCAGACATAGTGCGTCTCCTCTGCGGCAAGCTCGGCGCGAAGCTGCGCAAGTTCCTCGTCCTTGTGTTCCTGGAAGTGCTTCAGCGACTGGCATTCCTTGTCGCGATACATGGCGTTGCGCTGCATCAGGACCTCGAAATTCACCAGCGATGCGTCGAACTCCGGTCCGTCCACGCAGGCAAACTTGCTCTTTGTGCCAAGCAGCACACGGCAGCCACCGCACATCCCGGTACCATCCACCATGATGGAATTGAGGCTGACCATGGTCTTGATTCCCAGCGGTCCGGTAACCTGCGCGACGGCGCGCATCATGGGCACGGGGCCGACGGCGAGTACAAAATCGATCTTGCGGCCGGCCGAGATCAGTTCGTTCAGTTTCTTCGTCACCAGGCCCTGCTCGCCGTAACTTCCGTCGTCGGTCATGATGTGAGTCTCGTTGCTGGCCTGACGCACTTCGTCTTCAAATACCACCATCTCCCGGTTACGCGCGCCTTCGATAAAGACCACGTGATTGCCGGCCCGCTTGAGCGCATTGGCCGTGGGCAGCGCCATGGCCGTGCCCACGCTGCCGGCCAAGATCACTGCCGTGCCGTAGTTTTCAATCTCCGACGGGTGACCGAGAGGTCCAACAATGTCCAGGATGAAATCGCCTGCTTCAAGGCAATTGAGAAGGGAAGTGGTCTTGCCGATCGACTGCACTACAATCGTGACCGTGCCGGATTGGGGGTCAGAGGATTTGATGGTGAGCGGAATGCGCTCGCCTTTCTCATGCAGGCGGAGAATGAGGAACTGGCCGGGCTGCTGCTTGGCGGCAATGCGCGGCGCCAGAATCGTAATTTGCTTGATATTGAGGCCGACACTGCGTGCTGCCACGATCTTGTACATGAGTCAGGTCTCCGATTTGACCGCGAGGCCAGCGAGAGCAAGGGTGTGGGCCAACTTACTCTCCGCGAACGGTCAGGATGGCTGTTTACAAGGATGATAGCTGTTCTGGATACTGCTCGATGTGAATCCCAGCCATCCTTCATGATTATTGAGCATTTGCGCGCGGCGTTGTGTGATCTGGATCACCGGCTAAGCGGTTCGGTAGCGTATGAGCGTTATTGAGCAGCGTGTTGCGGCCGAATTATCGGATGTTTGATGGGTCCGAATTCTTCATGCACCGCGCACAGAATCAGAAAGGTGAAAGACATGAAAGCTAACCGCTCGCTGATCGCTGCCGTACTTTTCCTGACCGCCGGATTGGGAATGATCTCTGCATATTGCGTCGGCGCCACAAGCATGAATGTGGGCTACCCGGTTGCGGTGTCAAACGTACAAATTGCTATTACCACCTCCGGACCGGCCGCGATGGGCGGAGCGGCGTTAACGGCGATCGGGCTGCTGCTGCTGATCTGGGCCTTTCTTTGGGCGATTATCGGAGAGATGGGCGGGGTGAGTCCTGCCTGGTATGCCAGCCGACGCGCCAAGCGGAGAGATCGGGAAGAGCGGCTGGAGCGGCTTGAGGAGCGCAAGAACTTTCCCGATTGAGGTTTGCGTTGGAGTTGCCTGAAATTCGTCCACTGCCAAAGGGTGCGACCATGATTCAGGCGTTCGCCGCGGCAGTTCTCTTTGGCCTTCCGCCTTTGGCACCGTTGGCTTTTGCTGCTTCGCGTTTGGCCGGGGTTTTGGCTCGGCCGCCTTTCCTTCCTAAATGCGCCATCCAGCGCCGGTTTCCATAGACCCCTTGGATGAGGGACGGAACGTATAAGTCCACATCGAGGTCTGGAAAGCTGATCCCGGTTCCACCGCCGAGCAATTCGTAGTTCTGAAACTGTTCGTGGGTGGCGTGATCGAGCCCCTGTAGGTCTTCGACTGGAAGCAGGAGGCGACGCCCGTTGCTTAGGCCAACTATCAGCAGGTTAAGAGCAGGAACATGTTCCACCGACCGCGCAACCGTGTCGGTGTCGTGGAGCTTCGCTATTTCGAGCGCCGCATCAATTTCAGAATCAGTGGTCACAACTACATGCTCAGCCATGGTGCTTCTCCCAAAGAATAACCAACTCATCGAAATGCAACGCGGCAGTCGTCAGAATGTGGCGGACATCCGACTTGCTTGCGTTGCAGGGACGAATTGCATCGGTTCGGTCCGCGAGCGAAACCTTGCCGTCGAAGCGAAGGTCGGCGATAACCTCGATTTCGGCATAGAAACAATGCGGATGCCGCGGTTCGTGGTCCATCGTATAGGCCGTAGATCTTACGCCGTTGAGCCGAATCGAACCCATGATTCTCTATTTTAACCCAAACACGCTTGGGTTTTCTCCCCTGTCATTAAAATCTCGTTGGGCATGTGGGAAATCTGCTGCCGCGCAACTTCAGGCGGCCTACTTCGGCAAGGGGAGGGTGCCGGTGACGGTGAATGCGGCTTCGGACTTGGGTTGGGTTTCCTGGGGCTGGGCTGCTCCTATTGTCAGGAGGTACTTGCCTGCGAGAATTGAACGGTTGCCTTTGTCGTCGACGGCTGATAATGAACGCGGGTCGATGGTGATGGCCACCTCTTTGCTCTCGCCGGCGCCGATGTGAACGCGCTGAAAGCCTGCGAGCGAATGGATGGGCCCGCCGGTTTGCGGGGTTTTCAGGTACGCTTCAACCACCTCGTCACCGGGTACGGTGCTGGAATTGGTGACGGTGACGGTGGCTGTGAGCGGATCGCCAGCTTTGAGGGTCTCCGCGGACAACTTGACCGGGCTGTATTTGAAGGTGGAGAAACTAAGGCCGTAGCCAAATCCCCACAGCGGCTTGCCTGGAAAATAGCGGTAGGTGCGGCCTTTGAGCCCGTAGTCGGTAAAGGCGGGCAGGCCATCGAGCGAGGCGTAGAAGGTGACGGGGAGGCGTCCGGCGGGGTTGTTTTGCCCGGCGAGTGTGCGGGCGATGGCGGTGCCGCCGTCGACGCCTGGGTACCATGCTTCGAGGACTGCGGCGGCATGTTCGTTGGCCCAATCGAGGGCGACGGCGCTGCCGCTTTGCAGCACCACAATGAGCGGTTTGCCGGTGGCGCTGAGAGCTTCAAGGAGTTTCTGCTGCGGGGCCGGCAGGTCCAGACTGGTGCGGTCGCCGCCCATGAAGCCGTCGATCTTGATGTCCATCTCTTCGCCTTCAAGCTGGGGCGAGAGGCCCACGAAGGCAACGACCACATCGGCTTCTTTGGCGCGGGCTACGGCTTCGTCAAGCTGTGCCTGCGCGGGCGCTTCCCACTTGAGGGTGATGCCGCCGCCGGACTGGTCGCCGGAGTGGGAGTACTCGAGGCGGAATTCATGGGGGTTGGTGTCGGCGAAGTCAACCGCGATCGACGGGACCTTGGAATCATGCTGTCTTGGCGGCGCCGTGGGCGAGGCGCCGAGGGAACCGGCTTCGGCAGGTTCCTTGCGCAGGCTGCCCTCTCCAAGCACCTTGCCGTCGAGAACCAGGCGATAGCTCTCCGCCGGCGAGTAAGGGAAAGCGTCGCCCGATTCGATGGTGAATACATAGTGGCCAGGCGCGGGAACGGTGAGTGCCCCGCTAAACCGGACAGAGTAGTTATGCGTGGCCACGGCTGGCACCGGCAGGGCGTTTTCCCAATCGGTCTGGATTTCGGGCTCGGTCACGGTGGCCACCGGGCGGCCGGTCCAATCCGGGGTGGCGAAAAACTCGGTCTTGAGGCCCTGATTGAGGCCAAAGGCGGTGCGGGGAACGGGAACGCCCACGCCGGCGGCGAGCGTGGAGCCCTGCGCGTAGAGGATGGGCGAGCTTTTGAAGTGCTGCGAGATGCCGTCCAACGGCGTAACGGGTCGATACGGGGTGCCGACGTAGTTGCCGAGGATGGAAACCAGCAGGTCGGCTGTGGGGCCGATGACGGCGATGTGGCCGGGATCCTTTTTGAGCGGGAGCACACCTGAGTTCTTGAGGAGAACGATGCTTTCCTCAGCGGCCTTGAGGGCTTGCTGGCGATTGGGGATGGCGACGTCGGAGGAAAAGCGGATGTTATCGAGGGGACTGGACCCTTGCGGCTCAAAGAGGCCGAGCCGGATGCGGGCCTCGTAGAGCCGCTCGGCAGCTTGCGTGACAAGATCCTCTGTAACCAGTCCCTGGCGAACCGCGTCGGCCAGAGTGTTGAAGCCCTGAGTCCACATGCTGCAGGAGAGGTCTGTGCCGGCCTGGAGCGACATGGCGGCCGAGTGCATGATGTCCGGTGTCTTTTTGTGGCCCTGGTTCACGTCGACGATGGCGCCGCAGTCGGAGACGACAAAACCCTTGAAGCCCCAGGCGTCGCGGAGGTGTTCCTTGAGCAGCATTTTGTTGGTGCAGGCGGGGAAGTCGTCGATGGAGTTATAGGCGCACATCACAGACTGCACGTGGCCTTCAGTAACCGTGGCGCGAAAGGCGGGGAGATAGGTTTCTTCGAGGTCGCGGGGGCTGGGGTCGACGTTGAAGCCGTGGCGAAGGGATTCGGGACCGGAGTGCACGGCAAAATGTTTGCTGGTGGCCACGGCGCGCAGGTGGTTCAGGTCTTCGCCTTGGACGCCGCCCACAAAGGCTACGCCGAGCTTGCCGGTGAGGAATGGGTCTTCGCCGTATGTCTCCTGTCCGCGGCCCCAGCGGGGATCGCGGAAGATATTGATGTTGGGCGACCAAAAGGTGAGCCCGAAAAAGATGCGATGGTTGCCCTCGCGCTGGGCCTGGTTGTACTTGGCGCGGGCCTCGGTGGAGATGACGTTGCCCATGCTGTGCACCATGGCGGTGTCCCAGGTGGCGCCCATGCCGATGGCCTGGGGAAAAACTGTTGCGTACCCGGCGCGGGCAATGCCATGCAAGGCTTCGTTCCATGTCTGGTAGTCGGGAATGCCGAGGCGCGGAATGGAAGTGGCCCAGTCTTCAAGCTGGGCGGCCTTCTCATCGAGGGTCATGCGGCCTACGAGGTCGTGGGCGCGATCGGCGGGGCCGAGCTTGGGGTCGAGATAAGGGGCCTGTTGAGCATGCTCTTGCAGAGCGAAAGTGGCAAGAATGAGTGGCAGAACAAAAAGCAAGCGGCGAAGTGGCATTGGTTGGTTCCTCCCAGCGTCTATCAGTTTCCCGGGCGTCTGCGTACGTCCCTCAGGGGCTAAAGCCCATCGGTTTTATTGGTTTTATCGGCACGACTAAAGTCATGCCCTTTCAAAGCTGACCTGTGAAGAAGGGTAAAGTCGTGCCCTCTCAAAACGACGCGTTCATCCTTGACTTTTTAAGAGGCCGTGGAAGCGCGGTCGGAATGACTTTACAAGGCCGGGGGAGAGTCTGGCTAGATTTATCGGTTTACTAATAGATGTATAAGCTATTGGAACGGCTGGACTCGGGTCACAATTAAGGCTCGGTGTCGAGTGCCGCCGCGGGTTCCATACGGGTAAGGATGGACTGCATCTCTACAAACTCCGGGCATCCGTCTAGTGGCTTCAGTCTGGGATCGGCCAGCATCTGGAAGAACCAGGGGCAGCGTGCATCGCCCGCGGCCTGCAACTCGGACAGGGCAGAATCGAGGTCTCCGAGGGCAACATAGACCGCCGGCGTGAAGCACTTGAGGACGTAACGTTCCCTGCTTAGCCATTGCAACCGTTCAAGAATGTCGCGAGCTTCGCCGCTGCGGCCGGCACAGGCGAGAGCGTACGCGAGGGCGCTGGTTGGCAGGTCAGAGTGGGGCCGCCGCCGGGCAAGCCCCTCGGCAAGTTGCATTGCAAGCGCCGCATCGCGGTTGAAGGCAAGAATCAGCGTCCCATAGAAGCTTGTGCCTCCATGATTGGGAAACAGGGCCATATCCCGGCGAATATGGGCGACGCTTTCTTCGGCTTGACCATCGAGGTGAAGCGCCCAGGCCAGGCGGTTATTCAGGCGGGGCGAATAGGGATCGCTCCTGAGCGCCGCGCGTAACAGTGCAATGGCCTCCGGGAAGCGGTGGCGGCTGAGCTCGAAGATCGAGCGCAAGCGAGTGTTCCACGGATCATGAGACAAATCCGCGCTTTTGTCGAAGGCCCAGATGGCTGCGGCCAGATTGTGATTCCAATGGAAGTTGACCCAGCCAAGAGCGGGAAGAAAGGAAGAGGCCTCCTGGGAAGAGTCGGGAATGGAATTGGCCGTGCGTTGCACCAGTTCTGCTTCGACAGCCGGGGACATGAAGCCGTAAAAGGCTTGGGTGACGCATAGCCGCACCAGGTCGACCTTGGCGGAGATGAGCGAGGGATCAAGCTCGGCGGCGCGGACGAGCTTTTGCAGGCCGTCCTGCATCCTGTGTCGCTCAAGCGTTTGCCACTCATAGCGTCCGCTCTGGAAGATCTCGTAGGCCTCCCGTTGGTGAGGAGTGCCGTCGCGCTCGGCGGCGGCGGAGATGCTCAGGCCGCCTCCACCCAGTCGAGATTGAAGGCGGCTAAACAGTTCGGATTCGATGCCGGCGATGCGGTCCCGCGCCACGAGCAGATCTTCAACCCAAATTTGCGTGCAGTCCTCTACCCGGATCATCTCGACGCGAAGCCTGAAATGCGCGGGCAGAGCCAGCAGCGTTCCTGTCAGGACGAGATCGCTCTTGAGACTTTCCCCCAGTTGTTGCGCCGTGAGGCCGCGCTGTGCGAGGGTGAAAACCGAATCGCGAGCCAGCACGGAAGCCATGGGATCGGATGCGTTCGATAGCCGGGCAATGGTTTCCTCGGCGATGACCGAGCCAAGATGTTCGGGAACAGCGCGACCGGTGGCAAAAGGCATGATGGCAAGGCGGGGAAGCTTGACGGAAGTTGCGCTGCCGGGACGCGAGACCTCGGCTGAAAAACGGTAGCCCCGCTTGTATACGGTCTGGATGCACTCATCCGGTTCAAGCCGCGAGCGCAGCGAAGAAATACATTTGGGAACGCTGTCGGCGGTGACGTGCACATCGCCCCACAGGTTCTTTTTCAATTGGCCGGGAGTGACGATCTGGCCGGCATTCTCCAGCAACACCCGGAGCGCCGCCAGTTCCTTGGGAGGCAAATGAATGAGGGTCCTGCCGCGGAAAAGGGCGCCATCCGGGTGCAAGATGAAACCGGCAAAAGCAAAGCCCTGGTCTTCCATCCGGGGATCAAAACCGATGGTTGGCGACTCGGTCGGTCCGGCGACGGGGCTACGCCGGGGGGCGGGCGGGCCGCTTTCGTGAGAATCCGTCAAAGCTGATGAAGGACGCTTCTTTCGTTCCAATGCCGCTCCTGGGATCCCCGGTGCTGTTGTACTGGTTTTTCTCAGACAGCCGCAGAGAAGATCTGCGTTTGCGAAGGTCGAGATTCTCTGCGACGTGCTGATTATCGACTTTTAATGAGGCTGCGTGAAGGTGTTGGGCAGCATTTTTAACGCGGGAAGTAATCCAAAACAGGTTACTTATTGACCATCTTGCTACTAGGGATTATCGGCGCATCTCGATAAATATGAATAAGTTGGATGCGAATTTGTGGAAATGACGCTGGCTGCGCCTGGTGGCGAGGCGTTGCTTAGCGCCGGTTCGTGAATAGAGCCGGCGGGTCTTTCAGGGTTAACTAATCCAAGCGGCGGAATGGCTTCAGGAAAACTTCAGAGAATTCTCAGATGTGGGAAGGCTAACTCGGCCGAGACTAGGGAAGAAGGGGGATTCCATGTCAAAAAGTGTTTCCTACGCACAATGGTCTCTCGAGCCTTACTGCATCGGTATGAAGCTGCGTTCGCTGCGCACGCAAAAGCGGCTTACGCTTTCGCGGCTGGCGGCTGAAACCGGGCTTTCGACGGCGTTGCTTTCAAAACTGGAAACGGACCGGATGATTCCGACGCTGCCTACCCTGGCGACGATCAGCCGGGTCTACGGCGTGGGCATGAGCTATTTCTTCTCGGAACCCTCGCGGCACACGCTTTCGATCACGCGCAAGGCGCATTTGCAGGGCGCGGGCCGCGGCCTGGAATCGGTGAAGATCATACCGCTGAATGCGCCCTTGGGCGCGCCCGGGCTGGTGGCGCAGATTATCGAGTACCCCGCAGGCGGAGCCTCGTCGACCACGGAGCCGGGCCGCGAGACCAGTGGCTTGGTCTATGTGCTGGAAGGGCGATTGCAAATGAATGTGGGTGGCCTGGAGGAGGTGCTTGAAGCGGGCGACTGCGCTTATATGGAGAGCGAAATGGCATCAGCATTGAGCGCTGCGGGGAAGAATCGCTGCTTGGTGCTGGCAGTGACGCCGGCGGGGCCGCGCGCGGAGTCGTGACTTATTCATTATTCGAAAACGCCACAGTTGAAGCGCGGGGGTTTGCCGGTAGGGGACTGAGTCTGTAGGATGGTTTGGAACTCAACGGACCCAAGACCATGCGACCTAACATACCTCTCATGAAGGCCACGCTGACCGGCGCACTCGGCGGGCTGCTTTTCGGATTCGATACCGTAGTCATTTCGGGCGCGATCGACGCCCTGGTGCGGCTGTATAACCTGAGCCCGCAAAACAAGGGCCTGACGGTGGCCATCGGGCTGGTTGGCACGGTGATTGGAGCGCTCGGCGCAGGGACCGTGGGGCAAAAGCTGGGGGGGCGCGAGACGCTGCGCATCACGGCGCTGCTTTATGTCGCCTCTGCGTTTGGGTGCGGGCTGGCCAGGGATTGGAATTCGTTCATGGTCTTCCGCTTTATCGGGGGACTGGGGATCGGCGCTTCGTCGGTGCTGGGGCCGG
>PLZC01000116.1 GCA_003151985.1 Acidobacteriaceae bacterium
CGGTTCCTTCTGCTTGGGCTCAGACTGCGGTCTTGGGGCCGGAGCCGGGCGCGACTCCTGCCGTGGAGGCGGAGCAGGGCGGGCTTGAGGAGCGGGCCGCGATTCCGGAGCAGGCCTGGCTTGCGGTGCTGGCCGAGATTCCGGGGCGGGACGAGATTGCGGTTGTGGCCGTGACTCCTGCTGCGGTGAGTAACGAGGTTGCTGCGGAGCCGAGGGAGTTGGGTGAGGTTGCGGCCTTGATTCATTGTTCGGCATGGCCGGAGCGGGGCGATTTTGCTGAGGGTTTGAAGGTTCGGGGCGCGGCTGCGAATTCAAAGGCGGGGCCGGGCGCGATTCAGGGCGCGCACCAGGCCGCGCAACAGCAGGCTGCGGCTGCGAGCCGGGCCGTCCATTGGGGTTTGCCGCCGCGGGCGCGGATGGGCGCATCCCGCTGGGTGCAGGGTGCGTCTCGGCGGCCAGCGGCTTTGCTATAGCCAGCGTTTGCGGGTGCCCCCCGTTTGCCTTTGCATACAGGGTGCGGTCAGTTCGCGCAGTCTGCACATGCTGCTGCTGATATGTGGTGGGAGGCACATGCGTCTCATGCGTTGCCTGCTGCTCCTGGGCAGTGGGCTGGTGCTGGATGCCTCCCTTGCCACCGCTAAAAGCTACACGCGAGTTATTTACCACCGTATTGTTGTGGACGATGGTTTCATTGACATACGTGTTGTGGATGATCGTGGTGTTTACCCTCACCACTGCGGTGTTGTAAGCAAAATCATGGCCTCGCCACTCGCCGCCGGCAAAGCCGANNGCCGCGCCACTCGCCGCCGGCAAAGCCGATGCCCATGTAGCCGAAGCCGTAATTCACGCCGCCGTAGTAGCCGACGTGATCGCCCCAGTAGCCATCGTGGAATACATATAGGTTGTCGGACCAGCCCCAGTAGCCGGGCGTCCACAGCGCGCCCTCATAGGGGGCCGGAACCCAGGCGCCGGGAACCCAGTAATAGCCATCGTCACCATAGGCCCAGTAGCCGGGCATCCACATCAGTCCAGACTCGGGGCAAAGGGGCTGCTCATAAGCCGGCAGGTCAGGCGGAGCGAAGCCTACGCTGATGAAGACTCCTGCGCGGGATGTCGCGGGAACCAGACAGAGAAAGAGTGCCAGCAATAACCAGCGCGTGAAACGAAACATTCGCATAAATAGGTCCTCCTGTGCATTCGTGCCAATCGAGTTCGACGCGCGTCTGCGCAGCCGGACTATGCCAGTTGGAACCCAAGATGCGGGTAGAAGTTGTCTTGCAGGAGAAACACTGAATGTTATCGCATAGGCGTAGGACCGTCTTTTGGTGTGACGGAATTTCAACGCGGTTGGCGGGAAAGCCTCGACATTGGAAGGCTTTCCCGCAAGACAGGTTTAGTAGCGGATGCTGAGGCCCATGCCCAAAATGTGTTTTGCTTGCAGGTCGACAGGCAAAGTGACCGTCGGAGGATAAGGCGGAGGCAAGTTGGTAAGAGCCGTGTGCGTTCCGATGACGCCGGCCACTTGGCCCACACCGATGTCGAATGCGAAATGAGGGTTATCCTTCTGCGTGACGCGGACGGCGTAATCAAGAGTAGTGGGGATATGCGCCTTGCCGCCATCGATAATTGCACCGAGGTTCTTGACCTGCGGCGGCTCCATGGTGAAACCGAACGAGGGTACGGCGTAAATTCCATGGCTGAGAGGCAGGGGTATGCCGAGACCGCCAAATGCGCGGCCGATGAAGCGCGTGGATTGTCCGCCCAGACCGAAGATCTCGGCGTTAGTAGCCTTCCAGCCGATGTTGATGAGGAACGGAATGGGAGGCTTGGCCCATGTTTTGGTGGCCGCTATGTAGACGTCGCCGTTGTTGTAAGCCTTGGGGGAAATGACGATGCCGTGGAGAAGGGCGAACTCCTGATCCAAAGCGCCGGTGACGAATTTGTCGCCCACGCGTACCAGGCCGCCGACGGCTATGCCCGGCGTGAATGGACTGCCCTGCCCGTCCTTGAGCAATACAACCTTGCCATGGAAAACATTCATTCCGTTGAAATTCCACAGGGTGCTGAGATCCAGCCCGCCATTGGTGGCGTCCCCAACCTGGTGAATGCTGCGGGTGTAGCCAACCTCGGCGCGGTTGGCAAAACCTTCGGTGATGCTTACCGTCTCGACATTGCCGATGACCTTCGAGGTGTTGACAAAATGGAAGCCCACCGCTGGGTGGGAAAACGTCTGGCCCTTGGCCGAGTAGACAACGTAGGCCGTGGGGGTGAGGAAACCTCCGGTTTGCCCCTCCAGAGTGAGATTTTGAGCGTCGAGCTGGCTAGCAAACAACATGGCAACGGTGAGGAAGCCGCAAATAGATAGCTTGTGAATGGTGCTTGATTTCACTTTCTTTCCACTCCAGTGGAGGGCAGTGGCCTGCCTCCGGTGATTTTCGGATTTAACCCGTTGTAACACAATCGCCACAGCACCGTCTCCAACTTTCGTTGCGGTGGTAGACTCAGCCCATGCCGCGCGGTCTCTTTATTACTCTCGAAGGCTTGGATGGTTCCGGCAAAACTACGCAAATCAAGCGTTTGGCGGGATGGATGGAGAAGCGCCATCTTAAAACCGCTGTAACCCGCCAACCGGGGGGAACGGCCACGGGCGATCGGATCAGGGAATTGCTGCTTGACTCGCGCTCGGCAGCGCTGGCGCCGATGGCGGAGATGGCCCTGATGTTTGCCGACCGGGCGCAGGCGGTGGCCGAGGTGATTGAGCCCGCGCTCGCCGCCGGGACAACTGTGCTTTGCGACCGTTTCACGGATTCCACCGAGGCTTATCAGGGTGGTGGCCGCGAGCTTGGCTCGGCCATAGTGCTGGAGATGCACCGTCTGGTTGTGGGCGACTTGCAACCGGACCTGACACTGCTTCTGTTGCCTTCGCTTGAAGTCTCGCTGAGCCGGGCGCGTCGCCGCAACGATCGCCAGACCGCGCAGACGGGCAAGGACGAAGGCCGCTTCGAGCAGGAACAAGACGCGTTCTATCGCAGGGTCTGGGAGAAGTACCGTGAGATTGCCGCGCGAGAGCCGGAGCGCGTGGTATTGATCGAGGGTAACCTGGGCATCGACGAGGTGCAGGAGCAAATTGTGGAGGCCGTGGCCGAGCGGCTGGTGGTTGGGGGCAAGACGCTCTAAGGACTGGCAATTCTTCCCTACGAAAGCCTGGTGACTTCTGTAATCCATTCTTGCTCGCGGGGATGAGGTTTGTACTCATTTCTTCAGGAAGGGGTCCGATAGACAGAGTGCGGAGGACACCCATGAATCGCGCACGCACTCTCATGCTTTTGCTGCTTGTTTCGCCGGCATTGACCTCCGCTTCGGCCTCTACGGCCCCGGACGAAGCAGCGGCCCAGCGCGATGCGGCCGGATAGGTCTGGTCTTTGCCTGCTTGAGCCTCGCTGTCTCGGCATGAATCGCAGCGGTGATCTGAGTCAAATACGAGGCGATGGCGGAGATTTCCGCGGGACTGTATTTGCTCGCAATCGAGGACAAGGCCTGGACCAGGGACTGAAAGACCGGCTCGACGCGCTTGCGCACTTCTTCGGCGTTGACGGGTTGGACGATCACGCTGCGGCGGTCGGTTGGATGCTTTTCGCGGCGGACATATCCGGCGCGCTCAAGGCGGTCAACGATACCGGTGATGGCGCCAGTGGTGAACCCGGACAGCTCGGCCAGGCGGCTGGCGGGTAATGGGCCCTGGCGTTCCAGCAGGCCGAGGCACTTCCATTCTGTAGCGTTGATCCCCAAGTGGGCGGCGATTGCTTCGTGAAAGAAGACAACCGCGTCACTGAAGTCGCGGCCCATGAGGGCTTCATGGGCAAGGGCAACCGGGGGGTCTGAGGGCACGATTTTCTGCTTTGCCATTTGTCTTATATGTGAGATACTTCTTCGTGAGATATATTTTATCACGAGGAGTTGACAATGCAGCAGACCGAACAGGCAGCATCCCAGGCAAATGCGATTTCACCCAACTCCCCGCCGTCGTGGTGGCAGCGAAACGGACCTGCAGTTACGCTTCTGCTGCTGGCTCCGGTGATCTCGGAGGTGCTTTACGGAAGCACGCGGGTGAGTGTTATTCCGGTGCTGATTCCCGAGATCATGTGCTGGGGGTGCGGCGCACTGTTGATTCGGCATTTTGTGAGGCGCTGGCAAAAGGGCTGGTTGAGCATGATGCTGATGGGCCTGGCACTGGCTGTCGCTGAGGAGTGTGTCATCCAGCAAACTTCTATCGCCCCTCTGGTGGGGCTTGCGCCGCATGCCTATGGCCGGGTCTTCGGAGTGAACTGGGTCTACTTTTTGTGGGCGTTGGGCTACGAGTGCGCCTGGGTGGTTTTGATTCCGGTTCAGCTTACCGAACTGCTTTTCCCGGCGCGGCGAAGGGAGGAGTGGCTTGGCACCCGCGGCGTATTCGTCGTGGGCGGGTTCTTCGTGCTGGGTTCGTTCTTGGCCTGGTACTCATGGACGCAGATGTCCCGGGTGCAGGTATTTCACATGGAGCCCTACAGCCCGCCGCCGCTGTACATCGCGGCTGGATTGGCCGGCATTCTGACGCTGATTTTTGCCTCGTATCGGTTGTACGCTCCGGCGGTAAAGCGGGAAACACGGCGCCCAGCGCCGACGCCGGTGACCGTCGCATTGATGGCCGGCATTCTGGGTACACCCTGGGCCGCTGCGGTGGAGGTAGGGTTCGGAAACTGGCCACTGATCCCCTATTGGTGGGCGCTGGCCGTCGGTTCGGCGTGGGCCGGGCTGACACTGATACTGATAAAACGATGGACGTCCTGCGCAAACTGGGGTGATGCGCACCGCTACGCACTGGTTTTTGGCGGCGTTATCGCTTGCATGCTGGGCGGATTTGGCATGTACCGGATGGGCGGGGTGGGTGGAGTGCTTACCGTGGATTGGATAGGCAAGGGAGTGCTCAACCTGGCCGCGGCAGGCTGGCTGGTCTGGTTCGGCGTGAAGAGAATGCGCTCAACTGAGGGTTGAATTACGGAAACCTGCGACCGAGGCGGCGGCTAGTGTACACACCCTGCCCCGATGCGTTATCCTGACGCTTAACTCATGATTTTTTCACGAGACTACATTGGGTATCTGGCCCGCCGCACGGTCAAGCACCTCATCGACGCCAAAATGATCACCACCAGCAACTTGAAGGTGGTCGAAGCGCGCGTCACTGAGGGCCTGATCGAGGAGCTTTCCCTCGAAGACCGCATCAACGACGAGGTTCGCGTCATTCTGGACGCGTACTCCGAGGAGATGCGCAAATCCGGCGCTCAATACGCCGAGATGTTCAAGAAGGTCAAGACCGAGCTGGCGAAAAAATACAAGGCGGTGCTATGAGGATCAGCCCCGACAAGCTCAACAAGCTGGCCCACACGGTGGCCGACACCCTGGCCGATGTAGACGAAGTAGGGTTCCTGGAGGACCGCAACACCATTCGCCAGGAAGCGCGCAAAGCGCTCACCACCCTGCTGACCGACGAGGCCAGAATCGACACCGCCGCGCGGCTAAAGATCGCGAACCAGCGCAAGATCATCCTCGAAGG
>PLZC01000282.1:0-406 GCA_003151985.1 Acidobacteriaceae bacterium
AACACGAGTGGGATGGCACGCTATCCGTCCGTCTGGGGCTCGGCTATGCAAAGGGTCTGCACAAACAAACAGCCGAAGCTCTCGTTGCCTCGCGTTCCAACAGCGGCCCCTTTTCCTCGGCAGACGATCTCGTGCAGCGTGTTCCCACATTATCAAGGAAAGATCTGGCGCGTCTTGCTCAAATCGGGGCGCTCAATCAGCTTGATGCCATCCGGCATCGGCGGGACGCGCTTTGGCAAATCGAGCGCGCCGGAAAACCGGAAGGGCCGCTTCTTCAACATGCCAGCCAATCATTGCGCGAAGATTCGGGCGCGCTTCCCTTGCAGCAGATGAATATCGAAGAGCGCATGGTTGCCGACTACGCCGGAACCGGCCTGACCGTCGGCAAACACCCCATGCATTACCG
>PLZC01000282.1:429-7362 GCA_003151985.1 Acidobacteriaceae bacterium
AAGACGAAACCGGCATCGCCAACGTCATTGTCACTCCCGACGTCTATGAGCACAACCGCCTGATTGTGACCCGCAGCAAGTTCCTGGTTGTGGAAGGCTTGCTGCAGAATCAGGATGGCGTAATCCACGTGAAAGCAAGCCATCTCGCGCCGCTTGTGCATCGCTCTCTCGACCTGCGCTCGCACGATTTCCATTAAATCGTGAATCGGCACAAGGGCTTCGCAGATCAATTCTGAATTGATTCAATGACTTCGCGCGGACTCCAAGAAGCTGGAGATCCGTCTAGGTGATGCGGATCACACGCTTTTATCGCCTCATTTAGAGACAATGTGAGCGCGATTCGAGGAATCAACCTATGAGCACAACTCCGGTAATGGGGACCATGCTGACTCTTCCCGGCGACTCGGTGCGCCAGGTTCAATGGCGATTTGCCGACCGGTTCGACCTGCAAATGCTGGTGCAAGCTGCACGGGGCGTGGCGCGAGGAACGGTAGCCAGGCTGGTGGCCGCGGGACAACGCAACACCCATGAGTGGACGCCTGAGAAGGCCGCGATGCTTGAGGACTTCGATCGCGCCGGGCTGACGGCTGCATTCATGGAACCGGAAGACGGTGGGTTCATTGTTGGGCCCAAGAACCTTGCGCTGTCGCTGATGGCGTTTGAACTGGCGTGGGTAGACAGCGGCGCCGCTACGGCTGCCGTGGCGGGATTTCTGGCCCTCTCGCCGATTCACGAGCGTGGAACCGAAGAACAGGCACATCACTATATGGCCTTGAGCGCGCCGCCGCAGTCAGGCACAAATTCGGATGTTGCCCGCAAGCCCTTCCGCGGAGCCTTCGCGCTGACTGAGCCGGTTCCCTACGTGGGTGTGGACACCGGAATGCTAAACGGCAAGTTACGCGTAGCCAAATGGAACGATGGCGAAGAGCCGTGGCTTCAAGTGGAAAAGCGCGGCCGGTTCATCACCAATATTGCGTTTGCGAATTTCGCCACCGCCGCCGTTACTTCCGACGACTCGCGCATCAAGGGTAGTTGCATCGTGATCCTGGAGGAAACCGACGAGGGCACGTTCGACCACGGAACTCCCACCAAGAAGCTGGTTCATCAGCTTTCGTCCACAGGCGACCCCATCTTCAACCTGAAAGTTCCGGCTAACCGCATCGTAGGCGGATACACCGTGAAGGACGGCGTCATTATTCCGAATTACAACCATAGCGAGGTGATCGAGGCGGTTTTCCGGCGCACCCGTGTGCCGGTGGGCGTGATGACGGCAGCCAAGCTACTTTCGGCGGTCGAGCCGGTGATTCGCTACCAGCGCGAACGCTTCCGCGGAGCCGAGGGCGCCAAGCCCGGCACGGTTCGTTTTGAGCACGGCATACAACAGCGCGAGGATGCACTGCACCGGTTGGTGGACGTGTGGGCCACCGGCGAGGCCGCCACTTCCCTGGGCTTTGCCGCAGCACGGCTGTTTGACGCTATGGAACCAGTGGAGAAGCGCAAGACGGCGATCCTCAAGGAGAGCGGCATCCAGGGCGGGCGCGCGGAGATGAAGGCGCTGAAGGAGAGCGAATATCGCGCCATCGAATTGCTTTCGTTGAAGGCCGGTGACCCACGGCGCGTTGAATTGGAGGCCGACCCCTTGGTCGAATACGTCCTGATGGACGCCGAAGCCAACGTGATTTGCCCGGCCGTAAAGCTATGGAACACCGGCCACGGCGCAAACATGATGCGCGAAGCAGTGAGCCTGATGGGCGGCTACGGCATCACCGAGGACTGCCCCGGCTTCCTGGCCAACAAGTGGATGGACGCCCAGCTCGAAGCTACCTACGAGGGGCCTGAGGCGGTGCAGCGGCGCCAGTTGACCATCACCATGACCTCCGGCGTATTTCTGGCGCAATTCCGCGGCTGGCTCTCGGCGATGCGCAAGATCGCTTCGTCCCGCCCCGGCACGGGAGCCTGTACGTTGGCTTCCGCGATGACCCTCTGGCAATGGACCTTGAACTACCTGCAAAAGACCTCGGACCCGTCAGGCAACAAGCTCTATCACGGGCAGCGCCAGGGAGTGACTTTTGCGTTGGCCGACGCGCTCTGCTGGCTGCTTGCCTCGCGCTACCAGATACTCGACGTGATGGAACTGGAAGCCCGCGGCGGAGACGATCCTGTGGCCTCCGAGGGCCTGGAAGGAACGCTGCAATTCCTGAGCGACCTTTGCCATACGCAGGCGGCGCAGGCGGCGGGCGAGGTTTCGCGGATTTGCGCCGAGTTGGTTTTCGGCTACAACCAGCACCCGGCCTGGAACGAGGATGGACACAAGAGTTGCTTCCTGGCTTCCGAGCTCGAGGCATACGAAGAGACAATGCCGGGCATCACGGCCATGGCAATCGATGTGTTGGCCGCGGACGGCAGCCATCCGCAGAAGGCCGGCCCTTGCCCCGGTTGTACGGGCGCAAGCGAGTTTTTGCGCCTGCAAAACAAGCTGCTCGGCTGTCTGAGCGGTTCGCGGCTGGCCAAAGACCGCGCCGCGGAGACGGTGAGCAGCGTGATGATTCCTGAAGCCCTTGACTATCCCATGGCGGGCACTGAATGAGCGTAAGCACTGAAATCGGCGTGAATGCGGAGATTGAACGCCAGACGATGGAAGTCGACATCGCCTGCGCCGGCTTTGGCCCCGCGATGGGCGGCTTTCTTACGGCGCTGACCCGTGAGTTGAGCGCGCACCCCGACGATCCCGCATTTGAAAGCAAGGCTATGCCGGGCATGCCGCTGCAGGTGCTCTGCTATGAGCGCGCAGACGATCTTTCCGCGGGCGTCAGCGGTGTGGTGACCAGTGCCGAGGGGGTCCGCGCCAGCTTTCCTGATCTCGATCCAGCCCAGATTCCCATGGCCATTGAGGTCAAACAGGAACGGGTGCTCTATCTGCTGGACCCGGTAGGCGCCAGCCGGCGGTCGCTCCCTTTGCGAACGGCCGATGCGGCGTTACGCTTTGCAGGGCCGTTCGCCGGCGTTCGTGACCATTCGTTCGAGTTGCCGTGGACACCGGCCTTCCTGAATAAGCATGGCGGCTTGGTGCTCTCGATGGGCCAGTTCAACCAGTGGGTGGGCCTGCAGCTTATGGCCTCCGGGCTGGTTCAGATTTGGCCGGGTACACCGGTCAGCGCGCCGCTGTTTTCCGGCAAGGCGGTTCAGGGCTTGCGCCTTACAGACCAGGGCGTTGATCGCGCGGGTGCGCCTGCCGACGGCTTCATGGCTGGAATGGATGTGCTCGCCAAATTGACCGTCGTGGGCGATGGCCCGGTGGGTGCAGTAGGTCAGGCGATCGACGAACACCTTGGCCTGCCTGAAGGTCACGCGCGCCGCGAATGGGCTCTCGGCATGAAAATGGTGATTGAGCTGGCCGAGGACTCAACCCTGCAGCCGGGAACCGTGTGGCATACCTTCGGCTATCCTGAGCCGGAGATTTTCGGCTTTCTCTATGTCCATCCGGACAGGCTGGTTTCGGTTGGAATTTTCGTGCCTTCCTGGATGAGCGATCCTTCGCGCACCGCATACCGCTACTTGCAGCATTACATTCAACATCCCGCCCTCTGGAAGCACCTGAGTGGCGGAACCCTGCGCTCCTGGGGTGCAAAATCGCTTGAAGAGTCTGGCCGGCGCGGCGAGCCGTTCCTTTCCGGTGATGGTTTTGCCCGCATCGGCGAGGGCTCGGGCTCGACCAACATGCTTACCGGCTCCGGCGTGGATGAGGCCTGGACCACAGGCGTGCAACTAGCCGATGCCGTGGTGGAACTGCTGCGCGCCGGCAAGCCCTTCTCGCGGGAGAATCTGGCCGCCACATACGAGAAGCGCCGCCGCGCCAGTCGGGTGGAGTTGGGCGCCCGCCAGGCGGAGAATGCGCGCAATGGCTTCCATGGCGGAATTGTTCGCGGCATGATCGGCATGGCGCTGGCCGGACTCACGGGCGGTCGTCTCTCGCTGCACGCGCACATCCCCCCTGCACACAAACAGATTTCGCATTCGGCGGCTGGTCTCAACCTGAAAGAAGCGTCGGCACTCGCCATCGCCGATGGGCGGCCGCTGCACGATGCCTTGCTCACTGCACGCGGTTGGCCCGAGATCCCGTTCGACGGCCGGCTTCTGGTCTCGCAGCAGGACGCGCTGTTGTTAGGCGGCAAGGTGCAAGCCATGCCCGGCTTTGCCGATCACGTGGTGCTTCGGGATGCGGCGCTTTGTATCCACTGCGTGGAAAAGACCTGCATCGCCATGTGCTCCGGCCAGGCCCTGACCGAGGGCGCGGATGGCGTCCCTGCCTTCGAGCGCGAAAAATGCGTGCATTGCGGCGCGTGCTTGTGGAATTGCGGCCAGTCGGCGGACGGCGAGCACACGAATATAGAATTCCGCGCCGGCGCGGGCGGACTGCACTCCGCGGAAAACTAGGCGCTCCCACCAATTAAAATCATTCATAAAGGAAATCTTCATGGCGACTGCTGTACATATCGTGGTCTGTGCGGGCATTGTTCCCGACCCGCTGCAAACCCTGGAACCTGTGACCGGCCCGAATGGCCCGGGAATCAAGAATGAAATGGTTTTGCCCGCTGTGCTGGATCCCTGGGCGGCAAGCGCGCTTTATGAAGCTGCGAATCTGGCCGCCAAGAATCCAGGCAGCAAGGTGTGGCTGGTGAGCCTTGGACCCAAGGCCAAGCTGCAACAGGTGATGATGACCGTGGCGCAAAAGGTCGCGTTCGAGTTAGTCGCCGTGGATGGGCCAATCGGCGGGTTCCCCGACCCACATTCAACCGCTGCGGTGCTTGCCGAGACTATCGCCTCTCTGCCCGGTCTCGACAGAACCAAGCTGCTCCTGTTTGGCGGCTGGGAGTCGGCATCGCGTGGCGCAGGCGTAACGCTTCAGTTGGTGGGCGAGCGCCTCGGGATTATCGACCAGTTCCAGGGGGTGGATCAGATCGACCTGCGCGGCGACGGCTCGTTTGAGGTTTTGGAACGCGTGGAAGGCGGCAAGCACCAGGTGTCGGTGTGCGCGGGAACGCCCGCGGTGCTGGGCTGGGCGACGGGGAACCTGGCGGAGCCGCGCAACAATCCGCAGATCGNNTCGGCATGGCCAACATGCGCACCATCATGCCCGCGCTGCAAAAAGCGAAATCCGCAACCCTGGCGGCCAACGGCCTGCGTTATGTCTCGGTGAGCCTGCCCAAACAGCAGCGCACCACCCGCGTGGTCAAGGACCTCACTCCCGACGAGATCGCCCGCGAGCTGGTCGAGTGGATTGGAGCTGAGTAAGCGATGGAATCGATCTTAGTACTAACGCATGTAGACGAAAATGGCGCAGCTCTAACCAAAGCCTCGCTTGAAACAGTGACTGCCGGGCTGGAGCTTGCGGCGCGCCTCTCCGCCGCCCTGACTATAGGAATTATTGGGGCTGAACCGTCTTTCGCCGCCGATGTCCTTGCCTCAAGCGGAGCGCGCCTGCTCGCCGTCTCTGGCGAAGCGCTTGCGCAGCCTCGCTATGCCAGCGACGAAGCCGCCTGCGAAGCGCTTTGCCGTGCCGCACAAGCCACGATCGTTCTGGCTCCAGCCACTTCCCGATTTGCGCGGGTTGCCGCCGGTGTGGCGCATCGGCTTAGCGGATTCATCGACACGCACATTACTTCCATCGGTGGCGCCGACTCCATCGAGGCTACTCGCTGGTTCTATCGCCAGCGCGTTGAAGCGGTAGTCAGCCGCGATGCGCGCCCGTGGTTTCTATTGCTCGACGCAGGCACCCACGCAGCCTTTGCCGGCCTGGCCGCAAGCGCGAAGTTAGAGGAGATAGCGGTCGAGCTTCCGCCGCTTCGCACAACGGTCAGCGGTATTCGCGCCCCGATGCAGGATGCGCAGACGATTCGGCCGGATGCGCGGCTCCTCTTCGTTACGGGTGCCGGCTGGACAAAGAAGCAGCCCGACGGCCAGATCCATGTCCCTGAGGCAGGTGAATTGATTCTCGGATTCCTGCGGCTAACCGGCGCATCGCTCGGCAGCAGCAAATCCCTCGTCGATCAGGGCGGAGAGGGCCAGCCTGTGCTTCCCTTCCTCACCCATATGAACCAGATCGGCCAGACCGGCGCGACTCCGCGGCATGCCAAAGGCCTGTCCACCTGTTGCCACGGTGAAGAGCCGCACGTCGTAGGCTGGCGATTCATCGGCGATCGGCGTGCCATCTCGCTTGACCCCAACTGCGGCTGGACTCGCGGCAAGGCCGACGTGGTCTACGTGGCCGATGCTTTCGCGGTGATGGCCAAGGTAAATGCCCTTCTTGGGACAGCCTCCGCCGCATAACTTTGCGTCAATTCACCTGTGGTAGCGTTAGTACGGGAGTACGCAGAATGACCTCGATTACGTCTTTTATCAAGCACCACTATCGTCACTTCAATGCCGCGGCGCTTGTGGATGCCGCAAATGCTTACAACGCTTTGTTGGCTTCCGGCGGAAAGATGTTTGTCACCATCGGCGGAGCCATGAGCACCGCGGAGTTGGGTCTGTCGCTCGCCGAGATGATCCGCCAGGACAAGATTCACGGCATCTGCTGCACCGGGGCCAATCTCGAGGAAGACGTCTTCAACCTCGTCGCCCATGACTTTTACGAGCGCGTTCCCCACTATCGCGATTTGACTCCCGCGGATGAAGGCAAGTTGCTTGCTCGCCACATGAACCGCGTCACCGATACCTGCATCCCGGAGATGGAGGCGATGCGGCGCATCGAGAATGAAGTGCTCAAGGAGTGGGTCCGGGCGGACCAGGCCGGAGAGCGCTTCTTGCCCCACCAGTTCATGTACAAGATTCTGCTCTCCGGCGACCTCAAAAAGTCCTATCAGATCGATCCCAAAAGCAGTTGGCTGCTGGCTGCCGCCGAAAAGAACCTGCCCATGTTTGTCCCCGGGTGGG